>CAVCRS010000058.1:0-8847 GCA_963604635.1 Faecalibacillus sp.
CTCCTGTAATGCCGAGACTGCAGATTCTTCCCGGCAACATTGCCGATATGATAGCCGCCGGAGAGGTCGTACAGAGGCCTGCCTCGGTGGTCAAGGAACTGGTGGAGAACGCGGTGGACGCAGGCGCAAGCGAAGTCACCGTCGTCATCACCGATGCCGGCCGCACGCTCATCCAGGTCATCGACAACGGCTGCGGAATGTCTCCGGATGACGCGGTGCTCTGCTTCGAGCGCCACGCCACATCGAAAATCGCCACCGCTGAAGACCTCTCTGCCATAAGCACTTACGGCTTCCGCGGAGAAGCTCTCGCATCCATCGCCGCCGTCGCCGAGGTCTGCCTGAAAACCCGCCGCGAGCAGGATGAGACCGGCACGGAAGTCATAATGCAGGCATCGGAGCTGAAGTCCCGCACGGAGTGCGCAGCCCCGAAGGGCTGCAATTTCGCGGTAAGAAATCTCTTCTATAACGTCCCGGCGCGCCGCAAGTTCCTAAAGTCCGACAATGTCGAGCTCAAGCACATCGTCGAGGAGTTCACGCGCGTCGCCCTGACCCGTCCCGAAGTCGGATTCTCGCTCAGCCACAACGGCCACGACATTTTCGTGCTGAAGCCGGCCAAGTCCCTGAAATTCAGAATCACGGACCTGCTCGGCGGGGGAGTGGCGGCTGAAGTGGTCGATATCCACGCACGCACGGCCGCAGTGAATCTCGACGGATTCATCGGACGCCCCGACACGGCCCGCAAGACCGCCGGCAACCAGTTCTTCTTCGTGAACGGCCGGTACTTCCGCAGCGCCTACCTGCACAAGGCCGTGATGAAGGCCTACGAGGAATTCACCGCCCCCGGACTCACGCCGTCGTACTTCCTCTTCCTCGAGACCCCGCCCGAGAGCGTCGATGTGAACATCCATCCGACCAAGACCGAAGTCAAGTTCGAGGAGGACTCCATAATCTTCCAGGTTATCTACGCAAGCGTACGCAAAACGCTGGGACAGAACGCGTTCGGTGCGAGCATAGACTTTGACACCGAAGGGAGCGTCGAGATGCCGCAGTACGGCCGCGACTTCGACGAGTTCCGCCAGCCGCAGGCCCCGTCCATCGGCACCGACCCGAATTTCAACCCGTTCGACCTCGCGCCGGCCTCTTCCGATTTCGACACCCAGACTTCCGCCGGCCGCTCCGCGTCCAACCCCGACACCGTCCCCGCCGCAGACACTTTCCCGGCCGCTGACGCGTCCAATGCAGCCCCGTCATCCCGGGACTATGGCGGCTCTTACCGCAGCGCCGTCGACCGCGCCCAGGACTACGGCGCCCTTTTCGAGGACAAGGTCCTTCCCACCACACAGATACTTATCCTTCAGGGAAAATACATAGTGACCCAGGCAAGCTCCGGCCTTATGGTCGTGAACATACGCCGCGCCTGGGAAAGAATCCTTTTCGAGAAATTCCTTGCGAGCCTGGACACTGACACCCACGTCACCCAGTCGTCCCTCTTCCCGGTACAGGTCAGAGTCGGCGTGGAGAACCGCCTTCTGTTCGATGAACACTCATCCCTTCTGACGTCCCTCGGCTTCGACATCTCCCCGTTCGGAACGGACACGATCGTGGTCTCAGGCGTACCTGAGGGCTATTCCTGTGATGCGGCGGCAGTGGAGAAGATGGTATCCGACCTGCTTCTGCTTCTGTCCGAAGGCCCCGACTCCGTGAGCGCCGCGATGAAGAACTCGCTGGCGGAGAAATTCGCCCTTCTGGGAGCGATGTCAGCCGCCTCTGTCAGGAATCCTCTCGAGGCACAGCATTTGTTGGATTCGCTCTTCGCCTGCAGCAACCCCGAGTACACCTCCAATGGTCGCAGGATACTCAGTTTATTACCTATCAATGAATTAGACAAGAAATTCTAATGGCGGACTACTACTATTACGACAGCAATAACTCTTCTTCTGGAGGCGGTTTCCTTTCCAGCCTTCCGACTGTCACCAAGAACCTCATAATCATAAACGTGCTGGTGTTCGTGATGACAATCCTGCGCAAACAGTTTATGTATGAGAGCTTTGCGCTTTTCTATCCGACATCCCCGTTCTTCCACTGGTGGCAGTACGTCACCCATATGTTCATGCACGGAGGCTTCTGGCATATTTTCTTCAATATGTACACCCTCCTGATTTTCGGCTGTGTGGTGGAGAGGATTATCGGCTCCAAGAAATTCCTCATATTCTACTTCGTCTGCGGGCTCGGCGCCGCCGCCCTCCACACCGGAGTGGAATACCTGCAGGCCACAAGCTATATGAGCGCCCTCGCCGACGGCTCCCTTCAGGCTGCCGACAGCTACGCCCGCCTGAAGATGACCCCTACCGTGGGCGCGTCAGGTGCCATCTACGGCATCATCCTCGCCTACGCGATGCTCTTCCCTCAGTCCCGGCTCACCCTGCTGTTCCCGCCTGTGAGTCTGAGCGCCAAATGGATGGTCATCATTTTCGCGACCATCGAACTCCTGACCGGAATCGCCGGAACGGCTGACGGCGTGGCGCATTTCGCCCACCTCGGCGGTATGCTCTTCGGCTGGCTGCTCATAAGATATTGGAGGAAAAAGGGAACGCTTTTCGACAGATAGCGGGGCTTCCGTATGCCCGTAATGCGCGGGTAAATAAATAATTGCTAACTTTCGGAAATAGAAAAAAACAGATTGTTATGGCAAGAAAGATAATAGACATAGCCGCGGAGATGGATTCCGCCCTGAAAGCCCTGAAAGCGGGCGAAGTTATTCTGTATCCGACGGATACGGTTTGGGGACTGGGCTGCGACGCCACCGACCCGGCTGCCGTCGCGAAGGTCTATGAAATCAAGAGGCGCAGCGACAGCAAATCGCTCGTGCTGCTCGCCTCCGACCTGGATATGGTCGCAAGATACATAAAGGTCATTCCGAACATAGCCATCGACCTCGTTGAGGTCAATGACAAGCCTATGACCCTCATCTATCCGGGGGCTATCTGCGGGCCGAAACCTGCTGAGGGCGAGCCTCTTCCGAAGGGAGACAGGCATTATCTCGCCTTTAACGCGGTGGCAGAGGACGGGTCCGTCGGGATCCGCATTCCGATGTCGGATTTCTGCGTGGAGCTGGTAAAGCGCTTCGGAAAGCCGATAGTATCCACTTCGGCGAACATTTCCGGCGAGCCGACTCCGAAGAATTTCGCAGAAATCAGCCCTGAAATCCGTTCCGCAGTGGGTCACACCGTGAATTCCGGCCTCGAGGGCGGCGCCACGGGGATTTCCTCCCAGATCATAAAGGTCGAGGTGGACGGACAGGTGAAAATCATAAGGGCATAATGGAGATATTCTACAGCAGGAAGGTGGACGGGAGTTTCTGCACTCTCGACGAGGAGGAATCCGCGCATTGCGTGAGGGTTCTGAGGCATCGCGAGGGGGATGAAATTCACGTCATCGACGGGGAGGGGACTTTTTATACCTGCAGTATCGTGGACGCTTCGCCAAAGGCAGTGGGGGCCAGGGTTCTCGGTGTCGAAAAGGACTGGGGGGCCCATCCTTACCGCCTGACGATGGCGGTGTGTCCGACTAAGAATATCGACCGCTATGAATGGTTCGCCGAAAAGGGTACGGAACTGGGTCTGGATGAGATAGTTCCGGTGATAGGGGAGCGCTCTGAAAGGAAGGTTTTCCGCTCCGACCGCCTGGAGAGGGTTCTGCTTTCGGCATCGAAGCAGTCCCTGAAGGGTGCCATCCCGAAGATCGGGGAGATGCTGAGCGTGAAGGATTTTATAGAGAAAGCCCCGAAGGAGGCCCTCAGGCTCATAGCCTATTGCTTTGAGAATGAGGAGGCTCCGAGGATTTCGATAAAGCAGGCCCTGCTGAAGCGTTTCGCGGAAGGGGGTCAGGCGGAGGCTTATACGGAGGACGGGATTGGACGCGACAGCGGCCGGGGAGAGATTGGACGGCTGGAGGCCGGCCGCGGAGAGAATCTGCCGGAAATAGTCATTCTGATCGGTCCGGAGGGGGATTTCTCGCGCGGCGAGGCTGAAGCGGCGCTCTCGGCTGGCTTCATTCCGGTGCATCTCGGAGCTTCGCGCCTTCGCACGGAGACTGCGGCTCTGACTGCCGTGGAAGCTGTGTATCTGCACTTTATGGACTAAAACTAACTGTCATATGAAAAAGCGTTTCGAATCACTTGATGTGCTAAGAGGCATTACGGTCGCCTTTATGTGCATCGTAAATAATCCGGGTTCCTGGTCCCATCACTTCGGGATGCTCGGCCACGCTTCCTGGGACGGCTGCACGCCGACCGACCTCGTGTATCCGTTTTTCGTGTTCTGTATGGGTGTCGCGATGGCTTTTTCCTTCTCGAAGTACGAGGGAAATGCGCGCGCAGGCGCCTTCAAGGTCATCAAGCGGGCTCTCGGGATTTTTCTCGTGGGGTTCCTGCTGAACTGCTACCCGTTCTTCCCGACCAGCGACGGACATCTGGTCTTCGGCGGTCAGGAGTGGCTGGACTGGATGGGCGGCAAACGCATCCTCGGCGTGCTGCAGAGGATTGCAATGGCTTATCTGATAGCGGGTCTGCTCGCCGTCTGGCTCAAGACTCCGAAGAAAGTCGGAATCGCCGTCGGAGTGCTCTGCGTGGTGTTTACTTCAGTGCTGCTGATTTTCGGCCGCGAGCCGGGCGCATTTACGCTCGAGGGTTGCGTGTCGCGCAGAATCGACGTGGCGCTGTTCGGAGAGAATCACGTTTATCACGGCTACCGCTTTGCTGACGGAACACGCGCAGCCTTTGATCCTGAGGGAGTTCTGGGGTCTCTGACCGCCGCGGCGTCCTGCCTTCTGGGCTATCTTATAGGCAAACTCATCAAGGGTACGAACGCTCTCCGCGAGTCGGATCCGTCGAATCCGAAGGCTTCCGAAAGCTATATGGTCTGCAGGATTTTCTTCTGGGGCATCATCAGCATCGTGTTCGCCGAGTTCCTCGACAACTGGATTCCTATAAACAAGCCGCTCTGGAGCGCTTCCTATGTGTTCTTCGCCGGCGGCTGGGCTATGGTCGTGCTCGCTTTCCTGACTTTCTGCGTGGACATTCTCGGTGCGCACAAGATTTTCGAGCCGTTCAAGGCTATGGGTTCCAATGCCCTTATGGCGTTCATTCTCAGCGGAGTATTCGCAAAGAGCTATCAGTTCATCGGCGGTCAGCCGGGTGCGGCGTTCTTCTCTCAGAACAACCTCACCTCCCTGCTCTATGCCGTGCTCTTCGCCCTCGTGATCTTCTGCTGCCTCTGGCCGCTGTATAAGAAGAACATATATATAAGATTGTAGATTTTTGCGGGCGTGCCGGGTTGCTGACGCGCCCTTTTAATATGTATATAGGACTTATTTCTGACACCCACGGGGTCTTCACGGATGAATTCCGCGAATTTCTGGAGCCCGTGGAGAGTCTCTGGCACGCCGGAGATTTCGGCGGCGGGGCTGAATTCGCAAAGCAGATAGCTGATTTCAAGCCGCTTGTGGGCGTGTATGGGAACTGCGACGGGCAGGATATCCGCGCGGACTATCCCGGACATCAGTTTTTCGAGTGCGGCGGGATGAAGGTGCTGATGATCCATATCGGCGGGTATCCCGGGCATTACGACATCCGCGCGCGGGCGCTCATAGAAAGGTTCCGTCCCGACATTTTTGTCTGCGGACATTCGCATATCCTGAAAATCATATACGACGAACGATTTGAAATGCTCACCGTCAACCCTGGGGCTGAGGGATTTATGGGCTGGCAGACCTTGCGGACGGCCCTTCGTTTCCGTATCGACGGGGGACGGATTTACGATATGGAAGTGTTCAAGCTTCCGCGCAGCGCCGGACAGGTCTAACTTTCTGAAAGTAAAAACGATAAAGTTTTAGATTTTTAAAGTTTATCTTTGTTTTTAAAATTTTTAATTATACTTTTGCGGCCAGAAATAGACGTGTTTAATTATTCAATAATTATGAAAAAGGCATTTATGTTTTTGGCAGTCGTTGCAGTAGTATTCGCTGCAGCTGCCTGTGGTAACAACTCCAAGAAGGCTGCCAAGGCCGCTGAGGCTGAGGCAACTGAGTGCGTTGAGGCTGCTTGTGATTCTACAGCTTGCGCAGATTCCACCGCTTGCTGCGATTCTACAGCTTGCGCTGACTCCACAGCTTGCACAGAGGCTAGCGCTGAGTAGTCCGATTCACGCTTTCGCGCCGTCAAGGCGCAATTTCGGAGGATATTGCTCGAAAGAACAATATCTTTTTTTGTGTCCGGCCGGCCCGCCCGGGCCGTCCAATATCTCCCGCCGCCCGCGGGCGGAACCCCGTCGGAAAAATCCCCGTCTGACAAAATTTCTTCAAATTTCTTTGGGTGCAGAACCTGTTTTTTCTGTCCTATATGTGATGAACGGGATTGGACCCCGATGTTTCGCGCATCCCCGGCCTCCCGACAGCTTACCACATAATATAATATGACAGAAAATTTCACCAGAAAGCAGTGGGACAGCCATCAGGGCGACACTCTTTCCAAAGATACTCTCGACAAGGCATTCAGCAGCGTAATGGCAAAGGCCGAAGCTGCGGAGTCGGCTCACAGGCACAATAAAGACATTTCCCGCAGACACAGGCTCCTGCGCATCTGTGCTGTAGCCGCCGCGGCCTGCATAACTCTGGTCGCAGTGCCGTGGATAACCCTCAAGGTACATTCCCGTATGGAGCCCTCAGTGGCAGCCCAGCAGAGCGTGGCCCTCTGCGAAGTGTCCACCCGTAACGGCGAAACCCGCGAAGTCATCCTTCCGGACGGCTCGGCGGTGAGCCTCAACGCCGGCTCGGTAATCATATATCCCGAAAAATTCTCTGACTCCGAAAGGCAGGTCTATCTCAGCGGCGAGGCCGTTTTCAGCGTGACCCACAGCGACAGCGTGCCTTTCACCGTCAGCACATCTGACCTTGAAGTCAGCGTCCACGGAACGGTATTCAATCTGGACGCCTACCCGGAATCTCCCGTTACTGCCGCGACCCTCTGCGAGGGCAGCATCTCCGCAAAGGTGAAGGGCGGGGAGGAAAACGTCTATCTCGTTCCGAACCAGCGCCTGAGTCTGCGCAGGGACAGCGGAGAGCTCAGCGTTTCCCCGGTGAACGCCTCCGAGGACACGGCGTGGCTCAGGGGGGATATGTGCTTCAGGTCTGAGAACATCCATTCCATAGTCCGTCAGATCGAAAGAAAATACGGGCTGAACGTGTATGTCACCTCCGGGAAATACGACTCGATGCTGCTGACCGCGAAGTTCGTACACGGCGAATCGCTTCCGCAGATGCTCCGCTCCATCTGCAAGCTGGTTCCGGGAATGAGATACGAGATAAAGAACGGTTGCGTATATATCCGTTAAACAAACACATAAAACACAATTATCAACAAACTAAAAGCCTATGAAGCAATTAAGACATTTTCTTATTGCGCTTGCATTGACTGTCCTGATTCCTGTGGGACTTTCCGCCCAGAGCGTGAAATTCTCTTCGGGGTCGATGACGGTGCGGCAGGCATTTGACTCTGTCGAACACCAGACGGGTTTGACGGTAGCCTACAACGAAAGTCTTCTTGATGTGAACCGGAAGGTGACCCTGCCGGAGGGTGGAGTCAGCCTCACTGAGGCTATGTCCGCCATCCTTTCCGGAACGGGTATGCACTCGGTTCTCGACGGGAAGATGGTTCTGGTCGTCAAGGATGACGGCACCACGGCGGCTTCGGGCGTCTATACCGGAAAGGTTGTGGACGCGCAGGGCCCTGTTCCGGGAGCGATGATCATCCCGGCGGAAGGCGGCACTGATGCCGTCGTAATGACGGCTTCCGACGGAAGCTTTTCAGTCAAGGCGGCCAGAGGCACGGCTTTCACCGTGTCGATGATGGGCTATAACGACTATGTCTCCACATTCGGAGCGCAGACCGCCGGCCTTGTCATAACTCTCGAACAGGACATCGATATGCTCGAGGAGTCCGTAGTCGTAGGTTACGGCGTGCAGAAGAAGGTGAATCTCACCGGAGCTGTGGGCGTAATCAGCGGAAAGGACCTCAACAACCGTCCTGTCACCAATGTCGCCCAGGCACTTCAGGGTGCAGACCCGTCCCTCATTATGACTATGGGCAACGGCTCTGTGGAAGGCTCGAAATACTCAGTCCAGATCCGCGGACAGGTATCTCTCAACTCCGGCAGCCCGCTCATCCTCGTGGACGGAATCGAGTCCTCGCTCTCCCAGGTGAATCCTAACGACATCGAGTCCGTTTCCGTGCTCAAGGACGCTTCGGCCTGCTCCATCTACGGTGCGACCGCATCGGCGGGCGTCGTGCTCATCACCACCAAGAACGGAAAGAGCGGCGAGTTCAAGATCAACTACAACGGACGCGGCGGCGTGGCTTTCAACACCACCAGCACCGACTTCATCACCACTGGTTATGATTACGTGACCCTCGCGAACGAGTTCTCGGTACGCTCAATGAAGGGCTATGCGGCCTGGCAGTACACCGACGATGAGATGCAGATGCTCTATGACAGGCGTAACGACAAGACCGAAAATCCTGACAGACCGTGGGTTTACAAGAACGAAGCCGGGAAATACCGCTATGTCGGAAACTTCGACTGGTATAACTACATCTTCAAGAAAGTGCGTCCGGAGACCGAGCACAACGTCACCATCAACGGCGGCAACGACAAGGTCAACTACTACGTCAGCGGCCGTTACCTCTATCGCGAGGGCGTGTTCAACAACGCCTCCGAGGATATCTATGACGGCTACTCCTTCCGTGCGAAGGTAAATGCGAAGGTGAAGCCGTGGCTGCGCTATACCGGAAAC
>CAVCRS010000059.1:0-19235 GCA_963604635.1 Faecalibacillus sp.
TGTTGCGGCCGTTGTCAGGAGTCCACTCGCGATGGTCAATGATTCCCGGAGGCAGGGTCTCCATATGGAAATTGGTCATCCTGTAGGTACCCACCACCATTGCACAGTTCTGTGCATAGAAAGCGTCCACGAATTTCTGGACGGTATTCTCATCGTAATAAACATCGTCAGAGTCGAGCTGAATGGCGAACTTGCCGCACTTCGGATGGTGCAGGGCCACATTCCAGTTGCCGCCGATGGCGTGGTAGGACTTGTCCTGAGCTATATATATGAGTTTCGGGTCACCGACAAACTTCTTGATGACATCCACGGTTCCGTCCTCGGAATTGTCATCGACCACGATTACATTGTATTTGAAACTGGTCTTCTGGGAAAGCGCGGAAGAAATGGCGTCTGCGATGGTGCGCACGCGGTTCTTGCAAGGAATCACCACGGAAGCCTCGTATTCAAAGGAATCGTCACTGAACTCGATATGCTTGAACTTAGGCTCGAGGAAACCGCCCACTGCCTTGAGATGTTCGGTGCAGGCCTTCTCCATCTCAACCTGAACTGCGCGGTTCTTCGGATCGACGTAATCGAAGATCTTCTCTCCGGACTTGCGGGTGTCAGTCTCCACTTCATAATAGAGGTATTCGTTCACGTGCTCGAGTACGCCTTTCTCCGCAACCTTGAGGCGGAGGTCATAAAGGCCGGCGAACTGATAATCGGCCGACATACGGATGACAGCCTCCTTCAGGGCGCAGGCGCGATAGAGCAGCAGACCGCCGAAATCGAAGTCATCGCGAAGGGAGCCTTCCTGATAATCAATCACGGGAGCATTGCTGCGGACACCGTCCACCTCATTGAAATGATCGGCATAAATCATTGCCGCAGAAGAATCTTCAGCAAGGGAGAGCATACGCTCCAAAGCGAAAAGCACGAAACTCAGCTGGGTGGTTTTGGTATAGATGAGGGAGAATTCCGCATCGGAGGCTTCGGCTATCTTGCGGACGGCTTCAGTACATTTCAGCGAAGGGGCGGAGATAATTCCGCAATCAGGGAACTCGGGAACCGGATTTGCGTCATTCTTAACGAGATAGATCCTGTTCACCTCATTCTGAGCCTTGAGGTTCTCTACGGTTACTCTGACCTGGTCTGCATCCTGGAAAGGGATAAAGCAGTTGATTCTTTTCATAAATATATGGTTTAAAAATATTCAGTCAGCAAATGTAGTGTTTTTTTGACAACTCCGGGAACAAAAAGCAGATAAGTGACTCCTGAAAAGCAGACAAATCGGCCATCAGAAAAAATCCAATGCTTTTGACACAATTTATAATCCAATTCTACAATAAATTGCTACTTTTGTAGTTCGGAGACCATTCCGGAAACACTTAACGATATGGACAGAAAGATAGTCATAATCCCCACGTACAACGAAAAGGAGAACATTGAAGCCATCATCCGCCGCGTGACAGCGCTGGAAGGCAGTTTCAACGTGCTTGTCATTGATGACGGCTCGCCGGACGGAACCGCAGCCATAGTCAGGGAGCTGATGAAAGAACTTCCCGGGAGGCTCTTCATCAAGGAGCGGAGCGGCAAACTCGGACTCGGCACGGCATATCTTATGGGCTTCAGATGGGCTCTGGAGAACGGCTATGACTATATTTTCGAGATGGACGCCGATTTCTCCCACGATCCCGACGATCTCCCGCGTCTCTACGATGCCTGTGCTAAGGAGGGCGCCGATATGTCCATCGGCTCGCGCTACTGCCACGGAATCAGCGTCATCAATTGGCCGATAGGCCGTATCATAATGTCTTACTACGCATCCGTTTACGTGCGCACTGTGCTGGGAATCAGGATTTATGACTCGACGGCAGGGTTCGTGTGCTACAGCCGCCGGGTGCTCGAGACGATCGACCTCGACCGCGTGAAGATGAAAGGCTACGGCTTCCAGATCGAGATGAAGTACAGCGCCAAGAGCCTCGGATTCAAGGTCGCGGAAGTGCCTGTCATCTTCGTGAACCGCCAGAAAGGCACTTCGAAAATGTCGAGCGGCATCTTCGGCGAAGCGTTCTGGGGCGTCATCGGCCTGCGTTTCCGCAAGATTCGTCCCCGCGCGAAAGCTTAGTGACTCTTAAAACAGGCCGAAATTTTCCGGTCGCAGAACTGCGACCAATCCGAATATGATTAACTAATTGGACGGCTCGGCGAGCCGTCCAATTTCTATTTCAGCAGGCGCAGTGAAATCCGATTGCGCTCTGTGTCGACGCTGAGCACGCTCACACGGACTTTCTGGTGGAGTTTCAGGACTTTGGACGGGTCCACGGGGCCGCGCACGCCCATCTGCGAGACGTGAATCAGGCCGTTCTCGTGCAGTCCGATATCGACGAACGCGCCGAAATTAGTGATGTTCGTCACGATGCCGGGCAGTTCCATCCCCGGGTAGAGATCCTCGAGCGTGTGCACATCCTGCGCGAACTCGAACTGTTCGGCGCTCTCGCGCGGGTCGCGGCCCGGCTTAGCCAGTTCCTTCAGGATGTCATTTATGGTCGGCAGGCCGAACTCCCCCTCCACATATTTCGAAGCGTCGATGCGGGAGCAGGCTTCGGCGTTCCCCACAAGAGCCGCAGCAGACATCCCCAAATCGGCCGCCATCCTGTCCACAATATGATAGCACTCGGGATGCACGGCGGAATTGTCAAGAGGATTCGCGGCTCCCGCAATCCGCAGAAAACCGGCACACTGCTCGAAGGCCTTGGCGCCGAGACGCGGGACCTTGCGAAGCTCCGAGCGGGAGGCGAAAGCCCCGTTCGCGCTGCGGTACGAGACGATGTTGTTCGCGAGCGAAGGTCCGATGCCCGAAACATAGGACAGCAGATAAGGACTCGAGGTGTTCAGATTCACGCCCACGCTGTTCACGCAGAAAGAGACCACATTGTCCAGCTTCTCGCGAAGCAGTCCCTGATCCACATCGTGCTGATACTGACCGACTCCGAGGGATTTGGGATCTATCTTGACAAGCTCCGAGAGCGGGTCCATGAGACGTCGTCCGATGGAAACCGCGCCGCGCACGGTGACGTCCTCGTCAGGAAATTCCTCGCGGGCGACGTCCGACGCTGAATAGATGGACGCTCCGTCTTCACTGACAAGCCAGACCTTGCAGCCCTCCGGGAGATGTACCTTGCGCAGGAAATCCTCAGTCTCGCGGCTTGCTGTTCCGTTACCCACCGCGATGGCCTGGATTCCATATTCCTCTATCATCGAACTGACAGCCATTATGGACTTTATCTTCTCATTCTGAGGCGGATGCGGAAATATGATCTCGTGATGCAGGAGTCTCCCCTGCTCATCCAGACATACAGTCTTGCAGCCGTTTCTGAAACCGGGGTCAATGGCGAGCACTCTCTTCTGTCCCAGAGGAGCCGAAAGAAGCAGCTGCCGCAGGTTCTCCCCGAACACGTTAATTGACTCTATGTCAGCCTTCTGCTTTGCTTCCTTCAGAATTTCATTGGTGATGGACGGCTCCAGCAGACGTTTATAGGCGTCATCGAAAGCCAGATGAATCTGCTCGGCGAGGGCCGGGGCCGGATAGGAATTCACCTTGCAGAAATCATAATAGAGTTTGGCCCCGCATTTCTCGGGATCCGCATCGATGCTAAGCGAAAGAAATCCCTCATTTTCAGCGCGAAGCATCGCGAGCAGATTATGCGACGGGATTCTGGACAGAGGCATCGAGAAAGAAAAATAGGAACGGTATTTCGCAGCCTCCGGTGAAGACTTCGCTGCCTTCGTAGATCTGGAAACAATCTTGCGGGTGCGGAAAATCGAGCGGAGAGTTTCACGGACGGAAGCCGTTTCGGAGAGTCTCTCGGCTATGATGTCACGCGCCCCGGCAAGAGCATCCTCCACTGTAGGAACCTTGTCACTGAGGAACTTGCGCGCCTCGGCGGCAGGATCTCTCAGCTTAATCGAGTACATTTCATCCGCCAGAGGCTCGAGTCCGGCCTCCCTGGCAGCGGTCGCGCGCGTGCGCCTCTTGGGACGGTACGGCAGATACAGGTCCTCGAGCGCGGCGGAATCGACGCAGTTCTCGATGTCGGAACGCAGACTTTCCGTCAATTTTCCCTGCGAGGAAATGGTCTCCAGAATCGTCGCCTTGCGTTTTTCCATCTCCGCGAAGACATCATACCAGTGCCGCACTTCGGCCACCTCCGCATCATCCAGGCCGCCGGTCCGCTCCTTGCGGTAGCGGCAGATGAACGGAATCGTATCACCCTCGTCGAAGAGCGCGACACAATTCTCTATCTGCCAATCCTTTACAGACATAAGGGAGGCAAGATGCCTTATATATATTTCTTTCATATCGATACTTTTCTTTAATCGGTCCTGCGGCCGATGAATCAGTTTCAGTGCAAATCAGTCCTGAGAGAAGTCCCTGAGTATCTCGCGGTACGCAGTCAGAATCCTCGACCGTGAGGCGTAACCGAGGTATTTGCGGTTCTCGGTCACTACCGGCAGACGCCAGGCGCCGGTCCTGTCGAATTTGTCCATCACGGTCTCCATCTTGTCATCAGCATAGATGAAAGTCGGAGGTTCATCCATAAAGTCCCTGACAGAAAGGGAGTTATACTTGTCGGTGCGGAATGCGAGCTTGTGTATGTTGTCGAGGGTAATCTGCCCGCAGAAGAGCCCGTCGGCATCCACCACGGCATAGACCTGGGCGCTGCTCGACTTGAGAACCCTTACCACATCCGAAAGTTTCGCGTCGGGTGAGATTCTCGGATACTTGTCGCTGACCAGATCGGGAAGTTTCATAAGGGTAAGCACAGCCTGGTCACTGTCGTGCGTGAGCAGCTCGCCGGTCTGGGCGATACGTTTGGTGTAGATGGAGTACTTCTCGAAAATCCTTGTGGTTCCGAAAGATAGGGCAGCCGTCAGAATCAGCGGAAGGAAGAGGTCATAGCCGCCGGTCACCTCCGCGATAAGGAAGATTGCGGTCAGCGGAGCCTGCATCACGCCAGCCATCATCGCGGCCATTCCGGCCAATACGAAATTGGATTCCGGGACTTCTATACCGCTCAGATTCAGCAGCCTGGCCACTACGAAGCCGGCTATGGCTCCGACAAAAAGGGTAGGTCCGAAAGTGCCTCCGACTCCCCCGCCGGCATTGGTGAATGTCATCGAAAAGACCTTCAGGAACATTACAAGCGCGAAGAACACCACTATTCCCCACGGCGAGCGGGTAAGAAAGGACAGCAGCGTAACGTCCGAAAAATCAGGGTTCCCGCCGTTCAGCAACATCCTCACCCATTCATAGCCCTCACCATACAGAGGCGGGAAAAGGAAAATCAGCAGGCCGAGCGCCACGGCGCAGACCGCCCACTTCTTATATGGATTCATCACCTTCGCCGCGTGGTCCTCAAGCCAGAGGGTACAGCGCACGAAAAGTACGGAAAACAGGCCGCAGAAGGCACCCAGGACACAGTAGAACGGAAAATTCGACAGACGGAAAGGAGTGATTACTGCCGCGAATTCCGCCCCGGAACCGGTAAAGATATAGGCAATCACAGTCGCCGACACGGTGGAAAGCAGCAGCGGCATCAGGGAGGACATCGAGATGTTGAAAAGCAGAATCTCCATCGTGAAAAGCACTCCCGCGAGAGGCGCCTTGAAGATTCCGGCGAGGGCACCGGCCGCGCCGCAGCCCAGCAGAATCGTCATCTGCCGGTAACTCATCCCGAAGCGGCGTCCGAGATTCGAGCCGATCGCGGCGCCGGTATAGACTATCGGGGCCTCGGCGCCCACAGAGCCGCCGAGTCCAATGGTAACCGCACTGGTCACGACCGAAGACCAGACGTTGTGCGCCTTTATGAAACTCTGTTTATTGGAGATGGCCTGGAGTACCTTGGTCACTCCGTGGCTGATGTTGTCCTTGACTATATATTTGACTATCAGCAGAGATACGAGCATTCCCACTCCCGGAAGCACCAGCCACTGCCAATGCCCCGGAATAAAGGAAAAAACTCCGTCAGCCACAGTCTTGACGAGAGAAATCAGAAAGTGCAGCAAGACTGCCGCACCACCTGAAAGACATCCCACCAGCAGAGCCAGGGCGAGGAGTTTGTTCCTTGAGGAAAGTCTCGGAACCGTCATGCGTCACCTTCAGCGGAATCGTCGTCAGTGCCGTACTGGGAGATGTTGTCATCCGGCAGGGCGTCACCCTCGTGGGACTCCTCGGCTCCTCCCGTTACCTGGCTTTCCTCGGCCTCCTCTTCTCCTTCGAGCCACCTTTCGATGTCATCCACATCATCGGTCTTGATCTTTATCTTCACGAGATAGATGGCATCGGGAACCTCCAGCGTAACCGCATAGAACGGGGTTCCGTCAGGCTTGGTGTACTTGATGAGATCGGGGAGATAATCATTGAAACCCTTGGGATACTTTGCATTGAAAACCGATGCAACTTCCTCGGACATATTCTCGTAGCTTACTACGTGACGTTTCTTATTGTCTATTTGTTTCATAAATCAAATTTCTGCGTGCAATAATAGGACAAAAACTAATTACACACAACATTCTCACACCTTTTTTCTGAAAAAAAACGACTTCTGCCTTCTTTTCTTTTCAGGATTCCTCTCCACAAAGACCGGCTTCATCGTCCGCGGATCGATTCCGGTATAGAACATAACCGAGGAGACGGTCATTGGCGTCGGCGTGAAATCCTGCACCTGCTCCATCCAGATGCCCTTCAGGGCCGGATTGGAGGCCAGTTTCTCCATATCTTTCATAGTGCAGCCGGGGTGCGAGGAGATGAAATAAGGGACAAGTTCCGTGCGGACTCCCGCCTTGCGGACTATCCTGTCGAATTCCGTTCTCAGGCGTCCGAAAAGGCTGAACGAAGGTTTGCCCATATAATAGAGGACCTTGTCCTCCGTGTGTTCCGGGGCCACCTTGAGCCGTCCGGAGGTATGCCTCAGGACAAGTTCCTTCAGATAAGGACAGGAGCTCTCATCGACAAAACCGTCTTCGGTCAGAAACAGGTCATAGCGTATTCCGCTGCCTATATAAGCGTGCTTTATTCCCTTGACTTTCAGCACATCAGAATAGAGTTTCAGAAGGCGGGAGTGGGAGCGGTCCAGATTGCGGCAGGGCAGAGGGAAAAGGCAGGACTTGCGGCGGCACTTGTCGCAAAGGCTCCTGTCACGCCCGCCCATTCCGTACATATTGGCCGTTGGGGCCCCCAGATCGGAGATATTGCCAGCGAAGCCGGGCAGAGAGTTCAGTCCCCGCACTTCCCTGAGTATGCTTTCTTCGGAACGGGACTGGATGAACTTGCCCTGATGCGCCGCGATAGTGCAGAAATTGCATCCTCCGAAACAGCCTCGGTGGGTATTGACCGAGAATTTGATCATATCATAGGCCGGAATTCTCTTGCCCTTGTAGCGCGGATGTGGAAGTTTCGTGAAAGGCAGATCCCAGAAGGAATCCATAGTCTTCTCATCTGCAGGAGGATATGGAGGATTCACCTGCACGTGGCCATCTCCGCAGGGCTCGATGATGACCGCAGGGTGCATCATATTCGCGTGAGTCTCGATCTGGTTGAAATTCTCGGCGAAAGCGCGTTTGTCAGCCTGACATTGTTCATAAGAGTTCAGGAAAAGAGCATCCTTGAGTGCGGATTTGCCGCTCATATAGAACGCAAGCTGCGGAATCTTGCGCATCTCGTGCAGACTGCGGCGAGTTTCAATCGCACGCGTGAGCTCCAGCATCGGCAGCTCGCCCATTCCGTAGCAGAGCCAGTCCGCACCGCTGTCGACCAGAATCGAAGGGAACAGCCTGTCCTGCCAATAGTCATAATGGGTAAGCCGGCGGAGCGAAGCCTCGACTCCGCCAATCACGACAGGAATGTCGGGATAGAGCCTCTTGAGTATTTTCGTATAGACGGTTACCGCATAGTCCGGACGTTGTCCGCTACGGCCGTCGGGAGTGTATGCATCATCGTGACGCAGGCGCTTGGCTGCGGTGTAATGGTTCACCATCGAATCCATCGCACCGGAATTCACCGCGAAATACAGGCGCGGGGCACCGAGCTTACGAAAATCGCGCAGGTCGTCCCTCCAGTTGGGCTGGGGGACGACCGCAATGCGATAGCCGAATTTCTGCAGATATCTTGATATGCAGGCAGTTCCGAAGGACGGATGGTCTATGAACGCATCTCCCGTGAAGAAGATGATGTCGATATAGTCCCAGCCGAGAGCCTCTACCTCCTTTACGGAAGTAGGGAACATATATGCTTGCTGTTCAGACATCTGCTACATTACATTCTCTCCGGGAGCTCTATGCCGAGAATTCCCATAGCGGAACGCAGCACGGAAGCCAGAGTCTGAATCAGCACAAGACGGAAGCGCAGAATCTTTGCGTTCTCCTCCTTGAGAATCGCCGTCTCGTGATAGTACTGGTTGAACTCCTTGGCGAGGTCATAGGAGAAATTCGCGATGATGGCCGGAGAGAACTGCGCGGCCGCATCGGCGACTTTCTGCGGGTAGCTGTTCAGAATCTTTATAAGGCGTATCTCCTTGGCGCTGAGCTCGGTATCGAGAGCGATGCCGTCAGCGGAGTGGGCGATGCCCTGTGCATCCGCCTTGCGGAGGATGGAGCAGATACGCGCGTGGGTGTACTGGATGAAAGGACCGGTGTTGCCGTTGAAGTCGATGGACTCCTTAGGGTTGAAGAGCATCTTCTTCTTCGGATCCACCTTGAGGATGAAGTACTTGAGGGCTCCGAGACCGATCATTCTGTACAGACGCTCCCTCTCTTCCTGAGACACGTCGGCAAGTTTGCCGGACTCTTCGGAAGTGGCCTTCGCCTCCTGATACATCTGTTCGATCAGGTCATCGGCATCCACAACCGTTCCCTCGCGGGACTTCATCTTGCCCTCAGGGAGCTCCACCATACCGTATGAAAGGTGATAAATTCTTGAAGCCCAGTCGAATCCGAGCTTGCCGAGAATGAGTTTCAGAACCTGGAAATGATAGTTCTGCTCATCGCCGACCACATAGACGTGGGAATCGAGGTTGAATTCTTCAAAACGCTTCTCGGCGGTGCCGAGGTCCTGTGTCATATAGACGGAAGTTCCGTCCGAACGCAGCAGGAGCTTGCGGTCCAGACCGTCGGCGGTCAGGTCGCACCATACGGAGCCGTCAGGGTCGCGCACCAGCACGCCCATATCCAGGCCCTTCTGGACCAGTTCCTTACCGAGCAGATAAGTATCGTGTTCGTAGTAAACCTTGTCGAAGGAAATGCCGAGTGCCCTGTAGGTCTCGTCGAAACCAGCGAACACCCAGGAATTCATCTTCTCCCAGAGTGAGCGGACCTCAGGGTCGCCCTGCTCCCACTTGATGAGCATCTCGTGGACGGCCTTCATGCAAGGGGCCTCCTTTTTGGCCTCATCCTCACTCATTCCGCCTGCCACAAGGGCTTTAACCTCCTCTGTATAAATGCGGTTGAACTCCACGTAGCAGTCTCCCACCAGATGGTCGCCCTTCTTGCCGCTGCTTTCAGGGGTCACGTCAGGGAAAGACTTCTGCCAGGCGTACATCGACTTGCAGATATGCACTCCGCGGTCATTTACGAGAGTCACCTTGATGACATCCTCGCCGGCGGCCTTCAGAAGGTCGGAAACGGATGAGCCGAGAAGGTTGTTGCGGATATGTCCGAGATGCAGGGGCTTGTTCGTGTTCGGGGAAGAGAATTCCACCATCACGCGGCGTCCCGTGGACGGGAGGCGTCCGAAGTTGCCGTCGGAAGCGATGGATGAGAAAAGCTCAGTCCAGTAAAGCTGTGACAGACAGATGTTCAGAAAGCCCTTGACTACATTGTACGAGCCGACTTCCGGAACATTCTCCTGAAGCCAGGCTCCGATGGCTGCGCCTGTGGCGTCCGGTGCGCTGTGAGAAATCCTCAGAAGCGGAAACACCACGAGGGTGAAGTCGCCTTCGAATTCTTTTCTGGTGGCCGTCACCTGAAGTGCGGACGGCTCTATGTCAGCATTATAGAGTGCCTTTACGGCCACTGTGGCCTTCGAGGCGAGAAACTGTTCAGGGGTCATTATCCGAGATATCCTTTGAGCAGCTCACAAGCGCTCGGCTTCTTGAGCTTGCGGATTGCCTTTTCCTTTATCTGACGGACTCTTTCGCGTGTAAGGTCCAGTCGTTCACCGATTTCCTCAAGAGTCATCTCCTGGCATCCGATGCCGAAGAAGCTCTTGATGATCTCTCTCTCGCGCGGAGTGAGGATCTGCAGGGCGCGGTCGATTTCGGTGCTGAGGCTCTCGTTTACGAGCCCGCGGTCAGCCGAAGGCGAGTCATCGTTCGGAAGGACGTCCAGAAGGCTGTTGTCCTCACCCTCCACGAAAGGAGCGTCCACGGACACGTGACGGCCCGAAACTCTCAGAGTATCAGCGATCTTGTCCTTAGGGACCTCTATCATTTCGGCCAGCTCCTCATTCGACGGCTGGCGCTCGTTCTCCTGCTCGAATTTACCGAGAGCCTTGTTTATCTTGTTAAGGGAACCCACCTGATTCAGAGGCAGACGCACGATTCTGGACTGCTCGGCCAGGGCCTGGAGTATGCTCTGGCGGATCCACCAGACTGCATAGGATATGAATTTGAAACCACGGGTCTCGTCGAACTTCTCCGCAGCCTTGATCAGGCCGAGATTGCCTTCGTTGATAAGGTCAGGAAGGCTGAGGCCCTGATTCTGATACTGCTTGGCCACCGACACCACGAAACGCAGGTTCGCGCGGGTGAGTTTCTCGAGCGCGGCCTCGTCGCCCTTGCGGATGCGCTGCGCGAGCTCAACTTCCTCCTCAGGGGACACGAGTTCCTCGCGTCCAATCTCCTGGAGGTACTTGTCCAGCGATGCGCTTTCGCGGTTGGTGATGGACTTTGTAATCTTTAACTGTCTCATTCTAAATATATTATAATTTTTCTTCCATTATTCCGTCATTGGACGCTTACAGCGTCCAAAAAGGACGCGCCTCCGATGACAGAGACACGTCCTTTCAAGCAATTGCGGACTCTCGCGGGAGTCTACTCCTTGCCGAATCCGAAGTAGGCAGCCTTGCCGCGGGCTGTCACGCCCTCGATGTATATGGCCCTCTTCGCTTTCTTTGCTATCTCTATCACGTCCTCAGGCTTGCTGACGGCCTGATCGTTCACGTAGAGAATTATGAAGCCCTCCGATGCGCCTGCACTCAGAAGCTTGCCCTCGCCCACGGAAACGATCTGCACGCCGCTCTTCAGTCCGAGCTGTTCCAGCACTTCCTTCGGCGCCTTCTGGAGTTTGGACCCGTAGAACGCTATCGAACCGTCCTCAGATACGGTGCCTGTCTCATCCATGGTACCCTGGAAAGTGAGGTTGAGGGTCTTCTCCTCTCCGCCGCGGATGACCACGCAGGTGGTTTCATCGCCCGGGTGGAAGCTGTTCACCCTCTCCTGGAGATCGGAAGCCTTGTTCACGCTGTGGCCGCCGAGAGAGATGATGATGTCATCTTTCTTCATTCCGGCCTTGTCAGCTGTACCGCCTTCGGAAACTCCATTAATATATACGCCCTTTCGGGAAGAAAGTTTCAAATTGGTAGCGATTTCTTCATTTATGTCGGAGATGGTAACGCCGAGCATCGCTCTCTTCACACTGCCGAAATCGATGAGGTCACCGACAATCTTCTTGACGATATTGGACGGAACGGCGAAGGAATATCCGGAGTAAGAACCTGTCTGAGAGATGATTGCAGTATTGATACCCACGAGCTGGCCGGCCTTGTTCACGAGAGCGCCGCCGGAATTGCCAGGATTGACTGCAGCGTCGGTCTGGATGAATGACTCGATGCGGACGCCGCCCTCACGCGAGGAGCTGCCCATCGTGCGTCCCTTGGCGCTCACGATGCCGGCTGTGATGGTCGAGCGGAGGTCATACGGACTGCCGATCGCAAGTACCCACTCGCCCAGGCGCAGGTCGTCGGAATCGGCGAATTCCACGGTCGGAAGGCCTTCGGCCTCAATCTTGATGAGAGCGACATCGGTTGCCGGATCGGTGCCGATGACTTTGGCCTCGTAGGTCTGGTTCGAATTCAGGGTCACCTCGACTTTGGTCGCGTTCTGGACCACGTGGTTGTTGGTAACTATATATCCGTCAGGACGTATGATGACACCCGAACCGCTGCCGTGCTGCTCGCGCGACTGAGGGGTGACGTCTCCGAAGAAGAAGCGGAAGAACGGATCTATCTGGTAGTCGGACTGGGATGTGACGGTCACAGCCACGTATACGACCGCATCCACGGCCGACTCGGCGGCGTAGGTGAAATCAGGGTAGTCGGTCTGTGCCAGATTGACAGTCCTGTACATCTCCGGACTGACAGAGGAGTCGGCTCCGGCTGCAGTCTTGGTGGAACTGCTGGCGACGGCATAGGCTGTGAGCCCGCTCAGCAGAACGGCAACCAGAATGGTGATAAGTGACTTTTTCATAACTTGTATGTCTTTTGTTATCTCTTTCTTTCGTGCGGCCCGCCGGCGGAAACAACCCGGGCAGGTCCGGCGGGAATCAGTCAAATGTTATGCCAAAAACATTTTGTCATACTCTTCTTTGTTCGCGGAATTATTATTACTTTTGTAGCTGGTATAAAAGATATCGACTATGGATTTTAAAGTTTCAAGCGCAAGCCTGCTGAAAGGCATAATGGATGTTTCCAAAGCACTCCCGATGAAGTCTCCCCTTCCTATTCTGGAGAACTTTCTCTTCGTACTGCAGGGCAACATCCTGACGATAACCGCATCAGATTCAGAACTCACTCTGGTGACGGAAGTGGAGGTGGATTCCACCCTCGAGGAGGGCAGGATGGCAGTGCCCGCCAGACACATAATCGATCTGCTGAAGGCTCTTCCGGACCAGCCTGTAAGCGTCAAGACGGCCAGCGACAGTTCTTTCGACTGCGTATGGAGCAGCGGTAACTCCGTGCTTCCTTTCTTCCCTGCCGAGGACTATCCCGAGACCAAGGGCGTCAAGGAGGACGCTTCCGTGGTGACATTCCGCTCCGCCAGCCTGCTGGAGGGCATAAACAGCACCATCTACGCGACCGCAGACGATGAGATGAGACCGGCTATGAACGGTATCTTCTTCGATATGGATGTGGACTCCACCACCCTCGTGGCTTCGGATTCGCACAAACTGATCTGCTACACCACCACGGACGTGAAGACCGACGCCAAGCTCTCCTTCATTCTTCACAAGAAAGCTGCCGGAGTGCTCAAGTCGCTGCTCGTGAAGGATGATTCCGACGTCCGGGTAAGTTTCGACGCATCGTCGGCAGTGTTCAGTTTCGGCTCCACCACACTGGTCTGCCGCCTCATAAACGGCAAGTACCCGAAGTACCGTGACGTCATCCCTCAGACCAATTCGAACATTCTCAAGATAGACCGCCAGCAGTTCCTGAACACCATCCGCCGTATCTCCGTCTGCGCGAACAAGGCTTCAAACCACGTGAAGTTCGAGCTCAAGGAGAACCAGCTGGAGGTGACTTCCCAGGATCTGGGTTTCGCCATCGCGGCTTACGACAAGGTGGCCTGCGACTACAGCGGGGCGGAACTTACGATAGGTTTCAAGTCACCGTTCCTCATCGAGATTCTCAGCAATATGACCTGCGAGAACGTGGTGATGAAATTCGCCGATGCACGCCGCGCAGCCCTCATTCTCCCGTCAGAAGAGGAGGCCGAGAGCGAGAAGATCTGCGGAATCATAATGCCGGTAGCTATCTAAAATATGGAACTCCAACTGCAAAGACCCCTCCTGTTCTTCGACATCGAAAGTACGGGACTGAATATCGTATCTGACTCGATGATCGAGCTCAGTTTCGTGAAGATTCTCCCAGACGGCGAGGAAAGGATAAAGACCTGGAGGCTCAAGCCCTGGGATTACGAAAAGCGCGAACAGAAGCCGATAACTCCGGGAGCGCAGGCCGTCCACGGCATATCGGATGATGAGCTTAAGGACTGTCCGAGGTTTTGCGATGTCATCGAAGAGGTTCTGGACTGGCTGAAAGACAGCGATCTGGCAGGATTCAACTCCGCCAAATTCGATCTTCCGATGCTGTCCGAGGAGATAGAAAGGCTGCGTTACTACACCGGAAACTATCTGGACACGCATCCAAATGCGGCGCCTGAAACCAGAGAGAGGTTCCAGCATATTCTGGACCTCATAAAGGATGTGGATCTGCACAACGTGAAAATGGTGGACGTGCAGGGCATCTATCACCAGATGGAGCCGCGCAACCTCAAGGCCGCGTACAGATTCTACTGCGGAGGAGAGGATTTCGAGAATGCTCATTCCGCTGAGGCTGACACAGTTGCCACATACAAGGTTCTCAAGGGAGAGCTCGACCGCTATCCTGAGACTCTGAAAAATGACGTGGATTTCCTTGCGAATTTCTCAGTCAAGAACAGAAATATCGACTATGCCGGCCGTCTGAGCTGGAACGATGAAAAGGAAGCCGTCATCACTTTCGGCAAGCACAAGGGCAAGACCGCCCGCGAGGTCTATAACTCCGAGCCGTCCTATTTCGCGTGGATAAAGAACGGTGAATTCACCTTCGACACCAAGAGGCAGTTCGAGGCTCTCAGAGAGCAGTTCGAGCAGGAGAAGCGCGAGGTGCGTCTCAATGCCAAAGCCTTGAGTCAGAAGCCGTTGAGCGATGCCGAGGTCGCCGATGCCGCGAAGTCCCTCGCCGCAAAATTCGGCGGCAAGCTGTTTTAGGAAAGTGTGCGGTGATTGAGCTTGTCGAAATCACCTCGCCGACAATTTCAAGTAGCGCTCAGTCGTTTCGACAAGCTCAACGACCGCGCTGAGGAAAATTTTCATGAAATGAAAATTTGCGTAGGATTATCCGGAGGCGTGGACTCCAGCGTAGCGGCCCTGCTGCTCAAGCGGCAGGGTTATGACGTGTTTGCGATGTTCATGCAGAACTGGCACGACACGGAAGGGACCCTGCACGGCGACTGCGAGTGGGAGGAGGACCGCTTCGTCGCGGAAATGGTCGCACGCAAAATCGGTATTCCGTTCTATTTCGTGGACTTGAGCGAAGAGTACCGCAAGCGGGTGGTCGATTATATGTTCGACGAGTATTCCCACGGGCGTACGCCCAATCCTGACGTGCTCTGCAACCGCGAGATCAAGTTCGACGCATTCCTGAAGGCCGCAGAAAAATTGGGCGCCGACGCAGTCGCGACCGGCCATTACTGCCGCAGCGACAGCTTCGTGAATTCAGCCGGCGAGACGCTTTATCGCATCTACGAGGGCGTGGACCCCGGCAAAGACCAGAGCTATTTTCTCTGCCAACTCACTCAGGCTCAGCTTAGTAAAGCGATCTTCCCGATAGGCGGACTGCTGAAGAGCGAGGTGCGCCGCATCGCGCACGAGGCGGACCTGCCGTCGGCAGACAAAAAGGACTCGCAAGGCATCTGCTTCGTGGGCAAAGTCGATCTGCCGGTGTTCCTCCAGCAGAAGCTCCGCAGCGTCGAAGGGGACATCGTGGAAGTTTTCGACGCTTTCTACGCGGACTCCGTCCAATACCAATCCTCTCTTGCGGTGCTTCAGTCGCTGCTTCGCGACCCTTCCGCACAGCTTCGCAGTATAACAAGCTATATATCAGAGGACAAGCAGTATTCCCCGGAGGCCTCACGGAATGATTTTTCGCCCGAAAAATTCGCCGCTTTAAGCGATGACGAACTGAATCTGATATCCTCCCCTTTACGTTACGATTCGATAAAGTTCGAAACGGAGACATACCGCAGCGGCAAGCATCACGTGCGCAAGACTCGCTATAAGGCAAATCCTTACGGGCAGATTCTCGGACGGCACGAGGGAGCGCAGTTCTATACCATCGGGCAGCGCAAGGGGCTGAACATCGGAGGTCACAGCGAGCCGCTCTTCGTGATTGCCACGGACGTGGCGTCCAATATCGTATATCTCGGGCAGGGACATCAGCACAAGGGGCTGTCCCGCAGCTGTCTTCGCATCGCGGCTGAGGATCTGCACTGGATACGCCCCGATCTGGAGATGTCCGTAGGGGAAATGCGCCGCTACCGCGTGCGCATCCGCTACCGCCAGCCGCTTCAGGACGCGACTCTTCTGCGCCGCGAGGACGCGATGTACATTCTTTTCGACTCCCCTCAGCGCGGCATCACCGCCGGCCAGTTCGCCGTCTGGTACGACAGCTCCGACGAAATGATCGGCAGCGGAGTAATCTGAACTCGCCTTGTTTCGAAGCGACCGAGGGGGCCAGGGGGATGCATCCACCCTGTATAATACAGAATTGGCCGCCTCCCGGGCGGCCAATTTCATATTCAATTACTTGAGATTCAGCGGATTGCTTTGCAGGTACTTCTGCACTGCGGCGATATCCTTATAGAACGGAGTGTCCTCGATGAAGATTGGCACGATGGCGCGGATATCATCGTAGATCCTGCGGGTCGCGGCGCTCAGGGAATCAGCGATCTTGAGGCAGTCAACCGCCTGTGCGAGAGCGATATACTGGATTGCGAGCACCTGCCAGACGTTTTCGATGACCTGGGCGCAGAGCAGAGCTGTATTCGTGCCCATACTTACGATGTCCTGATTGTCGTTGTTGTTCGGGATGCTGTGAACGTAGTTCGGCATCGCGAGAGTCTGACATTCGGCGGTGGTGGATGTCGCAGTGAACTGGCAGGCCTGCATTCCGTAGTTCAGGCCGAGCTTGCCGAGATTAAGGAACGGAGGCAGAATGCCGTTTATGCGGTCGTGGAAGAGGTAATTCAACTGCCTTTCGGCCGTCATCGCCACGCGCACCATCGCAATCTTCACCTTGTCCTCCTCGAGGGAGATGTAGTCCCCGTGGAAGTTTCCGCCGTGATAGACGTTGCGGGTCTGCGGATCGACTATAGGATTGTCGCAGGCTGAATTGAGTTCTTCTTCAAGGACGCGGCGGGCATTCCTGAGCGTCTCATACACAGGGCCGAGAATCTGCGGGGTGCACCTCAGGGAATAATAGGCCTGCACCTTGTGCTCGAAGACCTTGTCGGCGGAGTGGCCGTTGTCATAGAGCTCGTGCTCCCTCTTCTGCAGGCACCTGCCGCCCTCGGCGAGACTGCGCATCCTGGCGGCGATGACCTGCTGGCCCTCGTGGCGGCGAACTTCGTTAAGCGGCTGAGCCATAAGATCATCGAAAGATGACGCGATTTCATTCATCAGTACGGATGCGAGCGTGGCCCAGTCGAGAATCTGCTCGGCCTGAAACTGGTTCACCACGCCGATGCCGGTCATCACGGATGTGCCGTTGGTGATGGAAAGTCCCTCGCGGATATGTATTTCAAACGGCTTCAGGCCGTTTTCCTCCATCACTTCCTTCGAAGGTCTCCACTCCCCCTTCCAGTGCACTTCGCCCTCTCCGATGAGAGTCAGGGCTATATGCGCGAGCTGCACGAGGTCGCCGCTGGCGCCGACGCTGCCGTGGCGCGGGATGAACGGAATGATGTCGCGGTTTATGAACTCCACGAGCAGCTTCACCACTTCCGGGTGCACTCCCGAACGGCACTGCAGGAAGGTCCCCAGGCGCGCAATCATCGCGCTCTTGGCGCAGATGTCTGAAAGAGGTTCGCCGGCGCCGGTGGAATGGCTGCGTATAATATTGTATTGCAAGTCTTTAAGGTAAGCGTCATCGACTCTCCACTGGGCCATCGGGCCGAAACCCGTATTGATTCCGTAGATGACCTTGTCCGACGCGAATTCCTTCAGGAATTCATAGCAATTTTCAACTTCCGCCATCGGGAGGTCTTCGAGGCGGATTTTCCTACCTTCAAAAAGGACCTGACGGACATATTCGAGAGTGAATACAAAATTATACTCCATATCGTGGTTAAAAAATTATGTCGAAATCGATGGTTTCATTTTCGCAGAATGTCGCTTTCAGGTTGGCTCTGGAGCAGGGAATGAAGTCCCCGAAGGCGGCTGAGTCCCCGACGGTGTCTCTGGCGCAAAGCGGCTTTCTCGCCTGCAGTTCGATGGCGATTATGTCGCCGGTGCGGATATAGATATAGCGGGTGGCCTCCGCTATGGCATTGCGGATGGCCTGGGATGAAGCGCAGGAGTGCGAGAAGATCACTGCGCTGTCATTGAGCCTGAGATCGAACACATTCCCGGGGCGGTCCAGGGTGACCTTGTTATAGACAGGGAAAGGAAGGAATGACGTGTGGTCCAGACAGTTTGCGCAGGCAAAACCGGCTTCGCTCCCGTCGCACATATCCTCGGGATAGAGCAGAACTCCGTAACCGATTCCGTCATAATACCTTTCTGCAAATTCTTCCCCGACACTCCGGCCCGGTTTGCTGATTCTTGCGAACAATACCGGTGTCCAGGAAAGGCGGTTCACGAATTCCGGCACATAGATGTCCTCATTGTCCCTTTCCCAGGTCGTGTCCGGCCTTACAATATATTTTCCTTCGGCTATTCTGACTATGATATTCATTGATTTTATCTTTCTATGGTCCCCAAACCCTCCATTTCTTGCGTTTCAGATGGCAAATTTATTAAAAATGTCTATATTTGAGGACATTAATCACAAAATTATGACAGAAAGACATATCGATATAGTGTATCAGGAGTTCTCCGGGCTCGAAGAACTTTCCGAATCCGACCGCATACTCGCACAGAATGCCATCGATGCCATCGCAGGCTCCTATGCGCCGTATTCCCATTTCAATGTGGGTGCCGCTGTCCGTCTGAAGGACGGCAGCATCGTAAGGGGCGCCAACCAGGAAAACGCGGCGTTCCCGTCAGGACTGTGCGCCGAGCGTACGGCAATGTTCTCCGCAAGCGCCACCCATCCCGGCATTCCGATGGTTTCCATAGCCATTGCGGCCGCCCAGGGCGGCAAGCTCTGCACCAGCCCGGCGACCCCTTGCGGCGCCTGCCGTCAGGTGATGGCCCAGTATCAGCTCACCGCCGGCGAAAATATGTCCATTCTGCTTGTCGGCGACGGCAGAATCCTGAAATTCGAAAAGGTCGATGACATCCTTCCGCTGATATTCGACAATATCTGATCACCGGAAAGCCTGTCAGGAAGCTGACTGAATGACAAAAAAAAGGAGACTGACGTAAGTCAATCTCCTTTTCGTGTGCTCCCTTAGGGGCTCGAACCCTAGACACCCTGATTAAGAGTCAGGTGCTCT
>CAVCRS010000060.1:0-53375 GCA_963604635.1 Faecalibacillus sp.
GGGGGATACGGCCCCCGGTGAATAAACAACTGTGACCGTGCACAGCACGGTCCGGGGAGTACGCTCCCCAGTGGATAAAACTCAAAAAGCTGGGCTGACTTTTAGTCAGCCCAGCTTTTTGAGCCACTCATCAGGCTCGAACTGACGACCTGCGCGTTACGAATGCGCTGCTCTACCGACTGAGCTAAAGTGGCATTGGGGATGCAAATATACACATATTTTGCGGAACAACAAGTTTCGGCGGGGATTTTGGCTTTGTTTTCAGATTTGGTTGAAAAAACAGGCGATTTTTTCACCGTTGTGCCTATCAAAGGGATTTTGTTGAAAAAACAGGCGATTTTTTCACCGTTGTGCCTTGCAAGGGGATTTGGTTGAAAAAACAGGCAATTTTTTCACCGTTGTGCCTTTCAAAGGGATTTTGTTGAAAAAACAGGCAATTTTTTCACCGTTGTGCCTTGCAAAGGGATTTGGTTGAAAAAACAGGCGATTTTTTCACCGTTGTGCCTTGCAAAGGGATTTGGTTGAAAAAACAGGCGATTTTTTCACCGTTGTGCCTTGCAAAGGGATTTGGTTGAAAAAACAGGCGATTTTTTCACCGTTGTGCCTTGCAAAGGGATTTGGTTGAAAAAACAGCCGATTTTTTCACCGTTGTGCCTTGCAAAGGGATTTGGTTGAAAAAACAGGCGTTTTTTTCACCGTTGTGCCTTGCAAAGGGATTTGGTTGAAAAAACAGGCAATTTTTTCACCGTTCGCCCCCATTGCTTGGAGTTGAGCAAAAAAGCAGGTACTTTTGCGGCTTGGGAGGTGACGGGGACTTGGCAATCCTTGAAAACTGTTTTCTTCGCTGTTTAAGAAACCGTCAAATAATTAAAGTTTCAGAACCATTTCTAACAACTTCTTATATATGAAATCGGATATCGTAGTGATAGGGGCGGGGGCTTCGGGCCTGATGGCGGCGTTCGGCGCGGCCAAGACTCTGGTGGATGCGGGGAGTCCCGCGCAGGTGACTCTGCTCGAGAAGATGCCGCGGCCGGCGAGGAAGGTGATGATTACGGGCAAGGGCCGATGCAATTTCACGAACGTGAAGCCCTGGAACGAGTTTTCTGAGCATATCCGCAGCCAGTCGAACTTTCTGCGTCCGGCCTACCAGAACCTGACGCCGCAGGGCCTGATCGGTTTTCTGAATGAGGCGGGACTCGAGACCGTCACCGAGAGGGGAGACCGCGCGTTCCCGGCTTCGCACCGCGCGTCGGACGTGGTGGATGCTCTCGTGCGAATGGCCAACAGCGTGGGAGTCAAGATATTGACTGAGTGCGAGGTGACTTCGGTGAGCGGCTCGAAGGATGCTTTCAGCATCCAATGCGCTGACGGACAGAAGCACTCCTGCCGCAGGCTCATCATCGCTACGGGCGGCCTGTCCTATCCGGGGACCGGCTCCACGGGGGACGGCTACGGCTGGGCCGAGGGTTTCGGCCACGGAATTTCGGGCTGTTTCCCTTCCCTTACCGCACTGGTGCCGAAGGGGTATAAGATGGAACCGTACATTTCACGGGGCAAGGGGCATATAGACAGAAGCACTCCTCTGTCGGCTCTGGGGCAGGATCTGTGCGGGATTCAGCTGAAGAATGTGGCATTGACTTCATACATAGAGAATTGCGAGGCCGAGAGCGGCTTCGGGGATGTGGATTTCACTGACGGCGGCATCGAGGGGCCTCTGGGCTTCCAGCTGAGCCGCAAGTGCGTGAAGGCCATAATAAACGGCTCCCGCGTGAGGCTCAGTCTGGACCTCAAGCACGGGGTGGAGGAGAGCGAGGTTCACGAGAGGGTGACCCAGCTGTGGAAGGAAATCAAGGATGACCCGCGCAGCCAGGGTAAGAATGACCGGGAGAGATGCAGGATTCTGCTTGGGAAGCTGATGCCGTGGGAACTGATCCCGGGATTTCTCGCGTGCCATCCGGACATTATAAATGTGGAGCGCAAGGCGGGCGTGAAGGACCGCTACGGAAAATATTCGGTAGGCCGGACCAAGACTTTCATTCATCTGAGTCAGATTTCCCACGCGCTGAAGCAGTGGGACTTCGAGATTGCGGGCTTCGTGGGGTATGAGCGGTGCGTAGTGACGGCGGGCGGGGTGAAAACCGATGAGATTACGGCGAAAACCCTTGAGTCCCAGAAGGTTCCTGGCCTTTATTTCTGCGGCGAACTGGTCGACATCGACGCCGACACCGGCGGCTACAACCTCCATTGCGCTTTCGCCACCGGATTATTAGCCGGCCAGTCCGCCGGAAAAGATTTAATCCGATAACGAAATTGGTCGGGCCCAGACGGGACCCGACCAATCGGATTCATATTGGACGCGTAAGCGGCCGACTAGAGCTGGAACTTCTTGCGGAGGTTGGCGATCATGTCGCGGACCATCGTGTCGAGGTCGTAGGTCGGGGACCAGCCCCACTCCTTGCGCGCGCAGCTGTCATCCATTCTGTCCGGCCAGGAGTCCGCAATCGCCTGACGCACAGGGTCCACCTCGTAGCGGACCTTCAGCGACGGGATGTACTTGCGGATGGCCGCGAAGAGGGTCTCCGGCTCGAAACTCATCGAAGCGATGTTGAACGAATTGCGGTGCTTCAGATAGATCGGCTTGGCATTCATAATATTGACCGCTGCCTGCAGCGCGTCGGGCATATACATCATATCCATATAGGTGCCTGCGGCGATCGGGCAGACAAACTCCTCGCCCTTGACGGCCGCGTAGAACACCTCGACTGCGTAGTCGGTCGTGCCGCCGCCCGGAGGAGTCGTGTAGGAAATCAGGCCCGGGAAGCGCACTGAGCGCGTATCCACGCCGTATTTGTGGAAGTAGTAGTCGCTCAGAAGCTCGGTGGCGACCTTGGTCACGCCGTACATCGACGTCGGCCTCTGGATGGTGTCCTGCGGGGTCATGTCGTGCGGCGTCGAAGGACCGAAGGAGCCGATGGAGCTCGGGGTGAAGACCGCGACGTGCTTCTCGCGGGCGACTTCCAGAATGTTTATCAGACCGTTCATCTGGATGTCCCAGGCTTTCAGCGGCAGACGCTCGGCGGTGGCGGAGAGCAGGGCTGCGAGATTGTAGATGGTGTCGATGTCATATTTGTCCACGACATCGGCTATCTGCTTGGCATTGCAGACGTTGACTTCCTCCGAAGGACCGCTGGTGAGGAGTCTTCCGGTCGGAGGAGCTGAAGGAATGTAGCCGGCGACAGTGACGCCGCCTCCCTTTTCTGCACGGAGTTTCATGGTAAGCTCGGAGCCTATCTGGCCGGTGGAGCCTATGACAAGGATATTTTTCATTGGCTTTTACTTACAGTTTCTTCGACAAATATAGCGTTTCTTTTATAAAGTATAAGCAAAAAATATATATATTTGTACTCGTCAATAACGCATAAAGCTATGTACGGAAGTTTTCAGAAATATCTCAGTGACGAGCTTGCAGCCATAAAGGAAGCCGGCTTGTACAAGGCGGAGCGCAATATCGCGTCCCCGCAGTCTGCGGAAATCACCCTGGAGGACGGCTCCAAGGCCCTGAATTTCTGCGCGAACAACTATCTCGGCCTCGCCGACAATCCGCGCCTCATAAAGGCCGCTCAGGATGTGATGGCCGAGCGCGGCTACGGAATGGCTTCGGTCCGCTTCATCTGCGGCACCCAGGACCTGCACAAGAAGCTCGAGAAAGCCATCTCCGAGTATTTCCATACCGAGGACACCATCCTCTACGCATCCTGCTTCGACGCCAACGGCGGACTCTTCGAGCCGCTTCTGGACGCTTCGGACGCCATCATCTCCGACTCGCTGAACCACGCGTCCATCATCGACGGCGTGCGTCTGTGCAAGGCCCAGAGGTTCCGCTACGCGAATGCCGATATGGCTGACCTGGAGCGCTGCCTGAAGGAGGCGCAGGGCTGCCGCCGCCGTATGATCTGCACGGACGGCGTGTTCTCGATGGACGGCAATGTCGCTCCGATGGACAGGATCTGCGAGCTCGCGGAGAAGTACGACGCGCTCGTGATGGTCGATGAGAGCCACTCGGCAGGCGTCGTAGGCCCGCGCGGCAGAGGAGTAGCCGAGCAGTATGACTGCTACGGCCGCATCGACGTGCACACGGGCACGCTCGGCAAGGCGTTCGGCGGCAGCGTCGGCGGATTTACGACCGGCCGCAAGGAGATCATCGAAATGCTCCGTCAGCGTTCACGCCCGTACCTCTTCTCCAACTCTCTGCCTCCGATGATTGTCGCCGCAGCGCTCGAGACGTTCAAGATTCTCGACGAGAGCGACGCCCTGCACGACAAGCTGCTCGAGAATGTCGAGTATTTCCGCAACGCGATGATCGCCGCCGGCTTCGACATCAAGCCGACCCAGAGCGCCATCTGCGCTGTTATGCTCTACGATGCTCCTCTGTCACAGAGGTTTGCAGCCCGCATCGCCGAGGAGGGCATCTTCGTGACGGGATTCTACTATCCGGTCGTTCCGAAGGGCCAGGCCCGCATCCGCGTCCAGCTCTCCGCAGCGCACAACCGCGAGCATCTCGACCGCGCCATCGCCGCATTCATCAAGGTCGGCAAGGAGCTGGGAGTGCTCAAGTAGAGGCACTTCGCCAGCGGTCTTTCTGTATTGGCCGGGTCCCCGTCAGGACCCGGCCAATATCGTATTCACCTCCTGCCTCACGCCTCCAGCTTCCGCAAGGTACGAATATAAACCGTCGAAAATGTCCGCACCTGACGGAAGGATTAATTGGGTGAAAGGATTTGATGAATGGGGTGAATGGATTTAAGGGCGAAATGACCGGAAATGATTGGAAAAAGTTTCGTTTTTATGAATAATTGTTCGTATCTTTGTCCTTTGGTGGATATATTGGAAAGTGTGTCCGCCGAATAGTAAGCCTGAACCACTCTGGAGTTTTCTATGAGATGAGACTTTGATGCGAACCGCTGTGCTGCGGGAAGATTTCAGCGTCTGCTTAAATATTAAACGGGGGGGGTAACTGCTTGGTTATCAGTCATTTATGGTACCCCGGCAGGACTAGATGGTGTAACTCTACGGATAAAACAGCTTCTTAATGACGCTTTCGGAAAGTATTGATATTCATCAGCCTGAGAATATGGATCAGGCAGTGGAAAAGGAACTGGACGAGCCCCTCGGACAGCAGCATTGGTTCGTGATGCGGGACCTGAAGAGAGCGAACGCGAAAATGCCTGCGTACAGGCAGTTTATGGAGGCGAATATCGAGGTGTTCACTCCGATGCACACCATCCTCAAGACAGTGAAGGGCAGACAGAGAAAAGTTCAGGAACCGTTCATCAGAGACCTGCTTTTCGTTCACGACACCAGGGCGGCAATCGATTCCATAGTGGAAGTAACTCCCACACTCCAGTACCGTTACGAACGCGGAAATGGCTACAAGGTCCCGATGGTCGTGCGTGACGCCGATATGAACCGCTTCATTATGGCGGTCAGCACATCGAAATCCACGAAATTCTTCACTCCCGGCGAACTCAGCCCTGCAATGATCGGCAAGAGCGTGCGCATCACCGGCGGAACCCTCGAGGGCTATACCGGAAAGCTGCTGAAAATCAGCGGATCCCGCGCCAAGCGCATTCTCGTGCAGCTGGAAGGCATTCTGGCGGCGGGGGTTGAGGTCGAGACGCAGTTCGTGGAAGTGCTGTGAGGCGGCTGGGCATCGGCACCTCGACAATCTCGGCGACCGTTCTGCGGCACCCCCGGCAGGCCCGGCGAACGGATTCAAAGCAAATCAAAATTCAAAATAATCCCTTAATAGATTTCTATGATGAGAATGACTAAATGGCTGTCGATCGCAGCCTTAGTATTTATGGCGGTATCGTGTGCCACCCCAAAGGTCGCCTACTTTATGGACGCCCAGCTGGGTCAGGACGTGTTGGTACCGTCGGCTGTGGACCTCAAACTTCAGGAGGGAGACAAGATCTCCATCATCGTAAACAGCCGTGACCCGCTGCTCACAAACCTCTTCAACCTCCCGATCATCTCAAACCAGATCGGAGGCTCTTCCAACACATCCATATCGAGAGGAATGGCGGGCTATACCATCGACCGCTTCGGTGAGATCGACTTCCCGGTACTCGGAAAACTTCACGTGGCAGGGATGTCCCGCAGCGAAATCGCCTCCTACATCAAGGAAAGCCTGGTTTCGAACAACCTCCTGAAAGACCCTGTGGTCACGGTCGAGTTCGAGAACCTCACCATATCGGTACTCGGAGAAGTGAAGAACCCGGGACGAATCTCCATTGACCGCGACCGCGTCTCCCTTATGGACGCCATCAGTATGGCTGGAGACCTGACCATCTACGGAAAGAGAGACAACGTGCTCGTGCAGCGCGAAGAGAAGGGAACCAAGACTTTCTACAAGGTGAACCTGAATTCAAGCGCGGACCTCTACGCCTCGCCGGTCTATTACCTCCAGCAGAATGACATCGTCTATGTGGAGCCTAACGACCAGAGGGCACGCCAGTCCACCGTGAACGGCAACAACGTCCGGTCCGCCTCATTCTGGATCTCCGTAGTGTCAGCCGTCACATCCATCACCGTGATGATTCTGAATGTGGTCAACTAACGTTCACACAGCAGTATAATCCACTCCGGCCCGCATCCCCGAAAACGGACCCCTGTATCAAACGAAAATACATACTTTAATAATATGGCAACTACCCCTACCAACACAGCCACAGAGCAGGAGAACGATGCACTGCGCATCCAGGACCTGATGTATCTCTGCCTGGCGAAATGGAAATGGTTCGTACTCTCATTGGCCGTATGTATCGGCCTCGCAGTGGTGTATATCCTGCGCACTCCGCCTGAGTATACGCGCGCCGCGTCCGTGCTCATCAAGCAGGAGTCGAAGGGAAAATCGATTTCCTCGGAGCTCGGAGACTTCTCGAATCTGGGCCTCTTCCAGTCGAATACGAACGTGAACAACGAAGTGATCGCCTTCGCTTCGCCTGCGATGATGTCAGAGGTTGTGAAACGGCTGCATCTGGATATGGCTTACTACACGCCGGGTACTTTTCACGACGAAGTCGCCTACGGTCTGAAACTGCCTGTCGGCGTCGAACTGGCGAACCTGCTCGAGAACGAGAGCGCAAGCTTCACGCTCAACATATCGGCGGACAGCACGGTAGCGGTGAGCTCCTTCGTGCTGAACGGCGAGAAGGCCGATGACGAGAATACATACAAGGGCAAGCTCGACACCCCGTTCTCCTCTCCGATCGGAGTCATACTCGTGCAGACGAACGAGAACTACCTCTCCGGCGAGAGCTATACCCTCTATGTCCGCAAGCGCAATTTCTACGGCACGGTCAACTCCTGCTGCGCAAATCTCTCAGTCGCGCTCAGCAGCGAAAGAGCCACGGTCATAGACCTCACCTACAAGGACAAGTCCGCTCAGAGGGCTGAAGACGTATTGAACACTCTCATAAGCGTTTACAACGAAAGCTGGGTGAAGGACAAGAATCAGATCGCGGTCAGCACCTCGATGTTCATCAACGAGCGACTCGGAGTGATCGAGCAGGAACTCGGACACGTGGATGACGATATCTCGAGCTACAAGTCCGAGCACCTCATCCCTGACGTGCAGGCCGCCTCGAACCTCTATATGACTCAGGGCAGTCAGGCCAATCTCGAGCAGACGAAGGTGCAGAACCAGCTCTATATGACCCGTTACGTGCGCAATTACCTCACGAACGAGTCCAACCGCTACCAGCTCCTTCCTGCGAACTCCGGTATCGAGAGCTCTTCCATCGAGAAGCAGATTTCCGACTACAACAGCCAGCTCCTGCAGCGTAACTCTCTGGTGGCCAATTCCTCCACGAGCAACCCTCTCGTCATCGACATGGACGCCGCGCTCAGCGCGATGCGCAGTGCAATCATCACCTCCATCGACAACCAGATCGTGACCCTGAACGCGCAGATCCGCTCCCTGCAGCAGACTGAGCGCCAGGCCACTTCCCGCATCGCTTCGAACCCGACCCAGGCCAAATACCTTCTGAGCGTCGAGCGTCAGCAGAAAGTAAAGGAGTCCCTGTACCTCTTCCTCCTCCAGAAACGTGAGGAGAACGAGCTCTCGCAGGCATTCACGGCATACAATACCCGCATCATCAACCCGCCGTACGGAAGCCAGCGTCCGACTTCTCCGGTCAGACGCAACATCCTGCTGCTCGCCATCGCGCTCGGCCTCTGCATTCCGCTCGGCATCATCTACCTGCGTGAAGTCCTGAACACCCGCATCCGCGGCAAGAAGGACCTCGAGAGCGTTTCTATACCGTTCGCCGGCGAGATTCCTCTGATGGCCTCGAAGAGAAAACTTCTCCCGTCCGGGAAGAAGACCGAGGACGTGCGCAGAATCGTGGTCGAGCAGGGCAACCGAGACGGCATCAACGAGGCGTTCCGCGTACTGCGTACCAATCTCGAATTCATGATGAACAAGGACAAGTCCCAGAACGTGAGCATTCTGACTTCGTTCAATCCAGGCTCGGGCAAGTCTTTCCTCTGTATCAATATCGCGGTCAGCTTCGCCATCAAGGGTAAGAAAGTTCTCGTCATCGACGGTGACCTCCGCCGCGGAAGTACTTCCGAGTTCGTGGGTTCCCCTCATCACGGTCTGAGCAATTATCTGAGCCATCAGGACGATGACCTTCTGTCTCTTGTCCATCCTGTGGACGGCAACCCGAATCTTTTCGTGCTGCCTGTGGGAACGATGCCTCCGAACCCTACCGAGCTTCTTTTCGATACCCGTTTCAAGGAAACTATCGAGACCCTCAGACCTCTTTATGATCTGATTTTCATCGACTGTCCTCCTATCGAAATCGTGGCCGATACCCAGATCATCGAGACTCTCGCTGACAGAACCATCTTCGTGGTACGCGCCAATCTGCTCGAAAAGAGTATGGTTCCGGAGCTCGAGAAGATATACAAGGAACACAAGTTCAAGAATCTCACTCTCATTCTGAACGGATCCTCAGCCTCCGGCGGTCACGGCCATTACGGCTACCGTTACGGTTACCACTACGGCTATCATTACGGCTACGGCAACAAGGGCTATTACGGCTCATACGGCTCCACCGGCAAGAAGTCAAAATCTGCCGGGGGGGGGAGTAGGTAAGGCCTATTGGACTAAGAAATAAAGACTTATGTGGCCATTCAGCAGCAAGAAAGCTCTCGAACAGACAGGATTTTTTCAGGGGTACACAGACTGCCACTGCCACCTGCTGCCGGGAGTCGATGACGGAGTCCAGACATTGGAGGAGACTCTGGAGATACTCAGTCTCTACGAGTCTCTCGGTGTCAGGAGGGTGTTCCTTACTCCTCATATAATGGAGGATATGCCGAACACCCCGGAGGAACTCCGCAGCCGTTTCGCCGAGCTTCAGAAAGCTTACGCCGAGACGGGCGGCACCGTCGAACTGAATCTGGCCGCAGAAAATATGCTTGACAGCCTCTTCGAGGAGAGGCTCGAAAGGGGAGAACTGCTCACATTGGGCGCCGAAGGCGACCGCCTGCTGGTGGAGACTTCATACTTCACTCCGCCGATGAACTTCCACGCGCTTCTCGAGCGCGTCAAGTCTAAGGGGTATTTCCCTGTGCTTGCGCATCCCGAGCGCTACATCTATATGGATGAGAAGGAGTACAAGGCTCTGAAAGCTATGGGAATACGCTTCCAGATGAACTATTACTCGCCTGTCGGCATCTACGGATCCGAAGCGAAGAAGAAGTCCGAGTGGCTCCTCTCGCAGGGCTTCTATGACCTCAGCGGCAGCGACACCCACCGCCTGCGCATCCTCCACGCCGCTCTCACTCATCGTGCCTTATCTTCTTCCGTCGTTTCGAGAATGCTCGATCTGGCGAAAAAAGTGTAACTGCGAAGCGCGGAAGGTCTTCTGCAAGCAGTACCTGCCGCGCAGCGCAATACAAAAATTAAATTCTAAATCTATACCTATGAGAAGTTTAAGAGAAATTGTCGACTGGTATTTCTCGAAACGGACATTTCCTTACTGGTGCATACTGCTGTTCGACGCCGCGATACTCTTCTTCACGAGCATCTTCTCCTACTGGTGCTTCTACCACGGCCTCGCGCTCCAGCAGAACTTCTGGCCGCTGATGCGGCTTCTGCTGATCTGCGTTGCGATCCATATGGTATTCTTCGCAGTATTCCGCACCTATTCAGGAATCATCAGATATTCCTCATTCTCCGACCTCATACATATAGCGTACGCCATGGCCTGCTCGACAGTAGCCGTGGTGCTGGTACACTATTGGACGAACAGCTGCCCGCCGCAGGTGTTCGCCCACATAAACGGCCGCTGCATCATCACGACCGAGGCGATCGCAACAGGTCTGATGTGGACTCTGCGCATCGTAATACGCAGAGTATATGACGTTTACTTCCGCACTGCGGGCGCGATGAATGTCTTTGTCTATGGCATCCGCGCCGGCGGCATCAGTCTCGCCAAGGCCATCCGCGGAGAGAAGCCGATGCGCTACTGCCTGTGCGGCTTCATCTCGCACGACCCGAGCCTTTGCGCGAACGGCACACGTCTGATGGGAATGCCGATTTACGAAAGTGATGACAAACTCCCTGCGGTGCTCAGGCGCAAGAACATCGGAGCGGTACTCATAGCTCCGGGGCGGATTGAACGTCTGCGCGCAGACGTTCAGCTTCAGAATTACATCCTCAGCGCAGGCGTGCAGATTCTCGTGACGAACGACGTAGTGGATCCGAGCTCTCCGAATCTGGTGGAGACTCTGCGCGAGGTGAGAGTCGAGGACCTTTTGCCGCGCGACGAGATTTCGGTCGATATGGATTCCGTGCGCGACGAGCTGCGCGGCAAGCGGGTGCTGATTACTGGAAGCGCCGGCAGTATCGGCAGCGAGATAGTCCGTCAGGTCGCCGAAGCGTGCCCTGCGGCGATGATGCTCATCGACTCAGCCGAGACACCCCAGCACGATATACGCCTCATGATGGCGAAGGAGTATCCTGCGATTCCTTGCGAGACTGTCGTGACATCAATCACCAACGCCCCGCGTATGGATAAGATTTTCAGCGACTTCCGTCCTGAGTACGTCTTCCACGCCGCTGCGTACAAGCACGTGCCGATGATGGAGGACAACCCTTGCGAGAGCATCGAGAACAATGTCTGGGGCACGAAGGTAATCGCCGACGCGTCAGTGCGTTATGGAGTCGGCCGCTTCGTGATGGTTTCCACCGACAAGGCCGTGAATCCGACTAACGTGATGGGCTGCAGCAAGCGAATCTGCGAAATCTACGTGCAGAGTCTCGACAAGGCGGAGCAGAGCGGGGAAGTCTCCGGAAATACCGAGTTCATCACCACGCGCTTCGGAAACGTGCTGGGTTCCAACTGTTCCGTGATTCCGCTCTTCCGCGAGCAGATAAAGAACGGCGGTCCTGTGACCGTCACCGACCCGAACATCATCCGCTTCTTTATGCTCATTCCTGAGGCGTGCAACCTCGTTCTCGAGGCCGGCACGAAGGGAACGGGCGGCGAGATTTTCGTCTTCGATATGGGCAAGCCGGTGCGCATCGCCGACCTCGCGAAGAGAATGATCGAGCTGAGCGGAGCGAAAGGCATCGAAATCAAATACACGGGCCTGCGCGACGGCGAGAAGCTCTACGAGGAAGTGCTCAACGAGCTCGAGTCCACAAAGCCTTCGTTCCACGAGAAGATCCGCATCGCCTCCACCCGCGAATACGACTGGCCGACAGTGGTTTCAGCGGTCGAAGCGCTCATCGCCACCGCCCGCGGGTACGATGATATGGAGATCGTGCGCGCGATGAAAGCGCTCGTGCCGGAATTCAAGTCCAACCACTCCAAGTACGAGGCGCTGGACAAGTAAGCGGTCTTTGCGGTCGCCGAACTTGTCGAGGTGCCTCTCCCTCTGCGGTCGCCGAGCTTGTCGAGGTGCCGCGGCACAGAATAGAAATTCATATTGGCCGTCCCGGCCAATCAAATAATCAGCCATATGCGTAACTTCAAAGATATTCAGATCGCTGTCGCGGGCACAGGCTACGTCGGCCTGAGCATTGCGACTCTGCTCGCGCAGCACCATAAGGTGACGGCCGTCGATGTGCTTCCCGAGAAAGTCGAGAAACTGAATCAGGGCATCTCGCCGATTCAGGACGAGTACATCGAAAAGTACCTTCGCGGCGAGTTCGGCGACTTCGAGAAGACCGGCGTGCGCGGAAAACTCCAGCTGTGCGCGACTCTGGACGGCGCCGCGGCTTATGCCGACGCCGACTACGTCGTCATCGCCGCGCCGACCAATTACGACCCTCAGAAAAACTACTTCGACACGCATTGCATCGAAGATGTCATCAACCTTGTGCTGAGCGTGAACCCTGACGCGGTGATGGTCATAAAGTCCACCATTCCGGTGGGTTACACCCGAAGCCTGTATGTGAAGTATGCGCTGAAATTTTTAACGGATCCTGCGCTTAAGGGCAAGAAATTCAATCTGCTCTTCTCCCCGGAGTTCCTGCGCGAGAGCAAGGCGCTGTATGATAATCTGTACCCGTCGCGAATCATCGTCGGCTACCCTGAGATTCTGCCTTCGGACCGCAATGCCAAATGGGATGAGGAGAATGCGGCTATAGCTTCCATAGGTAATCCTTCGGCGAAGGAATATGCCCGGACTTTCGCTTCTTTGCTTCAGGAGGGTGCGCTGAAACAGGATATCGATGTTCTGTTTATGGGAATGAAGGAGGCTGAGGCTGTGAAGCTCTTCGCCAATACCTATCTGGCTCTCCGCGTCAGCTATTTCAACGAACTGGACACTTACGCCGAGGTCAAGGGCCTTGACACTCAGGCTATTATAAAGGGAGTCTGCCTCGATCCGCGTATCGGTACTCACTATAACAACCCGTCTTTCGGCTACGGCGGCTATTGTCTCCCGAAGGACACCAAGCAGCTTCTCGCGAACTACGCCGACGTGCCTGAGAACCTTATCGAGGCCATCGTAGAGAGCAACCGCACCCGCAAGGACTACATCGCCGATGCGGTGCTTCGCAAGGCCGGCTATTATTCCGAGAACGGCCAGTGGGATGCCGATAAGGAGCATTCGTGTGTAATCGGAGTATTCCGCCTCACGATGAAATCGAACTCCGACAACTTCCGCCAGTCCGCCATCCAGGGCATAATGAAGCGCATCAAGGCCAAAGGCGCCGAAGTGATAGTCTATGAACCGACCCTCGAGGACGGCACCACCTTCTTCGGCTCCCGCGTAGTGAATGATCTGGCTGCATTTAAATCCCAGAGCAACGCCATCATCGCGAACAGGTATGATACCTGCCTCGATGATGTCGTAGAGAAAGTTTATACTCGGGATATTTTCAGGAGGGATTAAATAATAATTACAATATAACTATGAGTGTTTTTGAGGATAAGACCTTATTGATTACAGGTGGAACGGGGAGTTTCGGAAATGCCGTCCTCAGGCGTTTTCTGGATTCCGATATCAAAGAAATACGCATCCTCTCCCGCGATGAAAAGAAGCAGGATGATATGCGCCACTTCCTTCAGGCCAATCGCCCGGAGGTAGCGCACAAGGTGAAATTCTTCATCGGCAACGTCCGTGACCGCGAATCTGTCGATTTCGTGATGGAAGGAGTTGACTATATCTTCTCCGCCGCCGCCCTCAAGCAGGTCCCGAGTTGTGAATTTTTTCCGATGGAGGCTGTGCGTACCAATGTCGAAGGTACTAACAACGTGCTGCTGAGTGCAATAGCTCACGGAGTCAAGAATGTGGTAGTGCTTTCCACAGATAAGGCCGCATACCCGATTAATGCTATGGGAATCTCAAAGGCAATGATGGAAAAGGTGGCCATCGCCCAGGGCCGCGCACTCGGAAAGAACGCCAAAACGACCATCTGCTGCACTCGCTATGGCAACGTGATGGCAAGCCGCGGTTCCGTGATTCCGCTCTGGGTAGAGCAGATGATGGAAGGCAAGCCTATCACCATTACCGACCCGAATATGACCCGCTTTATGATGACGCTTGATGATGCGGTAGATCTTGTCATCTACGCCTTTACACACGGCGAGAACGGAGACCTCTTCGTGCAGAAGGCTCCTGCCGCTACTCTCGATACCCTCGCCGAGGCTCTCAAGCAGACCTACGCCAAGATTGACCCTAAATACGGTGAGACCGAGGTCAAGGTCATCGGAACCCGCCACGGCGAGAAACTCTACGAGACCCTCGTGACCCGTGAAGAGATGGCCAAGGCAATCGATATGGGCGGGTACTATCGCATACCTTGCGATACCCGTGACCTCAATTACGACAAGTTCTTCATGAACGGAGACCACAAAGTCGAGCAGGTGGAGGAATATCACTCCCACAACACCCGCAGACTGGATGTCGAAGGGATGAAAGAACTCCTTCTCAAGCTTAATTTCATCCGTGAAGACCTCGGCCTTCAGCCACGCGCAAAAGCCCGTGACTACCGTTCAGAGTAAAGTAATATGAAAATCCTCGTAACCGGTGCAAAGGGTTTCGTCGGAAAGAACCTCTGCGCCCAGCTCAGCAACATAAAAGACGGCAAGGCCCGCTGGTATCCGTTCTCAGCCGCAGGAAAAGGAACGGAGGAGAAACCTTCCATTGATGAAATCTTCGAGTACGATATTGACAGCACCCCTGAGGAACTAGACTGCTGGTGTGCCGAGTGCGACTTTGTGTTCAATCTCGCAGGCGTGAACCGCCCGAAGGACACCGAGGAGTTTATGAAAGGCAATTTCGGCTTTGCCTCCACGCTTCTAGACACGCTGAAAAAGCACGGCAAAACCTGCCCGGTGATGCTCTCCTCTTCCCAGCAGGCCAGTCTCACAGGCCGTTTCGGCAACAGCGAGTATGGCCGCAGCAAGAAGGCCGGCGAGAACCTGTTTCTTCAGTACGGCGCAGAGACAGGAGCGAAAGTTCTCGTCTACCGTTTCCCGAACCTCTACGGCAAGTGGTGCCGCCCGAACTATAACTCCGCTGTCGCCACCTTCTGCAACAACATAGCCAATGACCTCCCTATTCAGGTCAACGACCCGTCCGTAGAGTTGGAACTACTTTATATCGATGACCTTGTTGACGAGATGATTGGTGCACTTGCCGGCAAAGAGCATCGCTGCGAGTTCGAGGGGCTGGAAGTCCTTCCATCAGAAACCGGGTGTTACTGCTACTGTCAGGTTACCCACAAGGCGACACTCGGCCAAATTGTGGACCTCCTGCATCAGTTCCACGATATGCCTCAGACCCTTATGATTCCGGAGATTCCGGCGGATTCTTTTGCGAAGAGGCTCTACAGTACCTACCTGAGTTATATTCCGAAAGACAAGGCCATCTTTGACCTGAAGATGAACACCGACGCGCGTGGCTCGTTCACTGAGTTGGTTCATACCTTGAACTGCGGTCAGGTTTCAATTAACATCTCCAAGCCGGGCATCACTAAAGGCGAGCATTGGCACAATAGTAAATGGGAGCAGTTCATCGTGGTTTCCGGTCACGGACTCATCCAACTCCGAAAGGAAGGCACTGACGAGGTCCTGAACTATGAAGTCAGCGGAGATAAGATACAAAGCGTAATTATGCTCCCGGGCTACACCCACAACATTATCAACCTTTCCGACACAGAAGACCTCGTCACTGTAATGTACTGTAACGAGATTTTTGACCCTCAGAGACCTGACACATACTTCGATAAAGTTGATTGCGGTCATTGAGTTTGTCGAAATGACCTTTAACTGCAGTCCCCGAGTCTGTCGAGGGGCCCGCAATAAAAGAAACAAATTATGACTCCGAAATTCGACTATAGCGACATCCATTTTCAGGATAACGGGAAGCTGAAACTTCTCATCATAGTCGGCACCCGCCCTGAAATCATCCGCCTCGCGGCGGTGATAGACAAATGCCGCACCTACTTCGACACCATTCTCGCTCACACAGGCCAGAATTACGACTACAATCTCAATGGCATTTTCTTCCGTGACCTCAAACTCGCGGTGCCGGAAGTCTATATGGATGCTGTGGGAGATGATCTGGGAGCGACTTGCGGCAATATCATCAACTGTTCCTACAAACTGATGGTGGCCACCCGCCCGGATGCGGTTCTGGTTCTCGGTGACACCAACAGTTGCCTCAGCGTAATCGGCGCCAAGCGTCTCCATATTCCTATTTTCCATATGGAAGCCGGTAACCGCTGCAAGGACGAGTGCCTCCCCGAGGAGACTAACCGCCGTATCGTGGATATTATCTCCGATGTGAATATGGCCTACAGCGAGCACGCCAGACGCTATCTTGCCGACTGCGGACTCCCGAAGGAGAGAACCTATGTCACGGGAAGCCCTATGGCCGAAGTTTTGCACAATAACCTCGCAGAAATTGAGGCCAGCGACATCCACAAAAGGCTCGGCCTCGAGAAGGGAAAGTATATTCTTCTTTCCGCCCACCGCGAAGAAAACATAGACACCGAGAAGAACTTCCTCAGCCTTTTCACAGCCATCAACAAGATGGCCGAGAAATACGATATGCCGATCCTTTACAGCTGCCACCCACGCAGCCGTAACCGCCTGGCAGCGAGCGGTTTCCAGCTCGACCGCCGTGTCATCCAGCACGAGCCCCTCGGCTTCCACGACTACAATTGTCTTCAGATGAACGCTTTCGCCGTGGTCAGCGACAGCGGCACACTCCCAGAAGAAAGCAGTTTCTTCACTTCTGTAGGTCATCCGTTCCCTGCCGTCTGCATCCGAACCAGCACTGAACGTCCCGAGGCCCTCGACAAAGGCTGCTTCGTTCTCTCCGGCATCGACACCAAAGGCCTTCTTCAGTCCGTCGATACCGCCGTCGCCCTCATCCGCGACTCCCACCCCGGCCTCCCAGTTCCAGACTACACCGACGAAAATGTCTCAACTAAGGTTGTCCGCATCATTCAGTCCTACGTTGGCGTGGTGAACAAGATGGTGTGGAGGAAAGAGTAAACCTCCTGCCGTGCTATTCACCCTATAAACACACAAAATCATAAAACCTCATCGAACCTCCCATTGGAAATCAATGGGCCTGAGAAATGGACGCTTACGCCATTGCTGCAACTGAAGAATGACCTCATCTATGAAACTAAAAAGATATTCCGCTGAATTTATAATAATTGTCCTGCTAATCGTGTCGATATGGGCATTATTTTCGATTCAGATTGGGCTTATCCCTGTCATATATGTTGACTGGTCACAAGCGTTTTGCGATAAACTCAATAGTCTCTATCTTAATCTCAGTTATAGTTACATTACAGGATTAATCGTTTATCTTTTTACATCCAAATTGCCTTTCTTTTTGACAAAAAACAGGTTAAAAACAACCATGCGGGCAAAAATGGGTATAATCGCAAGATATATTGATGACGTCATTCTGGAATTTTCAAGGGATGTAAATACTCCTACCAGAACCGAAGAAAATGACTTGCGCACTATTCTATTTTCTAAAATCTGGACTAATTATATTCCGATGATTCAGCTAATTAATGGTGTGAATATAAGTTATATATCATACTATTATAAACAAAGTGTTTCCGCAAAAGGACAAGTAAAGGAACTTATTCAGACATACAAGGATTATTTGACTACTGATCAGATTACCTCGTTAGAAAAATGGTGCGACAATCAATCTTTTCGCGATGCTTGTTTATGGCACTCTATCCCTCATAAGAATCTTGAGAATCCTGATGGCAAAGCATTCCTTGTTAACGAGTTTTGTAAGATGTATTCTGAAATGAAAAGGATAGAAAAAATGTTTTAATTTGTTAAATACTACTATCTGTTTAGTCCCTGTCTTTCAATTCCCATTTAACAGTAACCTATGAAAGGAATAGTTCTAGCCGGTGGTTCGGGTACCAGGCTGTATCCTATCACCAAGGCCATCAGCAAGCAGCTGATGCCGATTTATGACAAACCGATGGTATATTACCCAATCAGTGTGCTGATGCTTGCCGGAATTCGGGATATACTGATAATTTCCACGCCGTTTGACCTGCCGGGATTCAAGCGCCTGCTTGGGGACGGCTCCGACTATGGCGTTCATTTCGAATATGCCGAGCAGCCATCGCCGGACGGCCTTGCCCAGGCTTTCACAATAGGAAAAGATTTCATCGGAGATGACAGCGTCTGCCTTGTCCTCGGCGACAATATCTTCTACGGCTCATTCTTTACCAAGATGCTGAAAGAAGCCGTTCACGCAGCGGAGGTGGACAAGAAAGCCACCGTCTTTGGCTATTGGGTAAATGACCCTCAGCGCTATGGAGTTGCGGAATTTGACCGTCAGGGCAACTGCCTCTCTATCGAGGAGAAGCCGGAGCACCCGAAGAGCAACTATGCAGTAGTCGGCCTGTACTTCTATCCGAACAAGGTAGTCGATGTCGCATCGAAGATCAAGCCTTCGGCTCGCGGCGAATACGAAATCACCACAGTCAACCAGTGGTTTCTGAAAGACAACGAGTTGAAAGTTCAGCCGCTTGGCCGCGGATTTGCGTGGCTTGACACCGGCACCCACGATTCGCTCTCCGAGGCATCCACCTACATCGAAGTCATCGAGAAGCGCCAGGGTCTGAAGGTCGCTTGTCTCGAAGCTATCGCATACCGCAAGGGGTGGATAGATGATGAGAAGATGCGCGAGTTGGCACAGCCAATGATAAAGAATCAATACGGACAATATCTTCTCAAAGTCATCGATGAGAAGAAGCAGGAGGTGAATTCCGACACATTGAGAAACATCAAACGCTAGCACTATGGCTAAACGCAATATCGTAATCACCGGCGGCGCCGGTTTCATAGGCTCCCACGTTGTACGCCTGTTCGTTAACAAATACCCGGAGTACAACATCATCAATCTGGACAAGCTTACTTATGCCGGCAACCTCGCCAATCTCAAGGATGTCGAGAACAAGCCGAACTATAAGTTCGTCAAGATGGACATTTGCGACTTTGACGGCTTCCTGAAACTGATGCAGGACGAGCACATTGACGGGATTATCCATCTTGCAGCTGAAAGTCACGTGGACCGCAGCATAAAGGACCCGTTCACATTTGCGAGGACAAATGTGATGGGAACCCTGTCATTGCTTCAGGCCGCAAAACTCTATTGGGAGTCTCTCCCGGAGAAATACGATGGTAAGCGCTTTTATCACATCTCGACGGACGAGGTTTACGGGGCGCTTGAGATGACACACCCGGAAGGCATCAAGCCGCCGTTTACCACAAAGGCGAGCTCGGAGGAACATCATCTGGCTTACGGAGAGGACTTCTTCTATGAGACAACGAAGTACAATCCTCACTCTCCTTATTCCGCCTCCAAGGCGAGTAGCGACCACTTTGTCCGTGCATTTCACGATACTTACGGAATGCCGACCATTGTGACTAATTGCTCGAACAATTATGGCCCGTATCAGTTCCCGGAGAAACTTATTCCTCTCTTTATCAATAATATCCGTCACCGCAAACCGCTCCCTGTCTATGGCAAGGGCGAGAATGTCCGCGACTGGCTCTATGTTGAGGATCACGCCAGGGCAATCGACCTGATTTTCCATAAGGGAACTGTCGCTGAAACATACAACATCGGCGGCTTCAATGAGTGGAAGAACATCGACATCATCAAGACCATCATCAAGACTGTTGACCGTCAGCTCGGGCGCAAGGAAGGCGAGGACCTTGGCCTTATCACCTATGTTACCGACCGCCTTGGCCACGATGCCCGTTATGCCATTGACTCCACGAAACTTCAGAAAGAACTTGGATGGGAACCTTCCCTCCAGTTCGAAGAGGGAATCGAAAAGACTGTAAAATGGTATCTCGACAACGAAGCCTGGCTTGACAATGTCACAAGCGGCGACTATCAAACCTATTACGATAACATGTACAAAGGACGGTAACAAGAACAAATAATATATGGACAATAAGTTAATTACAGTAACTAGTCCGTTGCTCCCCAATCTTGACGAATTCAACGAACTGCTTAAACAAATCTGGGACTCGAAGTGGATTACCAATAACGGTAACTTCCACAAGCAGCTTGAGGCTGCACTGAAGAACTATCTGGGCGTTAACCAGATAAGCCTCTTTACAAACGGCACGCTCCCTCTTCTCACCGCCCTTCAGGCATTGAGAATCACAGGAGAGGTCATTACGACTCCTTACAGTTTCGTTGCCACCACCCATTCGATCTGGTGGGCAGGATGCAAGCCGGTATTCGTTGACATCGACCCGAGAACGGGAAACCTTGACCCGGAGAAGATTGAGGCAGCCATCACACCGAAAACTACGGCGATTATGCCGGTTCACTGCTACGGCAAGCCTTGTGATGTACGCCGCATAAAGGAGATAGCCGACACTTACGGCCTTAAGGTCATTTACGATGCCGCCCACGCATTCGGTCTCGAAATCCCTAAGAATGAAGTCGACTACAAGCGCGCATTCGACGAAACCCACAACGCACTCGAACCTTGCAAACCTGTAAAACGCAACGAGCAGAAAGTCGAGACGGAAAGCATCCTGAACTGGGGTGACCTGAGCACACTCTCATTCCACGCCACGAAGGTTTACAACACCGTCGAAGGCGGCGCGATGGTTATGCCGAACGAAGAGACCAAAAAGCATATCGACTACCTCAAAAACTTCGGCTTCGCCAATGAGACCACCGTTGTCGGTCCCGGCATCAACTCCAAAGTGGATGAAATCCGCGCCGCCTACGGCCTCCTGAATCTCAAGCAGGTGGATTCAGCCATAGCAGCCCGCCAGCAGGCAGCCATCAAATACCGCGAGGCGCTCCGCGATGTCGAAGGCATCACTTTCTTCGAGGATATGCCGGGAGTCAAGCACAACTACTCCTACTTCCCGATTTTCATCGATGAGAAAGCTTACGGAATGTCCCGCGACGCGCTCTACGCCAAGATGAAGGAGCGCAACGTCCTCGGCCGTCGCTACTTCTACCCGCTGATCTCCGAATTCTCCACCTACCGCGGCCTCGAATCGGCCAATCCGGCCAATCTCCCGAACGCTCACCGTATGGCCGACAGCGTCCTCTGTCTGCCGATGCATCATCTGCTGAGCGATGAGGATATCCAGAGAACGTTGGACTGCATTATAAAGTAAGCCAATGAAACAGAAGAAACTGATGCTCCTCGGAGGTATCCGCTATCTCTTGCCTGTGATAAAAGCGGCGCACGAGCAGGGATACTATGTGATTACAGCAGACTACCTTCCGGACAATATTGCCCACAAGTATTCAGACGAGTATGTCAATGTGAGCATTATAGATAAGGAAGCAGTCCTTAAAGTTGCTCAAGAGAAGCAGATAGATGGAATAATGTCATTCGGCGTGGATCCTGGCGTAGTAGCTGCTTCTTATGTCCAGAACAGGATGAGCTTGCCGTCATTCGGCCCATACGAATCGGTATGCATCCTTCAGAATAAAGACAAGTTCCGCAAATTTCTGACAGATAATGGGTTCAATGTCCCGAGGGCTAAAGGCTTCGGCTCTCTTGAGGAAGCCTTGGAAGCTAAAGACTGGTATCAGTATCCTGCTATTGTCAAACCTACAGATTCCGCAGGGAGTAAAGGCGTTACAAGAGTTGACAGTTGGGCAGATATGCCAAAAGCTCTTGAATATGCCTTTGACCATTCCATCTCTCACAGAGTAATCGTGGAAGAGTTCATAGAGAAGCAGGGGTGTTCATCAGATTCAGACAGTTTCTCGCTCAATGGCGAACTCAAAGTCGTTACATTCTCAGCGCAACGTTTCGATGAAAATGCGGCTGGGGTGTACGTCCCAGCCGCATATTCATGGCCTTCGACCATGAATATGCGTGAAGAGTCAGAACTGCGTTCTGAGCTTCAGAGACTGCTCACTCTCCTTAAAATGAACACTTCGATTTACAATATCGAGACCCGTATTGGCACCAATGGCAAACCATATATTATGGAAGTGTCTCCTCGTGGCGGCGGAAACCGGCTGGCTGAGATGGTAAGATTCGCCACGGGTGTGGATATGATTACTGCCTGCACGCGTGCCGCAGTAGGAGACCCTGTCGGAGAAATCTCCAAAAAGCCTTTAAACGGTCATTGGGCCGAAGTGATTTTGCACGCAGAAAACGCAGGTAAGTTTGACCATATTGAAATCTCGGAAGAGATGAGCCCTTACGTCATCGAGAAAGATCTCTGGGTTTCGCCTGGGGATTCAGTTCAGGCATTCGACGGCGCAAACCACGCCATCGGCACACTTGTAATGCACTTCGATACTGCCGAACAGCTCGGTAACGCGATGGGTAGTATCTCATCTTGGTGCCGAGCGGTTGTAAAATAGCAGCCAACCACAAAGATATGGATAAAGCAATTGGAGGATACTTTGAGCTGGAGTTGCCTCATTTTCCTGAATACCACTCGGGAGCGTTAGCCTTGAATAGTGGCAGGTTCTGCCTGGAATACCTGCTACGGTGCAAACTGTGCAGCAAAGTGTATGTCCCATACTATACTTGTGATACGGTTCTTGAGCCTATCGTGAAGTTGGGTATCCCGTATGAGTTTTATCATATAACCGAGAGTTATCGAATTGCAGGGGATATATCTCTTGCGGAGGATGACGCCTTGATTTACACGAATTATTGGGGCCTTCAGAATGACTATTGCGAGCAGTTGGCGGGGAAATATGGGAAGAAACTTATACTCGACTATACTCAGGCATTTTATTCAAAACCGATAAGCGGGATAGATACGTTTTATTCGTGCAGGAAATTCTTTGGCGTTCCCGATGGCGGATATCTCTATACCGATACGGAAGCTTCCTTTGATATGGCTCAGGATGAATCCTATACTCGTATGGATTCCCTCGTTAAACGCATAGATATTTCTCCGGAAGCAGGATATGATGATTTCCAGAAAGTGAGTGATGAGTTTTGTTCTCTGGGCATTCGCGAGATGTCCAAATTCACAAAGCGAATGATGCAAGGGATTGATTATGATCAAATTGCCCAACGACGCAGAGATAATTATAACTATCTCAGAGATGCATTAGGTGGAGAGCCGTTAAGTAATGATGAAGTCCCAATGGTTTTCCCATTTGTTTCCGAAGATGGACAAGCCTTACGGAAGAAACTTATAATGAACAGAATTTTTGTCGCCAAGTACTGGCCGAATGTTGAGGAATGGGCAGGCTCGGAATCTTTAGAGTCTTGGTTAATGAATCATATTCTACCTTTGCCTGTTGACCAAAGAAATACTGAAACGGATATTGATAGAATGGTTCAGGTTATTAACCGAATAATTCTTGGATCAACACTTCGTTAATTATTTAATAAATATATAATATTCAATAACTTGTGGCAACAATAGCCCGTTCCGGAGTGTCTTGGCGGACCTCCTCGAACGGCATAGAACAGAAGCCGAAAAAAGTGCTAAAAAAGATGAAAATAATGCTTAAAAAATTAGGATAAGTGGCTGATTTTTAGTAACTTAGTAAAAACCAAAACAGCTAGTTACTTTTATGAAAATCAAGCCACTTACCCAGCTCAGAGAGCTGATTGCAGCAACCCTCAAAAGCCAGACAAATTTAAGCAAATCTTTTCAATCTTTCCTCAAGGAGACAATGGAACTCTTTCTCACCATACCAAATCGCATCAACTTCCTTCAGTTGGCAAGGTTCGGACACTCATCCGAGCAGCGGTTCCGAATGAACTTCCGTAAGAAGTGCATTGACTGGATCCGTTTCAACAGGGCCTTCGTGGAGGAAGGTAATGCGGAACGGAGGGCAATCGCCATCGACCCGAGTTACATCAGCAAGTCCGGCAAGAAGACACCCGGTGTGGGATACTTCTGGTCCGGCTGTGCATCCGCGATGAAATGGGGTCTGGAGTTGATGGGTTTCGCTCTGGTTGATGCAGACAGGGACTCCGGGACGCACCTCGTCGCAAAGCAGACCTTAACCAAGAAGTTTGTCGGCCGGCCTCCGCTCTATCTGCAGCATATGGACAATCCGAACTCCCTTGTCGGAATATACCTCAGGACCATAGCCTCCCTGAAGAACGACCTTCTTGCCATTTCCAAGTGTATAGTCGCAGACGCCTACTTCTCGAAGGAGAGCTTCGTTACCGGCATTAACGCTTTGGGATTCAGTCTCATAAGCCGTTTTCGAGATGATGTGAGGCTCAAGTATCTGTATGACGGGCCGAAGACCGGGAAGAGAGGGCGTCCGAAGAAGTTCGCAGGAGATGTGGAACTGAAAAGTCTTGATATGAACATATTCGAGGCATTCATATCTGGAGATGTCACTATCTACTCCGCCGTTGTCTGGGCGGTCAGCCTGAAGCGGAACGTCAGGGTCGTCATTGCCGACTTCAACGATCCGGACAAGAAGACTCAGTCCAGGAAGGTGTTCTTCTCGACGGACATATCAAAGTCCGCTGTCAACATCTTCGAGATTTACAGGACAAGATTCCAGATTGAGTTTCTGTACCGCGATGCGAAGCAATACACCGGTCTGTGCAACTGCCAGTCGAGGGACACCAATGCTTTGGACTTCTCCTTCAACATGTCACTCTCTTCAATCAACATCGCAAGGCTGTTCGCATCCCGGCAGGAAACACCTCTTTCCGTCGGCGACGTCAAGGTGCTGCTGCACAACGCCGCTATGGTCGAACGATTATTTTCCATGTTCGGGAAAGACCCGAACTTGAAGATTAATAGCACTGATTTCAAAGAACTTTTATTCTACGGCGTCCGCGCCGTGGCGTAACTTTTATAAATTTAACGAACTATTGTTGGATGTTAACTAAATAATTAAGCAATGCCGAATATACAGGGTAAAAAATTACTGATTCTTGGCGGTGATCCAAGATCTAAAGATATTGTTCTTTGTGCAAAAAGAATGGGAGTGAAAACCGTTGTGACTGATTGGAATGATACTCATCGTTCTCCTGCCAAATTGCTCGCTGATGAGTATTGGAACCAAGATTTCTTTCAAACAGAAGAGATTGTGCGTTTAATCCGCCAATATGGCGTGGATGGAGTCATTACTGGTTTTTCGGATTCTTATTTGCTGCAGTACAATAAAATATGCGAAGCGGCAGGTTTTCCTTGTTATGCGACTGCCGATGTATTAAGAATAACGCTTGACAAATCCAGCTTCAAGCAGTTGTGTATTGACAATGACGTCCCGACTGTTTCGGCTTTCGATTTGGATAGTTTCAATCCCGATATTATTTCAGACAATTTCAAAATAATCATCAAACCTGTCGATAATAGTGGTTCACGAGGCATAAAAGTGTGCTCGCGGCCAGAAGATTTTCAGGAATGTCTTTCCTATGCCTTGTCTTATTCTCAAAAAAAGCAAGTCGTTATCGAAAGGTATATGGAAATGGACACTTTCTCTGCATCCTATACGATTCAGGATGGGGTTATTTCTTTGTCAACAATGAATGATAGGATTGTACATAAGGTGCAAGGAGCAGGGGCGGTGACTGCAGGAGGTATTTATCCTTCCAAATATTTGGACGCATACATAAAAAATGTTGATGAAAAAGTGAGGCAGATGTATAGGAATCTCGGAGTCAAGAATGGTGTTCTTTTCATTCAGGGATTTACAGATGGAAAGGATTTTTATTTTTATGAGATGGGCCATCGCTTGAGTGGTGGACGACATTATATTTATACCAAGAACCAAAATGGCACGAGCAGTCTTGAATACTTGATTAATTTCGCACTCACTGGACAGATGGCTGACTATCCGATAATTCAGAAAGACAATGCTAATTTCAAGCAGTTGTGCTGTCAGGTGAACATTATGGGGAAGGAGGGGGATATTGATAAAATTGAGGGACTAGACTATATACAGTCGATGCCTTGTGTTATTTATACAGCTGTGATGAAGACTGTCGGTGATCATATTGGAGCAGATGGAACAACAGCCCAGCAATGTGTTGGTATTTATATGGTCGTGAATGACTATCAGGAATTTGAACAGAGAATTAATGATATCAAGTCTCATTTCCATATTTATGATAAGGATGGCAATAATTTGGTTTTAGATTATTTGAAGTAAAGTAAAGTCTATTGTTGCCAATTGTTTGTAAATAAATATACCATAATATGAAATATTACACAATGAAAGAAACCCGCGAGTTTCTTGAGAGCATCGGAATGCCCGGTGGTGATTTGTATGATCTTCCTACATCCGAAAAGCGTTTTCCTGATGGCGGTCAGTACCGTTTTGAGGTGCCTGGCATTCAGGGCCCTGGTCCGATGAAAGCTTTGCTGGAAGCGCTTGATGAATTCGGTGTGCAGATTCATCGCGTAACCCAAACGAAGGGTATTATGTTCCTGACGGATGATGAAATCTGCCAGATGGTGGAGTATGCCAAGAAATGGAAAGTCGAACTTATTCTGGCCTGCGGTCCTCGTGCCACGACTGATACTTCCGCTTCAGTCAAGACAGAAGAAGGACAGCGTATGGGATATCGCCTGCGCGGAGAGGAGCAGATTGTGCGCGGTATAGAAGAAATCAGAAGGGGCGCCCATCTGGGAGTACGTGGATTCCTGATTTATGATGAAGGCCTTCTCTGGGCTCTTGGTGAGGCTCGCAAGAAGGGATTCATTCCTGCTGACTGCCGTTTCAAAATCAGTGCACACAGCGGTCACGGCAATCCTTGCTCGGCACATCTGCTCGAGACTCTCGGTGCAGACAGTATCAACCCGGTACGCGACATCCAACTTCAGATGCTTGCTGCCATTCGTTCGGCTATAGATGTGCCAATCGATCTTCACACTGAAAACCCTAAATCTTCCGGAGGCTTTATCAGACACTATGAAGTTCCTGATTTTGTCCGTGTCGCAGCTCCTGTTTATCTGAAGACAGGCGGCAGTGTCGCCGCCAATCACAGCTATGACACCACGGAGAAAGAGGCGCGCCAGCGAGCCAAACAGATAGTTCTGGTAAAGAGAATGCTGGATGAGTATTATCCGGACGCTATAGTGTCTCCAAAGTAATTATAATCACTCAATAATGAGACATCACGCATATAATCCGGATTTCTCTTATGTGAAAGCTCCGGTAGAATTCAACAAATATACAGATCGTGACACTCTTCAGTATTGTTTGGGTGCTACCTTGTATATGCCAGGTACAAAGGACATCAAGGAGAAAGTCATCAATCATAAGCTGGATGTGACTTCATTTGTGATGTGCTGTGAGGATGCCATCAAGGAGGAGGATTTGCCGAAGGCGGAACAGAATATCCTTGATCATATGGATTATTTCGCCGATATGATTGAGGCCGGCAAACTTACCTACGATGATATCCCGCTGATTTTTGTCCGGGTAAGAAATCCTGAACAGTTCAAGAGTTTTGCATCGCGTCTGACCAAACGTCAGGCGACGGTACTCACCGGTTTTAATTTTCCAAAATTCAATAGTTCCAATGCATTAAGCGTGCTCCGAACATTGGTGGAGGTCAATAGCCGTTTGGGAGTCATCCTTTATGGTATGCCTATCCTGGAGGGACCGGAAGTAGCATTCAGGGAATTGAGAACAAAAGAACTTATCCTGCTGCGGAATATCCTGGAGCCATACAAAGACCTGATTCTCAACATTCGCGTGGGAGGCACTGATATGTCATCGCTTTTCGGCGTACGTCGTGGAATCAATTCTACGGTTTACGACATTATGCCTGTCAGAGATGCACTGAGCGATGTTGTCAATTTCTTCAATCGGTATTGCGACTACTGTGTATCTGCTGCGGTGTGGGAATATTTCCGAGCCTATCGTGATGACGACATCAATGATGTAATCAAACGCAACTTTCACAATGCCCTTATCAAAGGACAGGAGATTGTCAATCCGGCGATTGACGGATTGCTGAAAGAGGTGATGATCGACCGTGCCAACGGATTTGTCGGCAAGACAATCATACATCCGACCCACGCGAAATTTGTAAACGCAATGTTTACTGTTGTGGAAGAGGAGTATAATGACGCCATACAGATTTTGAATACATCCGGTGGGGTTATCAAGAGCGAAGACGGCGGCAAAATGAACGAAATCGGTCCTCATCATCGCTGGGCAGAGAAGATTGTGAAAAGGGCGGAGGTTTACGGTGTGGTAAAGAACGAAGACTCTGTGCTGGGACTAGTATTGGGCAACAAAGAATAATGAGATTATGAAGATTATACTTGGAACAATGAATTTCGGACCGCAGTTGGATCTGGAGGCCAGCCGCGAGATGACAAGTTCTTTTCTCAAAACTGGGTTTAACGAACTTGATACCGCCTATGTTTACAACAATGGCGATACAGAGCGATACCTCGGAGAAATACTCCCGGGGCTGGACGGCTATTATCTCGCGACTAAAGTACATCCCCGTATTACCGGGAAACTTGATCGGAAAACCATCCTTATGGAATTGGATGAATCTCTGTCAAGAATGAAAAGGGATAGTGTTGATTTGCTCTATTTCCATTTTCCTGATGGCAAGACCCCTATCGATGAGGCGCTGGAAACGGTAGCTGAACTTCACGAGCAAGGAAAGATTAAGGAACTCGGATTGAGTAACTACCCCGCCTGGCAGGTAGTCGATATCGCATACAAGTGTGACCGTATTGGATGTCCTCGCCCTACCGTATATCAGGGTATGTACAATGCGCTCTGCCGTAATGTGGAACCGGAACTTTTCCCTGCCATACGCTCTCTGAATATGCGTTTCTATGCATTCAATCCATTGGCGGGAGGTATGCTGACCGGCAAGCATCATCATTTTGAAGACGCCCCGGAACCGGGCCGTTTTGCCAGACTGAAGAGCTACAGGGATCGCTATTGGAAACAGTCATACTTCGATGCGGTAGATGAAATCCGCAAGGCTTGTGAAGAAGAGGGCATTCCTATGGTAGAGGCAGCATATCGTTGGCTTTGCAATCACTCTGAGTTGAATGCAGAAAAGGGTGACGGTATCTTGTTGGGTGCGTCAAAGATAAATCAGATGACTCAGAATATGGAAGCTGCCAAGAAAGGAACGCTTCCTCAGAGCATCCTGGATGCGATGGATGATGCGTGGGAAATAGCCAAACCTGACAGCCCTGCCTATTTTAAGTTTATCTGAGCAGTTTATGAATATTTCCCGCAATTTCTTCGGACAGATAGATAAAGTCGCTAATCTTGACGTGCCTGCACCTGTGCTTACGAGGGCACGCCGTTCACTGTTGGATTATCTGGCAGTGACCTGTGCCGGTGCACGGTTTCAGGAAGATAAGATTCGCAAGTATTTCGATTTTGCTCAGCCTGAATCCGGAAACTTCTCCGTAATCGGAACAGACAAGAGAGTGGTATTGAAAGAGGCTGTTTTCCTTAACGGACTCAATTCACACGCTTTGGATTTTGATGATGGAACCAACTCTGGCATCATTCATCTTGGTTCTCCGATTTTTTCACTGTTGATTCCGTTAGCTCAGCGGTATGGAATCAGTGTGGAAGCTATGCTGAAGGCTGCAGTCATAGGTTATGAAGCATCATACACTATGGCAGTTTCAATTCAGCCTCAGCATAAAGCATTGGGGTATCACGCTACCGGAACTTGCGGGACGATAGGAGCGACATTGGCCGCTGCGTATATGTTGGGATTTACAGAGGATGAGCGGTTCAATGCTTTCTCCGCTGCCTGTATGGCGGCTTCCGGTATACTTAAAGTGCTGGATGACGGCTCGGAGTTGAAACCGTACAATGTAGCCAAGACTGCATTGTTGGCTTTGACCTGTTTACAGTTGTCCAAGTCTGGTTTTAAAGGTCATTCGGATCCTTTGGGTGGTTACAGAGGCTTTTTGAAGATGATGTCCGGCGATGAGAATACGGACATTAAGCCGACTCTCCTAAATGGTACATATGCTATTATGAAGAGTTATACCAAGCCGTATGCTTCCTGCCGTTACACTCATCCTCCGGTTGAGGCAGCCATTCATTTGAGAAACAAATATAATGTGCGGCCGGAAAGTATTGATAGCATCAGCGTTTCAACATACGACCTTGCTGTTTCCGGGCACGACCATACCGACATACAAGGGGCGTATTCTGCAAAAATGAGTACGCCTTACAGTGTTGCCGTCGCTTTTGTTTATGGCAAAGCGGGACTGAAAGAATTCAGTGAAGATGCACTGAACAATTCGGCTGTCAAAGCTCTTACAAGGAAAGTTAAAGTGTTTGCAGATAGGGATTTAAGTGAAGCCTTTCCGCAGAAACAACCTGCTGAAATGAAAATTTCCGTGGGGGGGGGTACCATATACTCAGAACGAGTGGATTATCCGAAGGGAGAACCTGAGAATCCACTGAGCGAAAATGAATTTTATAGTCGTTATGAGGATCTTATGGTATATGGCGGAATCGAAAAAGAAGCATATGATGAAGTATATCATAAGATTTCTGACTGGACTATAACAGTAGAGGAGTTAATCAGAATTCTAAAGGAGTGATAGTCCATTCCTGACATTGATATGCTTACGGACAGATTCCTTCAAAAGATTTATAACATTAGAGAAATAACTGTAGATGCAAAGATTGAGAATCTTGTCCGCACCTACCTCGCAGATACAATAGGCGTTGCATTGGCTGGAGCCAAAGACCTGTTTGAAAAAGAACAAAGATTGATTAAGCTGACTGCAAGTTCAGGCTTTGAGGGTGTTGTAAGGCCTATCGGAATTGATGAGACAGTGAACATTTCGGATGCGGTGTTTATCAATGGCCTCAGTTCTCATTTTCTGGAATTGGATGATGGGGTTCGCTATGGCGTAATTCATCCCAGTGCGCCGCTCTTTTCTGCTTTGCTGCCTGTCGCAATTCACGACAAAGTCAGTTGGGAAGATTTCATCAAAGGAGCGGTCTGCGGGTACGAGGTAAGCATACGATTGGCTGCAGCAATGCAGCCCTCGCATTACAGTTGCGGTTTTCATCCTACGGCAACTTGTTGCGCGCCGGGAGTAGCGGTGGGTATTGCTGTTATGTCCGGATGGGACAATGCGACGGTCAAAGATGCTTTTTCTGCCGCTTGCATTTCTGCCGCAGGTACATTGAAAGTATTGGAAGATGTGTCGCAGCTGAAGCCTTTCAACTGCGCGAATGCCGCTCGAAACGGTTATACTGCCGCGATGATGGCTAAGGCTGGCTTTCGTGGACCGAATGATGTCCTCGCCGGAGATACCGGTTATTTGAAGATGATGTCAGACTCTTATGATGAGGATATTCTGACAGGCGAACGGGATTTTCTCTATTTGGAGAAGATTTACCAGAAGCCTTACGCATCGTGCAGACATACTCATCCGGAAATAGAAGCCTGTTTCAGGATACGGGAAAATAATCATTTTGACTTGACGGAGGTTGACCGTGTCCGTGTGATTACCTATAAAGGCGTTATAGGCAAGCACGACTTCAAGGATATTAAAGGAGAATCATCAGCAAGGATGAGTATCCCTTACAGTGTCGCAATCGCCTTGACAACCGGCAAGGCGGGAATTGAAGAGTTCGCCGAACCTTTTGTGAGTGATTCTGCTGTGCTGGCATTAACTCAGAAGGTTGACGTCATCCCGGATGCGGAATTAAGCAAACTCGTTCCGGACAAACGTGTGGCTATTGTGGAGGTGAGTATGAACGACAGTACTGTGCTGGCTGATAAAGTGGAATATCCGAAGGGAGAACCTGAAAATCCGTTGACCCATGAGGAGAATTTTGTAAAGTTTCTCTCTATGACCGGGCACGCCGGGATATGTCAGGAGAAAGCTCGGAATATTTATAACGAAATAACAATTTCTAAAACCCCAGACTTTTCCATAATATGGTAAATCAGAAAGAATTGTTCGATGCTTTAGAGACAATGGGTGTGGATTTCTATACTGGAGTCCCGGATTCGTTGCTGAATGATTTCTGCCTCTATTTGACCGGAAATATGAGCGCTCAGCAGCACGTGATGGCGGCCAATGAGGGCAATGCCATAGCTATCGCAGCGGGCCATTATCTGGCTACAGGTCAGCTCCCACTCGTGTATATGCAGAATTCAGGTATAGGCAATGCGACCAACCCTCTGCTGTCGCTGACTCATAATTGTGTCTATGGTATCCCTATGCTTCTGGTAATAGGATGGCGTGGAGATCCTTCCATTAATGATCACGCTCAGCATAAAAAACAGGGAGAGTTGACTCCGGTATTGATGCGGGATATGGATATACCATATGAGATTCTTGATGATGACTCGACGGTAATAGAGAAGTTCCGTTGGGCGGCGGAAAAGGCTCACGAGATTTCTTCCCCTGTGGCTTTAATAGCAAAGAAGGCGATTCTTACCCAGAAAGAAAAGAAACAGCAATATCCTGAGAGCATCCTTATGAACCGCGAAGAGGCCATCTCTGCAGTAATTGAAGTTTTGGGCGCAGACGCTATTTATTTGGCGACAACAGGCCGCGCAACGCGTGAACTTCACGAGCAACTCAAAATCCATTCTGTCGGGAATGGGCACGAGTTCCAGAATGTCGGTTCAATGGGACACGTCTCATCCGTCGGTTTGGGTATTGCATTGGCCTGTCCTCAGAAGCGTATCGTTGTCTTCGATGGAGATGCTGCTGCAGTGATGCATATGGGCAGCCTTGCAACGATTTGCCGTTATAAGGCGGGCAATATGATACACATTGTCCTGAATAATGGCGTCAATGAATCTGTCGGAGGTCAGCCGTCAGCAGGACAGGTAATCAATCTGACAGAGGTCGCTGTAGCTTGTGGTTATACTACACCTGGACACGCTGTCGAAACGAAGTCTGAACTTCAAAGAATCCTCAGCAAAGTCCAAAATGGGGAGATGCCTCTGTTTCTCGATGTCCATTGCCGTCAAGGCATTCGCAGCGATATGCCGAAGCTGGGTATCAATCACAAAGATGTGAAGAACGAGTTAATGGAAACTTTAAAGCGATAAGAATAATGATAGATTTGACAACCCCGCTCAGTGAAGAAGTCATCAGCCAGCTGAAAGTTGGCGATGTGGTCAGCATAAGCGGTTACATCTATACGGGGCGGGACGCTGTCCTGCCCAAGATTATCAAGGCGGCGGAAGAGGGGACACTTGGACAGTATGGGATTGACCTCCAGGGTGCAGTGATATTCCATACGGCGGTGAGCGTTGCGGGTGTCGGTCCGACGTCCAGTAACAAAGTGGAGATAGAAAGCAGTTTCGAGCCTCTTTCCAGACACGGAGTGAAGATGCATTTGGGAAAGGGCGCCATATCTAAAGACACGGTACAGGCATTGGCAAGAAACAATGCCGTGTTCGCCATTATCCCTCCTGTAACGGCGCTGCTGGGCAGCCAGACTGTCGAGCAGAAAGTGATGGCGTTTCCAGAACTCGGAATGGAGGCTTTCAACAGATTAAAGGTTGTTAAATATCAGGCTATTATAGCTGCCGCTAAAGGAGAGTCAATTTATGGATAGGATACAGGATAAAGTGGCGGATTGCCTCGTAAGAGCAGGTTCATCTTTCCGTGAAGACCAGAAGGAGGCATATCGGAAAGCGATTGCGGACGAACAGGTCGAGAGCTCCTGCTGGGTGATGAGGCAGGTGCTCGACAACGCATTGGTCGCCGAAGACCATCGAAGCCCGTTGTGTGATGATACAGGTATTCCGCATCTCTTTCTGGAGGTGGGAAAGAACCGCGCGGTAACAGGCGAACTGCTGGAACAGATTAAGGAAGGCGTGGCTATGGGGCTGCGTCAGCTCCCGGGTCGTCCGATGGCAATCAAGGGCGATGACTATGCAAGAATTGACCAGAGCGGCGGACTGGATGAGGACAGCGGTGCTTTGGCTCCGTCTCCGATACTTATCAAACCTGTGGATGAAGATGTGATTCGCCTGACAGTTTTGATGCTTGGCGGTGGCCCCGCCATCAGGGGAATCACCCAAAGAGTGTTCCACAAGCATAGCGTGGATACTGTTATCGATGAGATTGTCAAAAGAGCCATTCCTGCGGTAAGCCAGCTTGGTTGCTCCCCGTGTACATTGGCTGTCGGCATTGGCCGCAGCCAATTCGAAGCCACCGGTCTGATGATGGAGGCTATGGCAAAGGGAAATTTCGGCATCCAGAGTGATTTCGAGAAGCGGATCGCTGAAAAGGTTAATGAAGCCAATATTGGCCCGTTAGGGCTCGGTGGCAAGCATAGCGTATTGGCGACCTTCGCCAAGATAGGTCCTCAGCGCGCTAGCGGCGTGCGTATCGTCGCATTGCGCCCTTGCTGCTGCTTCGAGCCTCGAAGGGCTAGTGTGGAACTGTAAATTCTGAAAATGAAAATATTAGTCATAATCGCTGTACTGATGATGCCTCTGTTTGTGGATTGTCAGAAGTTCGAGTGGGATGATGAAATATTGATCGATGCAGTCTACCGTCAGGCTGATGATTCGACCTGGACGCCGAAAGCTATTTCTGAGGCTGAATACCAACAGGCAGTTGAGGCTATACAGCGCAGGGCGCATCAGATAGCGGATGTGAAATGGAGTCCGGTCGGAGCGGTCCCGAGAAACGGCGGCATTACATACCCGGCAGGGAAGTTTGTGTCGGGAATACCTTATTCATCAGTCAAGGAACTCGACAAATTCATCGGACACGAGGTGTCGTTTTATACTTTCCTGACTGCAGTTCAGAATCCCAAGAGCGTCCTATATACAGAGAATGTTTCGCAGTCCCCATATCATGGTGTCAATTGTGCCTCGTATTATGGTACGGTATGCAGCATATCTGTAAATTATGCGCTTGGTCTTGATGCTCCGTATGAGTCTTCAATGTATGCCAAGTTGCCTTTTTTTGAAAAGGTCGCTAACCAATCACCGGAAGCAGTAAAGGTGGGTGATGTTTTATGGAAGCCTGGGCATGTCGTAATGGTGGAGGATGTGAATAATTCAGACGGAAGTGTCGAATCTGTCAGTATCCTTGAAAGCAACGGCAGTGGCACAAGCATAAGAAAGTATACTTATGCAGAGTTTTCGAATCGTTGGAAAACATATTCTTGGGTGCTGTACCGATATCTGGACTTCGCGCGGGTGCTTGAACAGGACCGTATTCAATTCTTGTCATCATTGGATCAGGATAACTATACTGTCAGCCTCAACGCTCCGTTATGCCCAAGCCGGGGTGACCGGGCTTGCTATCGGGAGGGAGAGGAGGTCGTATTAAATGTGCTAAACACATCGTATAACGGTGTGATTTGTATCCGACGCGATGGTCAGATGGCTTACCTGTTCGAATTTGGCCAAGAAGATTTGATTCTATCCGGGCTGCCTGCAGGCACATACGATGTGTTGCTTCACGATGGCAAGTTGGCCTGCTCTTTTGAGGTATTGCAAACTGAAGTTGTCGCCCGAAAAGTTTCAAGCGGAATGGCAATTGATTATTCCAGTTCCAATGGCATCCCCGAGAGTGTCATTTTATGCACAGCTACCGGGACAAGGAAGTATATTCACGTATTCACGGATGAGGAACGGGAGTCAGGTCGTATAATTATTCCCTATACCGATGGCGCGGATTATCTGAAAGTGTTTTTCAGAGGGGAATATGGAAGGGTTTCAAATGAACCGATGGGGATTAGGTAAAGCAATTTGGAGATTGAATATAGGGAGACAGAAATATTAGCGCCTTAATGTTAGGGAAATGAGCAGGATTATAATTGGGAAAATGGTCTAACAGAATATCAGGATACTTAACGATACTTTTTGAATATGGCTGATGAACTGAATATAAGAAATTTCGGGCCGATTAAAGAGGCTCATATGTGCTTTAAAGACCTCACGATACTGATAGGGGCTCAGGCAAGCGGGAAGAGTTTGAGCTTGCAGTTGCTTAAACTTCTTATCGATAAGCAATTCATCGCTGCCACGATGGATAGATATAATTATGTTATTTCGAAGAATCCGGACAATATTCTTAACTTTTATTTCGGGGACGGGTTGTCGAAGTTGTGGGCCGATACAACACGAATAAACTATCAAGGGAGAGATTATACTAAACAAAATTTATTGGGAAAAGGAGCCCCGAATTCTAAAGAGGGCTTGTTTTACATCCCGGCGCAGAGAATCATAAGTGTTGCCGATGGGCGTCCCAAGAATTTTATGGAGTACGATTCATCCACTCCATTTGTTCTTCGCCAGTTCAGTGAAATTTTGAGGATGTTCTTCCAATATGGGCTTAATGGCAATAAACTGGTTTTTCCGTTAAAAAACCGCTTGAAAACGGGTATAAAAACTTCTTTGCAGGAAAGCATTTTCCATAATGGAAAGGTGACAATTGATGATACTTCAGGTCAGAAAAAGATGCAGATGTCTGTTAACGATATGAATATTCCATTCATGGCCTGGAGTGCCGGACAGAAGGAATTCATGCCTCTGCTGATGGCTTTCTATTGCTTGTCTGGACCACCGCAGAATGTGGTGGACAGGAGTCAGTATCGCTATGTCGTGCTGGAAGAGCCGGAGATGGGACTTCATCCGAGAGCCATTCAGTCAGTGCTTTTACAAAGTCTCGAACTTGTTCAGAATGGCTATAAAGTGATTCTCTCCACTCATTCTCAAGTCTTGCTGGAATTTGCGTGGGCGTTCAATATTATAAGTGACAGTAACGCTACATCAGAACAAAAGGAGAGAATGCTTCAGAGGATGTTCGAGGTCGAGCATTATGAGGGCATCAAAAATATGATGAACGGTATTTTTGAAAAGAGCATCAGTACATATTATTTTTCAAACAAAGAGGATGGTGTCAGGACTGTAGATATATCATCGCTGGATGTTACCAATGATGATGCAGATATTTCGGATTGGGGAGGGCTCTCTCAGTTCTCCGGGAAGGCATCAGAAATTGTGTCACAGGTGATTAATGAAGAGTATGAATAAATTTGAGGAGACTGTGGCAAAAGTGCCGGATATTGCCGGAGGATATCATCAGGGCCTGCAGGCTCTTGAAAGTCGTGATTTGCAATATGTTTCAGTTTCAGATAGCCGTTCATTGGATGGCAGCGTAGCAATCGATTCCTGTACCAAGAGTAAATATCCTTCTGGCAATCGCTGGGATTATGTAATATCTTACAAAGAACGGGCATATTTTATGGAGGTTCATCCCGCGACAAATGGCAGTGTTATAGAAATGGATGCGAAATTGAAATGGGTGAAAGATTGGCTGAAAGATAAAGCTCCTGCACTTGACTCATATCCGTCTGGTAACCCTCGTTTTACCTGGGTACATTCTGGGAGGTATGGACTACTGAAAAGCACCTCGGAATATAGAAAAGCCGCTAAGTTGGGGCTGATTCCAGTTAAAAGACTGACGCTATCCGATAAGGCCTAAACAGTTGTGACACAGGTGAATTGATAAACTTTGAGAATGACGCAAGGCTCATTAAAGGATAAGACGATAAGAGGTACGGTCTGGAGTGCGGCGGATGCGTTCCTGGGACAGGGAGTTACTTTTCTGGTCGGGATTGTATTGGCTCGACTGCTGTCGCCGGACGAGTATGGATTGATAGGTATCTGTGTGATATTCAATACCGTACTCTGTGGGATAGTGGACAGCGGATTCAGCACGGCTCTTATCCGCAAGAAAGAAGTCAGCAATGCGGAATATAACACGATGTTTGTAACCAATATGGTTATCAGCGTGGTGTTATATGTGTTATTGTTCTTCTCATCACCTTTTGTCGCTTCGTTTTTCGATAGGGAGGAATTGACTTCGCTGCTCAGAGTTACGAGCCTTGTGCTTATATTCAATGCTCTGAGTATAACCCAAGTAACCATCCTTACCAAACGGATAGATTTCAAAACCAAGACCAAAGCAAGTCTTATCAGTGCCATATCCAGCGGCGTCATCGGTATCGCAATGGCATTCGGAGGCTTCGGAGTCTGGGCGCTGGTGGGGCAGATGGTGTCGAAATCGTTGATTTATACCGTTTGCCTGTGGATATTCAACAAGTGGATTCCAAGACTGGAGTTCTCCCGCGGTAGTTTCAGCTATATGTGGGGCTTCGGATGGAAGATGCTGGTCAGCGGATTGCTGAATAATGTCTGGAATCAGTTGTATCAGGTGGTGGTGGGAAAGTTCTATTCGCCTGCGACATTGGGACATTATACGAGGGCGAAAGAGTATGCGAGCATTTTTTCAAGCAATATAACATCAATCGTAGAGCGAGTATCCTATCCTGTTTTAGCCGAGATTCAGGATGAACGGACCAGGATGATAGAGGCATACAGGAAGATTATCAAGATTACGATGTTCGTAACCTTTGTATGTATGTTCGGACTAGGCGCAATATCGGAATCTATGATATACTGTCTGATCGGCCCTCAGTGGAAACAGGCGGCGACTTTCCTTCCTCTGATTTGTATCAGTATGTCATTGTACCCTCTGCATTCCATTAACTTGAATATGCTGAAAGTGTTGGGGCGAAGTGACATATTCCTGTACCTGGAAATTATCAAAAAGATAATAGCGATCGGCCCGATTTGCATCGGTATTTTTGTGGGGATATATTGGATGCTTTTAGCATCCATTGTGACTGGCATTATCTGCTATTTTTTGAATTCGTACTATACGGGTAAGAAACTTGGCTACTCGTCTTGGATGCAGATTCGGGATGTCGCGCCGAGTTTTGGCATTGCGGTCGCTGTCGCGCTCTCGGTGTATTTCTTTAAGTATCTGCCTATCTCGAATTGGCTGATTCTGCCTCTTCAGCTTGCGGTCGGAACTGTTGTTTTCATCGTACTCTGCAAGGCCACGAAAAATGCCGAGTATTCAGAAGTCAAAGGGATGCTGCGGTCTCTGGTCGCATCACGAAAAAAGTAAAGTATGGAATATCCTAAGTTCAAAGTCTGTGCGAGGTGTTTTACATTCAATCAGTCTAAGTACATAACCGACACGATGAACGGCTTCACGATGCAGAAGACGGACTTTCCGTTCGTTTGCTGTATCGTAGATGATGCCTCTACCGATGGTGAGCAGGATGTGATTATGAGTTATGTGAAAGAGAATTTCGACCTCTCAGAAGGCTCTGCCTATTATCAGAAAGAGACGGATTATGCCCAGATTATATATGCTCAGCATAAGACAAATACCAGCTGTTATTTCGCCATTCTGCTCTTAAAGGAGAATCACTATTCCCAGCATAAGCCAAAACTGCAATATCTTTCAGAATGGACTAATAATGTGCCGTATGAGGCTATGTGCGAAGGGGATGATTATTGGATAGATCAATATAAGCTGCAGAAACAGTCCGAGGTTTTGGATGCTCATCCTGACTGCATGTTGACTTTTCATGCCATTAACGAGATTTATATGAACCACCGGGATATGAATCATATCCGTTCACAGGTTGAGAACCGTGAATATAGTGGAGTTGAGTGGTATCTGACACGCCCAGCTCAATTTGCTTCCTTTATGCTCCGTCGTAAAATTTATTCCGATGATTTTTATAGAAGCCGAGTAATCGGCAAATTCCCGGCAGGAGATATCCCGTTATTGCTGGCTTGTGCAAGGTTGGGAACGGTTATAGGGATATCTGATGTTATGAGTATCTATCGGCATAATGATGGCGGATGGACCAGCCAAAGGAGGAGCAAAAAAGATGTCTGGAAACTCGCAGAATCCCATTTACAATTTGAGATTTTCGGGCAAGAATACAAAAAAGCGGCCTTGTTCTTTTATCAAAGAGAATGTGTTGGCTATTTTCTGTCAAGTTTAAGACGTGGGAAAATTTATCCGGAATTTCTTGGAGCATCCCTGAAAATTTCCTTGAAAGGTACAATACAAAGTATATTCTTGACAATGAGAAGAAAATATGTTTAATCAGGTGTTGTCATGAAGAAATTATTCCCTTTAGCAACATTAACTTTGACAATCGTTATGATTGTCTTAAGCCATGACTTGACAAAGATTGTTGCTTGGCTTATACTGATGCTATGTTATTCAAAAGCAAAGAAGTCACAGAATTGGTATTCGCCTTATTACCTGTTTATGGTTACAATCATTTCCTATATCCTGTATTGGGAAAGATTGGGAGGCATCTTTATGGATGAGTTAAGTCTTGGAACTCGAATTTTTATCATATCCGGGTTGCTGGCGGTCGTGGTTGGATTTATCGTATGTCAAAATGCTAACAGAACTCCAATCCGAGTTGGCAAAATGAATGAAAATTTTTGGATAGTCTTTTTTATCGGCCTTCTGCCAACAGCATTGTCATATATGATGTATGGTAATATTGCCACTCTTGAAGGAGAAGAACTGTTGGAGGCAAAGGAAAAGTTCTCCCTCCCTGTTATTGGACAGTTGGCATATTTTCTTCCGGCATCAATAGTTGTCGCTTGCAAAAAAAATAATTCAACATTAATCATACTTGCCAGTGCATTTAGTATCGTTGCAGCTTTGTTGACAATTTCAAAGACCGCAATGTTGTTAACACTGTTATATTTCATTATTGGGACTACGGAATTTCAACCGACAATCACTCACAGTAAGTTATATAAGATGGCCGATAGATATAAATTTGTCGCTATCCCGATACTCTTGATTGTAGTCTTTATGTTTAATAATAATAAACGTCACGGTGAGGATACCAATATGACATATGTAGAAACGAGCACCTCAGATTTGTGGTCTAATAGCAACCTTGTCCAGAACCTATTTCTGGACTATTGTTATTATGTACAACCGTGGAGTAATCTGAACTACAATATAGAAAGAAACCACAATCAAGGAGCAATAGGAGGCAACTCATTCTCTCAATTCGGCAAAAAACTTGGTATACATATCAAGGCCAGGCACAAGATTCAGCCATATTTCTTTAACACTCACACATTCCTGACTGATTATTATTTGGATTTCGGCCCAGTTTTCGCAGTCATTATATGTTTTCTTTTGGGAATCCTGATATATACCTGTTATTCATTATATGGGCTATCCGATGATCCATTATTGATATCATTCTATATACTGATAGCATACGCAACTGTAATGATGTTCTTCAGCAATCATTTCAACAATGGTTATCTAATGAACTACTTCATTACATTTGGACTGGTTTCTTTGTTCTCCAGATTATCTGATAAATCCACTTCAATACGATGATTTCGGTAATAATTCCGACATATGGCCATCCACAATTCCTACAATCCGCGATAGAAAGTGTGATAGCTCAGACATATAAAGATTGGGAACTGATAATTGTGGATGACAATGATCCCGATACAGAATCACGCAGGGCAACGGGAGACATAGTAAGTGACTATATTGTCAAGGGATATAATATACAATACATCTGCCACGAAAAAAACAAGAATGGGGCAGTTGCCCGCAATACCGGATTCGCAGTCGCTAAAGGAGATTATATCGCTTTGCTGGACAGTGATGATGAGTATTTGCCTGACAGGCTGCAAAAATGCTATGATGCGATGCAGAATGCGTCCAAAAGCGTCGCCGGAGTTTATACAGGATGTGAGTTTAGACAATCAGGCAAGACATACAATAGATACACTGACGTTAAGGATGGTAATTTTTTGGTTGATACTCTTGCGTGCAGATTTATGTTCTGTACAGGAAGCAATATCTTTGTGCGTAAAAGCGTAATTGATGAACTGGACGGGTTCGATGGCGCGTTCCTCCGTCATCAGGACTATGAATTTTTGGTGCGTGTATTTGAAAAATATTCTCTGATTGCCATTCCGGAGATTCTGGTTATCAAGAACAATGAGAATTCCAATCTCCCTAATCTTGACAAACAAATAGCCATCAAAAAGCAGTATCTTGATAAATTCCACTATGTAATTGAACATCTGTCCAAAGGCGACGCAGATTATATAATGCATAGCAATCTCATAGGGATTGCTGAAAATGCTATGGCACAAAAATACTACAGGACTGCAAACGAATACTATAAGAAAGCTGCAAAATTCGGCGGTCTTACAAGTCGGGAATGGTTCCGCAGGATAGCCTATCCGTTTTATACTTTAATTTCAAGATAATATGTCCGGTTTATACAAGGCTTACTGCATAGTGCACAAAACGGCCAAGAAGTTTCTTAAGAAATATAGCGGTAGCAATGACTATCCTCGGGCTTCTGATTTCCGGGTTCGTTTGGGTGTCACGGCAGAAGATAGTATCTTATTATGGAGAAGGTTCATCTATAATTCAGCTATCCCATCCAATGAATCTAATGCAGGAAGTCTTTACGCTGGATATATTATGGAGGCGAAAAGATGGTGTCTGCCAAGTTGGATATGGACATCAGCGGCATCCGTAAGAGTATTTGTTAATGAGAATAAAATCGATCTTATAGGAAATGCTATATCCTATTTGGTTAATTATCAGACAGATAGGGGGGGGTGGATTGTCCGCAATGACTTCGATTCAAAGGGCGCAATTCCAATGCTGGCCCCCAATGATTCTGCCTACATTGCAAACAATGCTTTCCTTACCCTTTACGAAAAGACAAAAGATGAAAAATATCTGAACATTGCGCGCAAATGCGCCGATTGGATAATAGATACTGCGCGACCCGATGGGATGGTTTATACCGGCTACAATGTGCGAGATGAAAAATGGGATAAGAACTGCGTGATAGTAGATGTCGGCTTTACCGGTGGACTCTTTGCGCGTCTTGCAGAATATACCCGTAATGACAGGTATCTGGCATTTCTAAAGAAGTTCATCGAACGGTATATTGAACTCTTCTATATCCCTGAAAAACGAGGATTCTGCACAAGTATCGATAAAGATAACAAGCAACAGGGAGGGATGTTTGCCAGAGGACAGGCTTGGGCATTGGAAGGTCTAATCCCGGCATATAAAGTGCTGAAAGATGAACGGATAAAGCAAGTCATAGACAAGACAGTGGATAACTTGCTTAAAGAGCAGTTGAGAAATGGAGGATGGCCATATAATCTTACTAAACCCCTACTGGGTGAGGACTGTAAATCTGTAAGCGTTATCGCAAAAGACATAATGGAGTGGTATAAGATTACTCATAACGAGAAAATAAGAGTGAGTGCGCAAAAGGCTCTTGAGTGGTGCTGCAAGCATACTGCGATAGAAGGAGAAGCCACAGGCGGAATATTCTCTTTCTGTATGGAAGGCGCGATTGTACACAACCACTATTCGACTTGTGCTTTCGTATATGCTTCTGCCTATGCAATTGAATTGTCTGAAATGCTGAAAGAATGCAATCAATAATTGTCACAAAGAAAGCAGCAGAGGGAGAAAATCTCCAGACGTGGCTCGCAAAATTTGATGGGAGTCTTGCGTCTGTGCCCTATTATACCAAGGAAGATGTCATCAGAAAAGCTTCGGAATTGAACGACTGTCGGTACATCTTCTCAACTTGGTATATGCCCGAGTTTACAGTTGAAGAGATAACCGAGTTATTTCCTTCGCTTGAATGTATATTCTACGCAGCCGGAACTGTGAAGTATTTCGCAGAACCTTTCTTGAAGAGAGGTGTGCGGGTATTCTCCGCATCCAAAGCAAACGGGATACCTGTTGCAGAATTCGCCGCTGCTCAAATAATCTTAGCGAATAAGGGCTATTTCCAAGCCCAGCGCACATACAGATGGCCGGCTTGGCATAAGCGGTTTAATGCCTCGCGAGGTTATGCGGAGAGAAAATCCGGCAACTATGACGCAAATGTGGGTATTATTGGATGTGGCGCAATTGGCAGTAAAATCATAGAACTTCTGTCCTCCTATAATCTCAATATCTATATTTGCGATCCATACATAACTGATGAGCAGGCCAGTTTTCTCGGTGTAAAACAGGTCAGCATGGATGAGTTGTTTGAGATTTGCGATGTAATTAGCAATCATCTTCCTGATATTCCGGAAACGAGAGGTATTATTGGCGATTCTTTGTTGAACAGGATGAAGCCGACAGCTACATTTATCAATACCGGGCGCGGTGCTCAAGTGGATGAAAAAGCCCTTAACAAGGTACTGAAGAGACATAAAGATATGTGTGCTCTGTTGGATGTCACCTCACACGAGCCGCTCCTTCCTTGGTCCCCACTCTACACGAGAAAAAATGTGTTTCTCACTCCTCATATTGCAGGAAGCCTTTCTGGCGAGTATGGTCGGATGGTCGAATATATGGTAGCTGCTTATCGTGATGTTGTGGCCGGGAAGCCGAGTCCTTGTGAGACATCCCTTGATATTATTTCGAAACAAAGTACCCACTGACATGATTCAACGGATATTAAGTAAAGCCAAAAAGGTTTGGCGACATTCGCCTTTCGGGAAAACGAGAAAAGTTGAGAACCCGATTCGCTGGGGTGTGATTGGGTTGGGATATATGGCGGAGACATTTTCCTGCGCTATTGATGGGAATAAAGAGGGCGTTGTTTATGCGGTTGCATCCCGATCTCTGGATAAGGCAAAGGATTTTGCTGCCAGACACGGAGGTTGCAAGGCATACGGCAGTTATTCGGAGATGCTAACTGATAAGGGCCTTCATCTGGATGTAATATATATCGCCACTCCCGTCAAGTGCCACTATGACCACATTAAACTGTGCCTGGAGGCAGGATTCAATGTCCTTTGTGAAAAACCGATAACCAGTACCGCAGAGCAGTCGGATGAGCTTGCCGAGCTTGCCCGGAAGAATGGCTGTTTCCTTATGGAAGGGATGTGGATGAAATGTCTGCCATCATTTCAGAAGGCGTGCTCCTGGATAAAGGAAGGACGCATCGGAGCGAAAGAACTTGTACGGGCAGATCTCTATAAACGGGAACATATTCGTGAAGGATATGCTATCTACGATGCAAAAGCTGGCGGCGGTGTTCTGCACGATTACGGAGTGTATGCGATAGCCTTTATGGAACATTTTTTGGGAGGTGTCCCGGAATCTTTAACATCTATTCATCGGGTATCATCGTATGAAATTGACTCAGATTGGCAAATATCTGCAAGAAGAAAAGATATTCAGGCCGCTGTTAATCTATCTTCTGATTTTGGCTCACAGAGCAAGGCGGCTGTGATTGGTAAAGACGGATTCATTGAATGGGAATCACAATTCAACAGAACAAATTGTGTGACTCTTTATGGCAAGGATGGTCTTGTTAAAGAGAGATTCTCCGTATCGTATGAATACGAGGGTTTTGAATACGAGGTAGACGAGGCTCAGGAATGTATCAGAAGTGGTATGAAAGAGAGTTCAGTCGTTTCCCTTGAAGGAACTCGTAATACTATGCATATAATCGACGACTTGAGCAAAACTTTATGAGAGAACGGATAAAGGAACTTATCAAGAAGATTATACCTGTGTGCTCTTCCTGGATAATCAAAGGTGACGACGGTCTGGACCGCTTTGTTGATCCTAATGACGGAGTGGAAATCTCTGCGCATTATGGAGCAACGCACGTGGCTGCGGCATTCATCCTTTGGGGGCACTTTTCGGGGGACGATGAAATTCGATTAAAAGGAGAGTCTTTGATAGAGAGCATTCTCAAAAGATGGGATAAAAGTAAGACTCTTCCAGCATTTCACTATGACTTCAATAATTTTGCTATATCAATAGTAGAGCCGTTTGTTGATGAGAACATCGCTCAATTGATTCGTAAAACTGTATGCGAGACTTGTGACAGTAATCATTCTACAGTCAACTGGCTACCGATGCGATGGCTGGCAAATAAAAAGCGGTATGAATGGACTGGCAAGGGGTGTTATCTACAAGCCATTGATCGATGCAAGAAATTGATTGCCGAGGCGACCAATGCTGACGGCGGAATAGAAGACAGATTGCCTCACGGGATGAGTTTCAACCTCCAATATGATGTGGCCACTGTCGCTGTTCTTCAGCACCTCAGAGTCAACGAAGAAGAACATCTCGACTTGTCAAAAGAGCTTGGCTTTTTGCTTAATGCCGTCGCACCTGATGGCGATGTCAATTATCAGGGGCGAGGTGTAAATCAGGTATTTGCCTGGGGATTGTGGGTATATCTGTTAGGATCAAGCGGTCAGACCGATACTCTTGAGCAGGCATTGGATTACCTTTGCCCTCGTCTTGGAAAAATGCTTGAGCATAACAATATGATGCTCAATAACTGGGAGGGAAAGGACAAATACCTTTGGTGGGATTATCATTATGCTTCTGTTTATATAGCCCATTGTCTTTTGTGGCTTGTCCTCTCTATGGTTGACTATGGCAAGGCTGAAATTCATCCGACTTATCCAACTTCTACAGAAACAGGTTTGCATATTTACCGCTCGTCTGCTTATTTCGTCAGTTGGTTCGACGGAAGGTCAGAATATCTCCCTGAAATGGGCCCCGCGATTGCAGCTATCTGGTCAAAAAAACAGGGTATGATATGCAAAGGTGCCTTCGCGCCCTGGCAAGGCCCATTCGGCAATAAATTTATTTATGAGGATGTGGTTTTGAAGAACTATTGTGGCTTACTGAAAGTAAACCGGAACAAGGACTGGAGCAAGAATCGTTATATCCACAAGCTGCTGCCAAAGTTGAAGAGTCCGGCTTCCTTAACCCTCAAGCCCGTATTCTGCCCGATTTCCGTCAATGAAGTTAACGAGGCGCTTGAGATTCTTTGGAATTATGATGGCAGGGAAGAAACGATATTTAATCTGCCGTCATTTGAGGAGGATTGTCAATGCGAATTGTTTATTGGGAATGAACATATTGCTCTCTCTTGTGTCGAGTCAATAAAAAATCAATACGGTTGGATATTTCTCTCTCAGACTAAACACTTTAGGGCAAAGTCTGTTAAACTGGTTGTACGTTAGGAAGTTATTGAATCAAGAAAGATGTTATGCCAAAACTCCTTCAGATAAACTGCTGTCTTAACCTGTCTACCGGCAAGATAGCCCAGCAGATAGGTGAACTCGCAATCTCAAAAGGTTGGGAGAGTTGGATTGCATATTCAGGTAGAGCGGCGGCGGTGCCGTCTAAATCCAATGTCATCAGAGTCGGGAACTATTTCGATGCCTGCATACACTATGGGATGCAGAAGATTTTTGATAATGAAGGGCTGAACTCTTCCCGCCAGACCAGAAAACTTCTGAATATAATAGATGAGATTCATCCAGATGTTGTTCATCTTCATAACATCCACGACCACTGGCTGAATTATCGGCTGCTGTTCCAATATCTGGCAAAGAATAATATACCTGTGATCTGGACTCAGCACGACCAGTGGGCTACGACTGGGCATTGTATGTATAACCTTTGTGGTTGCGAGCGTTGGAAGACAGAGTGTCACCATTGTCCTGTGTCTAAGTGGTATTCGCTGGACCGCTCACGGCACAATTTCAGATTGAAGAAAGAACTCCTCGCGGAGATCCCTTCTCTGACCATTGTTCCCGTTTCGGAATGGTTGGGCAACAATATCCGTCAGTCTCATTTGAAGGATAGGCCAATTGTGGTGATTCACAATGGGATTGACATCCACACATTCTCTCCTCAGCCCACAGATGCTTATGAGCGCTACGGAATTGACAAACACAAGAAAATAATTCTTGGCGTGGCAGCTCTTTGGGATGCCAGAAAAGGGCTGAATGATTTTTACGCTCTTGCCAAGAGTCTTTCAAAAGATGAATACGCAATCGTGATTGTGGGAAGGTTGACAGAGGATGTCGCGCCATCAGAGGATGGGTGCCAGATGGTGTTTGTACCCCGGACGCAGAATATGCTTGAGCTGGCACAGCTCTATTCATCGGCTTCGGTATTCGTCAATCCGACTTACCAAGATAATTATCCGACCACGAATCTCGAAGCCATTGCCTGCGGTACGCCGGTTATTACTTACGCGACAGGAGGAAGTCCCGAATCGGTGGATGAATCAACTGGAGCTGTGGTGGCGCAAGGCGATATAGACAGTTTGATTGCAAGTATCGAAAGGCTCGCAAACGGTGATTATGCCGAGGCTTGCCGCAAGAAAGCTGAAGCGGAGTTCGATAACTTAAAGTGCTTCAATCCTTATATCTCATTGTATAGCAAGCTATTAGGGGGGGGGTAAGCACATAATCCTCGGCGTGTCAAACATTTGGAGCAATGATAAGGGATTGGCTGATTTGCTCTTGTTAAGTCAGGATCCGGAGAATGTCATTGTATTGGTGGGAATGAGTAAAAGTCAGGTTGAAGAGTATTCGTCAGAAACATACAAGGAGTATAATCTCATTCCTATTCAGCGAACTAATAACCAGTATGAACTGGCGATGCTTTATTCCCTCGCTGATGTTTTTGTAAATCCGACTTACGCAGATATGTTCCCAACCGTGAATCTTGAAGCCCTTGCTTGTGGCACGCCGGTGATAACTTATCGCACGGGAGGCTCTCCGGAAGCCATTGACGAAGCGACAGGTATTATTGTCCCGCAGGGAGATATAAATGCACTTGCAGATGCGTTAAAACGGCTAAAAAGCGCACCGATTTCGCGGGAAACCTGCCGCAAGCGAGCGGAGAGGATGTTCGATAAAGACAAGTGTTTCCAGCAGTACATTGCTTTATATGAATCAATTATATAATAATTACATCTCACTATACATATTACAAATAATTGTATGCTAACTTTTAACGAGTTAAAAAAACAAGCAAAATCTTCTGCTGCTGCTCATCCAACTATTAAATTGGCCGTAATAGGTGACACTGCCACGCCATTGCTGTGCACGGCAATTCGTGGAATGGGTGTGGAGCGCGGTTACAGGATTGACCTCTTTGAGGCCGAGTATAATCAGGTCGAGCGTCAGTTGCTTGATCCGACAAGCGACCTTTATCAGTTCGATGCAGACTTTATTGTCATATTCCAGAGCGCCCACAAACTCGGTGAGCATCACTCGATGCTCAGTGTAGAGAATCAGGCTATGCTTGCAGATGACAGAATAGGCTTCCTCTCGTCTATCTGCGAAAGTCCAGCTCTGTCCGGGAAGAAGATAATCTGTTTCAACTATCCCGAGATTGAGGACACCGTTTTCGGCAGCTACGCGAATAAAGTCGATTCATCTTTCACCTTTCAGGTGCGCAAGCTGAATTACCTGTTGATGCAGCTGTCGCAGCAGTACCAGAATCTCTTTATTTGCGACATCGCCGCGCTGCAGAATAAGTTCGGCCGCGACACAATGTTCGCGTCCAATGTCTATACCAGCACGGAGATGGTCCTCTCGGTGGACATCCTGCCGTATGTCGCCAGCCGGGTGATGGACATCGTCTGCGCAGTCAAAGGGCAGTTTAAAAAGTGTCTGATACTTGATTTGGACAATACTGTTTGGGGCGGTGTAATCGGTGACGATGGTCTTGAAGGCATTCAGCTTGGCCACGGGCTCGGCATCGGAAAGGCATTTACCGAGTTCCAGATGTGGGTCAAGAAACTCAAGCAGCGTGGAATCATTATCTGCGTTGCCTCCAAGAACAATGAGGATACTGCAAAAGAACCTTTTGAGAAGCATCCTGATATGGTTCTAAAGCTCGATGACATCGCAGTCTTTCAGGCCAACTGGGAGACAAAAGTTGATAATATCCGTACCATTCAGAGCATTCTGAATATTGGATTCGACAGTATGGTATTCCTAGATGACAACCCATTTGAGCGGAACATCGTGCGTGAGAATATCCCGGGAATCACAGTGCCGGAATTGCCGGAGGACCCTGCAGAGTACTTGGAATATCTGTATTCTCTTAATCTGTTCGAGACTGCTTCTTATAGCAATCTGGATAAGGACCGCACGAAGCAGTATCAGGTGGAGGCGAAGCGTGTTTCTCTGAGTAAGACCTTTACAAATGAGGCAGACTTCCTGAAGTCCCTGAATATGGTAAGTACGGTGAGCGGATTCACCAAATTCAATACTCCTCGCGTAGCGCAGCTTAGCCAGCGGAGTAACCAGTTCAATCTTCGCACAGTCCGCTACACAGATGCTGATATCGAGGCTCTTGCAAATGATCCGAAAGTCATAGATTTGAGTTTTACGCTTGAGGATAAGTTCGGAGATAACGGCCTTATAGCGGTTGTTATAATGAAACCCGCTGATAATCAGACTGTTGTAGGGGGGGGGCAGGGCCCTGTTTGTGGACACTTGGTTTATGTCCTGCCGTGTGCTCAAACGCGGAATGGAAAACTTCACACTCAATCAGATGGCCGAGGCGGCCCGGGCCTCCGGCTACAAATACATCATCGGCGAATACCTGCCGACTCCTAAGAACTCGATGGTGAAAGACCACTTTGCCAATTTGGGTTTCGAAAGGATTGAAGGCTCTGCCACAGACCAGTTCATCCTGAATGTGGATGAATATAAAGAAAGAGAATGTTACATCAATAAAAAGTAAACCCAAATGGAAAAGAATGAAATTTTAAATCAGGTTCAGGAAATCTTCCGTGACGTTCTGGACAACGAAGACATCGTCCTCACAAATGAGACAACTGCAAATGACATTGAAGAGTGGGACTCTTTAAGTCACATTCAGCTCATCGTCGCGATTGAGAAAAACTTCAAACTCAAGTTTACATCATTGGAAATTATGAAGTGGAAGAATGTGGGAGAGATGATAGACACTATTTATCAAAGAATCAATTAACTGTATGGTCGTCAACTCCATTCCGTTTCTGCTTTTCTTTTCGGTTGTATTTGTCATTTATTATCTTCCGATAAGCAGAAAATCGCCAAAGTTTCAGAACTTGTGGCTGTTTCTGGCCAGCTATTTTTTCTATGGGTATACAGACTGGAGAATGATTCCTCTTCTGTTGGGTGCAACGGCTGTATTCTATGGGCTGGGACTGTGGCTAAAACATCTGATGGACAAAGGAAAGGTGAAGAACGCCTCCTGGGTTACGACCCTTGGGGTGGTAATCGGTGTGGGAGTCCTTCTGTATTTCAAGTACTTGAATTTCTTCGCAGAGTCTTTTGCCGACTTATTGAGTCTTATCGGCCTGAAAGTTTCTTGGACGACTCTTCACATTGTTCTCCCCGTAGGTGTCAGCTTTTTTACATTCAAGCTGATTAGTTATATCATCGAGATACATCGCGAGCATATAGAGCCTTGCCGTGACTTTATCGAGTTCGGCACCTACATAGCCTTCTTCCCGACAATTTTAAGCGGTCCGATTGACCGTCCCGGAAAATTTCTGCCTCAGCTGAGGATCGTTCGTTCGCTTGATGCAGAAATGACCACTCGGGGTCTGCAGCAGATTCTGTGGGGAATGTTCAAGAAGATGGTGATTGCGGATAACCTGATGGGTATAATTGATTCTACATGGGAGATGCAGAGTTTTACGGGAAGTACTTATCTTCTGGCCGCTCTGCTCTATCCTGTTCAGATGTATGCTGATTTTTCAGGCTATTCCGATATGGCAATAGGTGTGGGGCGTCTTTTGGGAATTAAGGTCGCTCAAAACTTCAATTATCCTTTCTTCGCGAGAAATGTAGCAGAGTACTGGCGCAGATGGCACATCTCTTTAACCTCGTGGATTACAGATTATGTCTTCATGCCGCTTAACATCGCGTTCCGCAATATCGGCAACTGGGGAGTCATCTTTGCCGTAATAATCAACCTGGTTGTCATCGGCTTATGGCATGGCGCAAATTGGACTTTCGGATTATTTGGACTGTATCACGGCCTTCTTTTCATTCCATTGGTTTTATCCGGTGCGTTCGCCAAGAACAAAAAAATGAAACCTGGCGCTCTGGGACTCCCCAAGTTCGGAGACTTTCTTATGATGTGTCTCACATACATCCTTGTGGCTATCGGTCTTGTCATCTTCAAGGCTGACAGTGTCAGTCAGGCAGCGAATTATTTCGCATTGATGGGGCAACGCTCCTTATTCGCTGTACCAAGATTTATCGGTATGGATAATGCTAAATTTTTGATATGCGTTCCTTTCATTATTATCTTGATGATAGCGGATTGGCGGAATATCAAAAAAGAGTGTCCTCTTTTCTTTGAAAATAATCATAACTGGAAAGCAGTCATCTGTTATTTTCTGATTGTAGCCTCCATTTATTTCTTGGGCGCTGAATCATCTTCATTCATCTATTTTAAGTTCTAAGGATATGGCAGAAAATAAACTTAAAAGTGTGGATACTATCGTGATAGCGGGTGTGGTCTTACTGTCTATATTGATATGTAATCTGATAACCCCTTGCCTATACCGTTCCATAAAGACGGACAAGTATAGGACAACCTTGTTGCTGACCAAGTTGAACGATTCTGAATTCAAACCTGATATCGTTGTTTTCGGTTCAAGCAAATCGATGGCAGGGATCGATTGCTATCAGATGTCTGCAGAGTTGGGACAAGATGTCTATAACTTCTCATCAACCGGTCAACCGGCTGTGGAAAGTTCTTTATATTATTCATTGCTCCCATCATCAGTCAAGACAGTCGTGCAAATTATTTATCCTCCGATAAAGGGAAAGAATGAAGTCGGTGAGGATAAGTTAGGTAAGAACATAGCAATTCCTTTCTCGATGGGAGGGTACCGTATAACTCCGGAGATAGAAGAAATTAATTCTCTCACAGATTTTTCTGAATTTAAGAAAAATCGTTTTATGCAGAATTTTGATGCGCGTGGGGCTATCATCATTCCTGGCCTTACTTATCTCTTGCTCCCTGGGGACAAAGATGCTTCAGAAGATTTGAAATTCTGCAATTTTTATCTGACTTCCAGACACCAGATGTACGAGAGGACAATTGAGCAGTTAAAAGTGAACAGCCATATCGGACAGGAGATACATATAGATTCAACTGTAACTGGTACTCTGGAGAAATATGCACAGTACCTCGGGGGCAAAGGAATAAAGATGGTGGTTGTATTGATGCCGAGCAATCCTGATACAATGGAATTTTCAAATGAACAAATGGAGATGATAGGTGATACATGTCGCAAGTCCATCCCTGATGCGATAGTGCTCAATTATCTGTCAGCCATTCAAGACACACAGCTATTTTACGATGCCGCGCATCTGAACAAGGATGGCGCTAAAATGATAACTGCGTTGATTGATAGGGATTTAATGGCGCAGATTAATATTTTTAGATGAAAAAGATACTATTTGTCTCACAGCACTTCACGCCGGAGTTTTTCCGGGGTAATGATATAGCTGCCGACTGGGCGAAGCGCGGGTATGACGTGACCGTTGTAACCGGGATACCAAACTATCCAAAAGGGAAGTTCTTTGATGGTTATGGGCTGTTCAAGCGCCGCAGGGAAGTGGTCGATGGGGTTAAGGTCATCCGAATACCCATTGTCCCGAGGGGAAACGGGAGCAAGTTTATGCTGCTTCTGAATTTCCTTTCCTATGGATTCAATGCCTCGGTGTTCCTGTT
>CAVCRS010000061.1:0-49673 GCA_963604635.1 Faecalibacillus sp.
AAAACGGAGTGGATTTTCGACTGAAACGCTGGGTGCTTATGCTCCGAAATATTCATTTGTCGACCCTCCTTACAACATAGGTAAAAATTTTGCTGGTCGTAAAGACAAATGGAAAACGGACAAGGATTATCTCGATTGGTGTTATCAATGGATTGACCTTTGTATTAAGAAAGTTAAGCCTAACGGTTCACTATACCTTATGACATCTACTCAGTTCATGCCATATTTCGACCTATATGTTCGAGACAAAGTGACTATTCTATCAAGAATTGTATGGGCATATGATAGTTCTGGTGTTCAAGCCAAGAATTATTTTGGCTCAATGTATGAGCCTATATTGTTCTGTGTAAAGGATAAAAATAATTATACCTTCAATTCAAACGAGATTCTAGTTGAAGCTAAAACTGGCTCAAAACGTAAATTAATTGATTACAGAAAGAATCCTCCACAACCTTACAAAAGCGAAAAAGTCCCAGGAAATGTATGGGATTTTGCAAGGGTGAGGTACAGAATGGAAGAATATGAAAATCATCCAACGCAAAAGCCAATTAGTTTGTTGGAACGTATTATAAAGGTCAGTAGTAATCCTGGAGATATGATATTAGACCCATTCTGTGGAACTTTTACGACCTGCTATGTCGCACAGCAATTAGGCAGACAATTCATTGGCATTGAAATTCAAGAGGAGTATTTCAAGATAGGATTAAGACGCTTGGGTATTGCACTTGAATATAAAGGCGAAAAACTGGAACGTGAGAAAAAGTCGTACCAGATTGAGAAACCTAAAGAACAAGAACAAACATTATTTAATTGGGGGTAATATGGGATTTACATTTGCTTCATATATAGATAATTATCTAAAAGAGAAGTATGGTAAGGATGCAGACTCTCTATTTTCGATGAGTTATATTTTGCAATACCTTGTTCATAAAACAAAATCTGCAAATAAGGGTGCTAAAGCAAGAGGTAGTTTTGCAAACCTTTATGCAATCTATGTAATCGTAGAAGACTATCGTAATAATGGCTTCGATAAGTCAGGGTGTTATTCGGACTATGACGGTGCACAATTCTCTGCACTTTTAAAAAGACAACGAGAATTGCCATTTGGGGCAAAACTCCAAAATCATGCATTAAACTCCCGAATGAACGAAGAATTCTTCAAATTTTTTCCTACACAAATTGGTGTGCCACCAATAATGCGCAATTTGAAAACTCAAAGATATTAGTTTAATGAAAACTATTTGAAAATCAAAGTTGGGAACCGCATTTACAACATCGCTGAAGATATAATGAATATTATTGACCACTATGTTGAAGTGAAACAAGATAACTTTAATCAGTTCATTAATCAGTGCGAAACTTTGCAAAGTGTTGACGAAGGAAATACTGCAGGAGTAACTGATTTTATAATGACTCTTCTTGCGCCTAATGTGGATGCAAGGTTGTTTGAAATTGTATGTTATTCTATTCTAAAGTTTTATTACAAAGGCACAAAAATTTATTGGGGTTTTACCCCGGAAATAGAGAAGTTAAACGAGGACTATCTTCGTTTATATAAAACAGGTCGTACTAATGCAAATGATGGAGGTATCGATTTTGTTATGAAACCATTAGGACGATTCTTTCAAGTTACTGAGACATTGGATTTCAAAAAGTATTTTCTTGACATTGAGAAGATTGAGCGTTACCCATTATCTTTTGTCATTAAATCAGAAGATTCAATCGAAGATTTGATGGAGACGTTGAAGACCGATGCAATGAAGACATACGTTGTACAAAAGGTCGTTGAAGACTATTTGGGTTGTATAGAGGAAATCATCAACATACCGAAACTAAAGGATTATCTTAAGGAACTTGATGAACGCGATATGGTCTCAGAAGTCCTCAAAGAGATTATTTTTCAGAGCAAAGTAGAGTTTAATTACGAAGAAGATGACTGATATGAAGCCCTGATTTTGAATATTTTGCCGCAAGCTGCGGCAATGCGTTTGCGGTTGAGAACAAATATAAACGAATTTTCTGTAACTTCCAATATTCATTCACTCGAAATGCCGCCCATCCTCCGGCTACTCGTAATATGCGATGTCCACCCTGAGTTCTTCGCCCCAAAAATCATTGGACTTAATGAAGATACGGTGCTCTCCGCCGTGGCCTGAGGTCACGAGAGACTCCACCTCCGAGATCTCCTGCATCGTCAGCGGATGCTCAGTGGACGCGCTGATGCAGACAAAACTGTTCGCAAGGCACATCTCCTCCTGCAGAAGTCCGTACTTTGCAACCAGTTCGCGGAAATAATCCAGCCGGGAGGAAGCGTCGTACGCGAAGGTGTCGCAGCGGTGGATGCTCACGTGATTGGCTCGAAAGAGCCTGCCGAACTCCTTCCTCGCGGGCGGCTCGGTGACGTTCGTGCCGCGTTCGAGGACGTCCGCTATGAATTTGGAGTTCATCAGGACGCGCCGGCTGAACTCCCGGTTGATCTCGTAACGCTTCCAATATCTCCACTTCCACATCCGTATGCCGGACAGGAAAGTGTCATCTTCCGTCCGCCTGAAACTTCGGTGGATGTGCATCTTCCTGCGGATGCTCCGGTGGAAAGACGGCACGGCGAGCATCTCGGCGCGCGTCGGGATAATGTCTCCGAACTTCTCGAGGCAGCGCTTCACCGTCTCCCGGCCTTCGTGCCAGCTCTCGAAGGTCTCCTGCAGGTCCTCGGGACAGAAGCCGTAGAACGACGTGTGCCAGAGGCAGCAGGCGGCTATCTCTGCGGCCGACGCCTTGACGTCGTCGTCCAATACAAGTGTCTTCGCAAGGCCCGACTGCCAGTCAATCCCCTCGAACGCTCCGGCGAAGAGGCGGTCATCCTCAGCCCCGTCCGCCCACTCCTCGTCCCTGCAGAAGCCGATACGCGCCTCTCCTGCGCTCCCTTCGTCCGGCGCGAGATGCCTCAGAAAATCGAAATGCTGTTTGAAAGACGCCAGCGGGTTCCTGTCGTCATACTTCCCGATGAACGGTGCGATCTCATCAAACGTGAGCGAGTCCAGCAGTTGTTTCAATGTCATAATGCTTTGTCTTTTAATCCGACTGCAAAGAAAAGTATTGAAATTACCAAATTGTGGCAGTGTACAAAATCTATTTTCCCGGCCGGCATGCCGTCCAATGGCTGATTCCTGGCAAAATGAACTTATTTGTCCCCAATCTCCCTGATTATTTTAGTTCAATCATCTTGTCTGGAACGAAATATTCGTGTTCATCGGCGAAGACATAGCCGAGCTGGTTGGAGACGCATCCCGTTTGCCCTATCTGAACATCGATATTGTAGTGAGAATGCCCGTAAATCCAGTATTCGATATCGCTGTCCTTGATGTAATCCTCCAGTTCCACGGTGAAAGCCCCGTTTATTCTGCTGCCGAGGTGTTTCGGACAGAGCATCCTGAAAGACGGGACGTGGTGAGTCACGACAATCTTGTGCACCGCCTTGCTCTCAGCTACGGCTCCACTGAGAAAACTGAAGCATCTGTCGTGCTCTCTGTTGAACTCAGCGTGGGTCATCATTTCGCCGTTGTACAGAATCCTGCGGAAGTCTGTCATGCATTGCTCCGTGTAATAGGCATCCTCAACCGGGATTTTTGCCCACAGGGTGGAAAGGATGATGTCCGTGTCCCCAAAATGAACTATTCCGTTGTAGTAGCTGTGGATATTTGGGCGGATTTCCAGACTATACCCGTCCGGAAGCGTGGCGAGGTCGAAGTACTTGTAGAACTCGTGGTTGCCCATGCAGCATATGACTTCCTTGTAGTTCTCGGATGCCCAGTCCCAGAACGGATGCCTGGAATAATTATCATCCCCGAGATAGCCTATATCGCCGGCGAGCACAAGGATGTCTCCGGAGACTTTGAGCGGATTGGCCTTGAGATAGCGCCAGTTATCGGCGAACTCCAGATGCAGGTCGGATGCGTATTGTATCTTCATAATTCAGATTGCAGTAAAACTCTCATCAAGCACTTTCAGATAGTCATCGAGCATTGATTCGTTCGCAAGGGACAGAGAGGCGGAGATCGATTGACGGACACCTGGATCGCCGTTTACGGCTTCGATGAAGCGGGTGATGGACTGCCTGATGTTTTCTCCCACTGGAAACCTGTCGCCCAAGCCAAGCGATGCCGCCGCCATCACGACATCCCTGCGGTGCTTCTTGAAATCAACATCGTTGACGTGTCTGCCGTTTCTCTTGTCCTCTCTCAGATTGAGGTAGGCAAGGATCTTAAGAACGATAATGGAATCAACGGATGCGTAACGCAGCCCGTTCTTTTCTTCTGTGTGGCTTGTTAGATAGTCATAATAGTCCGGTTCCAGAATGATTGCAGACAGATATGACGCGTCATCTACCGAAATTACTTCAATATGATGTCCCTCGGGATCTCCCAGACTTTCCAGAGGCCTTGACAGCAGCTCAATCTGGGACGGGTACTCCGGCAGTCCGTCGTAGAAGCTGTAGAGCACATATTTCTTCTGACCGTCCTTGTCCTTTCTTGTGGCGCATCTGTATCGGCCGCTTTTTATGAACGACCAGAACGTGTCAATGAAATCCTTGTCCAGACGGTCGAGGACCAGGACCATATCTATGTCCTCCGTCCTGCGGGGAGCGTATATACCTCCTGACAGCATCGCCCGGCAGGCCGTCCCGCCGATGATGACGAATGAATCCTTATACCGGGAGAAAGTCTTCTCGAAGACCTCAATCCCATCTACTATCACTTGGTCTGCCATATTTTTTTGAGCATTGTTTCGTTTTCATTTTCTACCCTCGGGTCAGGGTCAGCCTCAAGGCTGAGATACAGGGACAGTTTGTCGACCATCCGGGAGTCAATGTCTATTGCCGGGTATCGCCAAATCTCCACAATAACCTTTCCGTCAAAACTGTTCAATCCTTGAAAATCAGATTCTTTGAAATCACCGGAATAGACAGCAATTTCAGGTACCTCGTCAGGAGACAGTCTTGTGTACGACGAAAGAGCACTTATTCCGGCATACTGGAACTTGACAGGAGGAATGGCATCGCAGTATCTGACTTCCTTCACTGGAGTTGACATATAAGGTTTTGCCTTGTTCCACAGCTCGCGCCCTTCCCAAAGGAACCTGAGCCTTTTGCTGCGCCCGTCATTTTTCGTGCATTCGCACAATCCCAGACTCTCGAGATTCTCCACGGCTTTGGCGACGCTGACGTATGAGTACTGAGAGACTTTCTCCGCAATCTCCGAGACGGAAAGGCCGGCAAGGACTTCCTTCTGAAGATGATGCAGGAGAAGGAACTGCGCGGCTGCTGAAAGCCTGGACGCGGTCTTCTGCATCTTGGGCCTCGACAGCATAACCATATTCGGCAGAAAAGCCTCGCCGCGTCCGGTTATGAAATATACGCCTTTTTCGATGAGTCGCTGCCTCTCGTAGAATTTTAGATTCTGAAAGAAGAAAACTATAGGAAGGTTGAACTTGGAAGTCAGCCTGTGGGACATATTCGCGCAGTTTGCCGGCGTTTCATTCTTGTCGAATCTCGGGACGAGAAGGATAAAGTCTGTCCCGGCCAATTCGGCACGATAGAAGGTAAAAACAATGGTCTCGCCAATCAAGACACCTTTCAGATCTTCTTTCGCAATCTCCGACAAGTTGACCTTGAGGCCTGCTACATATATGTCCGTTACTTTTTGTTGCATTATTATATGTGCTATATATAATAGTGCAAATTTAAAGATAATTATTGAAAATCCAATATGTTAATGAGAACTGTCGAGGCTCTCTATTTCTTTTTCGCGGCACTGTCAGACTATCCTCCGATAGACATCGACATAGTTCCGTATGTCCCGCGGACGGAGAAGGAAGCGGAAGGCTTCCCCCTGAAGCATCGCGCGGCGGTTGTCCGTGGCATCCCACTCCTGTGTATGCGACGCGCCTCGAGAGAGCGCTCTGCCCGAGGGTGCACTTCAAGATTCTGGTGTTTGACGGGACCGTCGCCTATGTCGGCTCCGCCAATCTCACCGGCGCGGGAATCGGGATGAAGGGCGCTTCCCGGCGCAACTTCGAGGCCGGCATCCTGACGGACAGTCCGGAGCTCGTGCAGGCGGCGATGAACCACTTCGACAGCGTCTGGGCGGGCTTCCGCTGCAAGGGCTGCGGGCGAAGAAAGTTCTGCGGAGATCCGATTGTTTAGTAAAAGCAACTGACAAGACACGCACATTTTTGTCCCGCCGTAGGCTCACTGCCAACTTTTAGCAGTTCTATGCTTTTTCTTTGTGCCATAAGAAAGATAATCACGCTATGAAAAAGGAATGTTACAGGAAGAGTCCGGAGTGCGGCGTGTGCTGCGACTACATCACTCTCAAACAATGGGCGGAGATACTCCGTACTCCAATAGATGGGGGCCAAAGGTCAGCCGCCTGGGACAGGTTCAAAAGCGGTAACCTTGAAAAGCAGAACTCCATTGCAATGACAAATGAATACATTACAAAGCTATGATACACAGACATCAATACACTTCGGACGCGGAGTGGAAGGCCGCCTTGGGAAGGATACGGTCTTATGAGTCCCTTACGTCCGAGGAGCGTGCGGAGAAACTGCGCGAAGAGGTCCGCAAGGCGGAAGAAAGTGTCCTCGCCGTCACGGGCGACCCGCTTGAAAGCAGCTATTGGGAGTCTTTGAGAGACAAGGCAAATGCCGAATTGGTCTTCGACCAATTGGGTATTCGCTATCGCGCGCTGTCGGATCTCTTCGAGATGCATTGCAGCGATGCGGAGGTCGCGGCCGTCGAGCGGCAGAACGCCAGGATGCTGGAATACACGGAGCAGATGTTCGGACGCACGGGCAGGATGTACCGGTATATGCTGGACATGCCGCGGGGGGACCGCGGGGAAGAGATTGAGGTGGAGGGATCGTTGCGCTACTGGGAGGACGGCGAAGTGCTCCAGACGCCTGACGATGCCTTCTACGGTTCAGACTTCGGGCGGATGATTCCCATCATCAGCGGGTTCGACAGCGAATGCAAGGGAGATCTTCCGATAATGGCCTGTTCACCTTCCTGCTGCGATTTTGACGTGAAGAAGTCCTCGATGGATGACAAGTCTCTCGGCCTTGAGAACTTTCTTGACGACGGCCAGAACTGGGCGGAGGGCCCGCTCAGGCATCCCAAGCTCGGCCATGTAGTCTTCTGCTACGCCTCCCACGCCGTCGTCACGCACAAGGACTACTCCATCCCCGACTTCATACGTCTCAGCCTCTTCGAGATCCGCGTCGAGGTCAAGTCGCAGGATTTCAGAAGATAATTTTATAACTTTGTCAGTGCAGTATAAGTAAAAACCACACAAACACATACATTATGACAACCGATGAACAGATCAGACAGCTTCAGGAGCGCATAGAATCCCTGGAACAGCAGGTAAAGAACCTTGAGGATAAGAATGAGAATCTCGCGGACCAGCTTACCGATGCCGAAGACACCATTAATGAACTCGTGGTACGGATTGACGAGTTGGAAGAGGAGGTCTTAGGCCCGGAAGTAAAGGAAACTGCACGCAAGTTTCGGCTTCGGGAAGCACTTGAAAAAGAAGAAGCAAAAAGTGTCAAGGAGAGGTAGTCAGAGTAGGAAGCTGAGCGCGAGCGGATGGCGCAGAGCGTCTGTGATGTACGCGTGGACCGGAAAATCGCGGATGGCCAGTACTCCGATCTGCCGTTTAAGGGTTTCAACCTTCCGGAAACGCTGGAAGAAATCGGGCGTGGCGTGTTCAACAACTGTCCTAACATCCGTACCATCGAAATCCCTTCATCCGTGAAGATAATCGGCAGGGCATTCTGCAAGAACTGCACAAATCTCAACACCGTGACATTCCTATGTCCTTGTCCCGAGAAACTCACCGCCGCTTTCATCGGCTGCGCGAGCCTAGAAAAGATAATCGTTCCTGAAGGCGAAGTCGAAAAATACAAGGCGGCCATGCCCGGTATGGCAGATAAAATTGATGTAGAGTCCTAGATTATTTACGATATGGACACACAGGACTATAAATCATTCCTATCTTCTCGCAAAGTAGAGAGGATATCTGAGCTCGAAAAGGAAGACCTGCTTGCATTCGCGAAGGTATATATGAATGATGTCTCGTCGACAAGCATAAGCCGCCTTATGCAGGAGGTAGACGGCATTACGCCCGATTGGAAAGAGGTGGCGTCTTGGGTAGAGAGGGCATTTGCAGAGAACAAACGATTCTACTATGGCGTAATCGACGCGGAATCGTTCGACCCGAAATACATATCATCGAGCCAGAAGTTAGAGTACGGTATTATCTGATAACCTCAGACGCTCTACCTAAATAACTTATCCATCAGAAATAAGGTCTTGATACATGGCATTGACGAAAATACATTAGCGACGATGAGCACTACAACGAGGTGCTCTCAAGGGTGGCGTTGGTCAAGACATCGCTCTGGATAGGGACGGCGGACATCAAGGACCTGTACGTCAAGACCGGGGCGGTGCAGACCTCTGTTAATAGCTTTCTGTTCATTTATTCCGACAAAGCAACCGTTTCAATCCCTCAAATATCCTTGTGACAGCTCTCCACATCCGCTTCGTAATGCAGTCCTTGTGCCTGTTGATGTCTTGGTTGACATCTTGGCCGATGTGTGCTGTCGGAGTGTTGAGATAATCCCAGAACTTCACCCGGCTGTCGCTGTCAGCGAGCATTAGTCTATTGCATATTGCCCCCAAAATGTCGAGCTCCCCGGACAACTCCTGAACATCGCCGAATGTCCGGTTATAGGCAAAGAGGACTTTTCCTCCATCTCCTTGACTCTGGCGGAGATCCCATCCATCCAACCGTCAATCCTCTCTTCGAGGCTACGGTTATATTCCAGTTCTTCTTTCATCGCTTTTCAGATTTCAAGATTCCGACAATGTCATCAATCTCTTCCCGGCTGGCATAAGCGCCCTGAACTCGGGTAATCTCGCCTCCGCGTTCCAGAAGCATATCCCCGTTGCCTATGAGGCGCTCCGCCCCGGGAGTGTCGAGGATAATCTTGGATTCCGCTTTCGAGAAAACCCTGAACGCCATCCCTGTCAGGAAGCTGGCCTTGATGATTCCTGTGATAACCTTCGGGGATACACTCTGCGTCGTGATGACGAGATGTATTCCAGCTGCTCCGCCGTTCTGCGCCAGGCGAACTATGTGTCCCATGATCTCGTCGGGAAGCTTGTCCGTCTTCCGGTCAATCCAGGTCGGCGCCGTGAGGTCGGCGAACTCGTCGATTATCACGACGATATGCGGCATGGCCTTGCCGGAGTCGTGCAGCTCGCGGATATTGGCGGCGCCTGCAGACACGAGAGCCTCGCGACGCGATTCCATCTCCTCGCAGAGCTCTCGCAGAAGCGTTTCAGCGTCCGCGGGCGTCGTGATGACTATTTCATTGGCCGCATCTGATGCGGCCAATATATAATTGCTGCTCAAGCTTTTATACGCTTTCAGTTCGCAGCCTTTCGGGTCGATGAATGCAAACTGCACCTCATCGGGCGTGCGCGAACACAGGAGCGACAGTATCAGCGAATGCTCTGCAGTGGTCCTGCCCTGTTTGGTCGCGCCGGCCATCAGGATGTGCGGGGCCTCGGCGAGGTCGATGATGCACGGCCTTCCTTCCGTATCGCATCCTGCAGCGACGGGAAGCGCCGCCTCGCTGTTCTTGAATTCATCACTGTCGAGCAGCGGCTTCAGCGGCACGATGGACGGGTGGTAACTGCTGTCGGCGAGCACCGTGCGAAGCGTTCTCTTAGAGTTCTTGACCTGTATTTCGGCATTGGCCGGGCTGGTGTTAAGGTTCTTTTCCATAATCGTTTTGTCTGATCGTTTCATCGGCAAAGGAACGGTTCCATCCTGCCAAAACTCGGCAGGTTCATAACTTTGTCGGAAAATTTGAAATCTCTCTCCAGGCTGCCTTGCATAGCCAGCCGAACTTTCATATATTTGCAAATGACGGCTGGCCTGAAGTCATCCTGATTTGTTGGCTTACCTCACTAAATATTGTACACCGCGGAACAAAGAGTCCGCAAAGCGAGTTAGGTTATATCGTACCTGGCTCGTTTTTTTGCTTTTGTTCACCAATCAGTTAACTTTGCAGTATGAAAAAGGAATACGTCCGGCAGGTCGTTGTTTTCGAAGATTTATATGGATATGAACAGTAAAGAAGAGCTCAAACAGTTGAATCTTACTCCTATAGAGGATATCATAAGTGAAGATTTCGGTGAGGCTGGGACTCCGGAACGGGACGAGTTCGAGTTGGAGTGCGATGCCTTCATCATTGGCGAGCAGCTTAAGGAAAAACGCATCAAGGCAGGGCTGACCCAGGAGCAGCTGGCCGACAAGGTCGGCACAAAGAAGAGTTTCATCTCACGGGTGGAAAGAGGACATTCCGACATCCAGCTATCCACCCTTGTCAAACTCTTTCAGGGACTTGGCCACAATGTAAGGCTGAGAATAGTCTGAGAGCAAGATTAGCGGAAATTGTCATAGTACTGCCACATTTTGGCAATTAAATCACCTATCTTTGCAGTGAAAAAGAAATTGGCCGAAGGCCGGGAAAGAATTGGCCGGAGGCCGCGAAATAACTTATCTCAAGGCACAACACTATGGCAAAGAACTACTTCAAGCGCTACATCTGGCTGATAGATGTAATCAGCCGCCACGGGCACATCACCCGCAGTGAGATCAACGACCTGTGGTCTCGGAGCCCCATCAACGAGTCCGGGGAGTCGCGTATTCCCGAGAGGACCTTCCACAACCACATCGACTCCATCTTCGACATCTTCGGGCTGGAGATCAGGTGCGACCGCAGCCTCGGCTACTACCTCGCGAACTCTGAGGACATTGAAAGCGACGGGCTGCGCCGCTGGATGCTCTCGTCCCTGTCCCTGAACAACCTGCTGAACGAGAGTACCGGGGTGCGCGACTGCATCATCTTCGAGGACGTCCCGTCGAGCGAGACGTACCTCACCGCCATAATGGAAGCGATACGCGACCGCAAGGTCATCGAGATGAAGTACCGCGGCTTCAACAAGAAGTTCTGGACCAGATTCGAAGCAGAGCCGTACTGCCTGAAGCAGTTCAAGCAGAGATGGTATATGGTCGCCAAGACCGCCGCGAGCGCCACCCCGTGGATATACGGACTCGACAGGATTGTGTCCCTTGAGAAGACCGACCGCAGTTACAGCATTCCGAAGAAATTCAAAGCAGAGACCTATTTCAAGAATTTCTACGGCGTGTGCGTCGGAATGGAGCCTGTCGACATCGAGATAAGGGTGCACAATTCGCAGGCGGAGTACTTCCGCTCGCTCCAGCTCCACGGCTCCCAGAAGGAGCTTCCGGGCGACGCCGACCACGCCATATTCCGCTACCACATCGCCCCGACCTTCGACTTCAAGCAGGAGATCATCTCCAAGATGGACGATGTCGAGGTTCTCTCCCCCGAGAGTTTCCGCAAGGAAATCAAGGACACCGTCGATAGGATGGCAAAACTCTACGCGGAATGAGAGACTTCGCTGCGATAGACTTCGAGACGGCCAACGAGTGCCGCTCGAGCGTGTGCTCCGTCGGCGTTGTGGTCGTGCGCGGCGGCGTGATAACCGACACGTTCTACAGCCTCATCCACCCCGAGCCGGACTACTACCAATGGTTCTGCCAGCAGGTGCACGGCCTGAGCGCCGGGGACACGGACGGCGCACCCGTCTTTCCAGACGTGTGGAAGAAGATCGAGCCACTGATAGAGGGTCTGCCGCTCGTCGCGCACAACAGCCGCTTCGACGAGGGATGCCTGCGCGAGGTGTTCCAGGTGTATCAGATGGACTATCCCGACTACGAGTTCAAGGATACATTGGCGGCGTCCCGCCAATGTTTCGGTCACCAGTTGCCCAACCACCAGCTCCAGACCGTCGCTGCGGCCTGCGGCTATGACCTCACGAACCATCACCACGCCCTCGCCGACGCCGAGGCCTGCGCCGCAATAGCACTTAAGATACTATAAGAACAATGACGGCTAAGCTGCAGTTTCTCAGTTATCCCATTCAATACAAATACGGTATGAGTCGGGAGAAACCTCAAATTTCTGTTTGCCGCGTCTGTCACTGAACGGACTTTCTACAATTGAAATCTTATCATCATGAACGATTGCGAAATCATATATGTCAGCATTCTTTTTTGCAAACTCATATTCCAGATTTGACATTATGATTGTATTGCCAACCATGGATTTGACTTCCAGATACCTGTAATTTGTCGGCTGATCTCCGGTTTTGTGGTACCTGATATCATAATGGAGATTGTCATCACCGCTTTCCTTGTTGAGGATTGTCGAACATCCCTTGACCTCATCGTATTTGTCTGAAGCTTTTCGCATCGCCTCATAGGTTGCAAGTTCGGCTCTTTTTCCTGCGCGATATTTCGCCCTGTCTGACACATACCCTTCCGACTTCAGATGTTTCTGCCTGTGGGATTCTGTTATAGCGCTGTTAATGACCGAATGGCATCTCCCATTTTCTATGGCAAGTATCTCATTGACATTCTCGGAAGGAAGTTCATTAATTTTAATACCGGTACAGTCATAGGCTTTTATCCTTTCAGTGAAAAATTCTTCCAGGCCCTCGAATTTGCCGATTATGGCATCTTCACGAGACAGCGCGCCTTCAGACAAATGATATTCAGCAAGTATCTTTTCATATGAAGGATAAATTGCTGTCGGTATCTTCGTGTCGCAATCCGGGATATCGCCAAACTGTTTACTCATACAGTCTTTGATTATCTTATCCAAATCCTCATTCTCCAACACTTCTGTCTTTATCCGTTTTAATTCCTCCTCATATACCGGTAAATTGTTATATTTCTGGCTTAAATTCTGATAATCATCTATTATTGACACCAGATCTGATTCTTCCGCCGATTTGATTTTGTCGCAAGTCTTTCTGTACAGGTCAGCGCAGAGTCGATCGGCATATTGGGGTCGCTTCGAGTCAAGATATTCTCGATAATAAGCCTCCAAGCCATCAGGCCCCAGCAACTCGGAGCAATCAGGGTTCTTTAAGCCCAAGCTTTTTATCAGCTGATACAATTCATATGGCTTCAAGCCCTCAATTGATGTGTAATTTTCCGGCAATTTCAGATCAGGGATAGTCGCCAGAAGAATTTCTCTCTGTCCCAAAGGCCTATTTGACAGTGCGTTGATGTCGATTTTTTTGTCTTCAGAGACCTTGTTATATCCGTTCCAGAATTTTTGATCAACCTCTCTCAGTCCGATGCTCTTCAGTGTCAGGGTCCACGTCTCCGGCGATATGTCTTTCTCCCGGATGTATTCAATATAGTTTATATCGTGAGTTATGATATTGCGGAAATAGTTCGCCATAGTGTCCCCCGTGACTTTCAGAGCCATACACAATACCTCATTCAAATTCTCAGAGAATACCGGATCATTTACAGCATTTGAACATGACTGCTGAGAAAAGCATATATAATAACGCAAGCCAAATCCGTCCGCTGTATTCTTCACGGTTAAAATGTCCCCTTCTTCCATAGACAACACTTTGCCGTTTATCGTATAAGTTGAAGACTTATACACATTAAGGCTATAAGTGATTTGCTTTAAGGCGTTTAATGAGGACTGTATTAAAGTTTCATTCTGGACGTCATCTCCGATTCGATATGCCAGTAAATATTTCAGCCGCTCAGACAAATACTTTCTCAAGTCTTTGGTAAGTGGCTCATTTTCAACGCAATCGCTAAATGATATTTCAATATCCTTTGCCAGCTTTACCCCGAAAATCTGTTTGACAGAGTCCTCTCCCACCCGACTTCCGATCTCCAGCTTGGGAAGGCTTTTCAATATTTTGTGCGGCAACTGTTCATTATCCCAATAATATGTTTCAGCGACGGGAAACCATTTTGTTTTTCCATCTATTTTCGCCCAGACATGTGTTAGGTGTTCATCCCTGATTCGACTCATCTCCGGCTCGGGAATCTGCTTATTGCGTATCGCTTCACGCAATTCCCTATAACGCTTTTGTACCCCCTTGCTGTCTCCCGGGTCAGAAAGGAATTCATATAGCTGTTCTATTGTAAACTCTTTGGAACTCTTATGTGCGCCCAATGACAGCAAAAGAACATCAATGACAATACTTTCCAAACCAAACTCTCGTTCTATGTAGCCATAATCGATTGATGTGTTGAAAGTTGAAGAGTTTATTACTGCACCTTCCAGCGGCTCGAATATTTTATATGAACGCAGCCTGTAAGCTGCATAGCTATAGCGGACCTTCTCCGATTTTATTGACCGGTAACACACGCTGATATCATTGTTCAAGATACTGGAGTGTGTTCTCTCATCCTTTATTAAAAAGCCTATTGCCTGGGACAGGTTGATTTCATCAAAAAACTCCGCAACCGGCACATAGGAATAGTTGTACTTTTTGTTTTCGTTCTTTTCTCCAAAATTGTTGCACGTCCAATTCGGGATTTGCCGTTTGCTATTATCATCTCGAACTTTATCCAGATAATCCCATTCGTCGCCAAAATACTCTTGTGCCACAGGTATGTATTCTGAAACACCGACAAATTCAAACAGGAAATCCAGAACGTCATTTTCCGAATCTGTTCCAAGTATCTGCATCCATTTCTGAATATCCCAAAGCAAAAGCCATTTCTTATCTATTCCTGTCAGGAACTCATTAAATAACCTGTCCTGTTTATTGCATAAAATCAAGGAGCAGGCCGGTATTTTGTTTCCCTCTTCATTCAACAGGCAAAGATCTGAAAAGAAACGATGCTGGCTGTCACCAGTCTTTTTATAATAATCGTAAGCCCATCTGAGGACTTCCTTCATGCCACTTTCATCCATTTCTCCATCACGTTTGGACCAGGATTCTACCTTTCTGCGGATTTCAGAAATGTCCCCATCTCTTGCGACAGTGGCTTTGCTCAGCCTATCTGTCACATCACGTGGGGAACGGACTGCCCATCGTGTCTGCAATAATTTAATCAAGTCTGAATCAACAACTTGAATCTTAAGGCATTTCGGAATGGAAGGATAATCGCCGGAGATACTCAAAACATATGCGGGGCTTTCCTTGTCTGCAAGAATAATCTTCCCGTTTTCATCAGCCAGCAGGCTTATTTTATTCTTGAGTTCACCACCGTCAATGTCTTTTACAAGCGCGTCAATCAGATTCGCCCTTGCATCAACTGTCATTTCGCCTGTGCCGATTTCTTCCAATGAGTCATGGTACTCATCCATCTTTTCACGGCGATGGCAGGTACAGACCGTTTCACCCAGTATTTTGTCTTGAGAGAAAATATCTTCTGGGCTATAGGCAATATGTGAATTCAATTTCCCCTGACAATCAGGATTGTCTGACAGCCAAGCGGCCATATTGCACCCAATCCACGAAGATGATAGCAGGTTGCCGTATTGTTTGTTCACGGTAGGTAAAACGGCGGCCGATAGGAATTCTCTGACAATCTCTTCAGACAGAGGTTCAAGCATTGCGGCCTCTATTTCCGCTTTTTTGAAGTTAATCAGGTCAAAAGAATCCCACGGATTCACAAGAAGTTTATTTTCAGCCAAATAGCAGGACATTTTTATCGCCAGCCTGCCCAGTTCCCTCAATACCTTATCATTGTCAAGGGATTTAACCAGATGGTTTCTGGATGAATCCAATTGAAATGTCCCGTGGTAAATTCCACAGGTATTCAGCCGAACCTGAGTCGGAAAATAAGAATACAGCCTGGAAGTGTCAACAGATTTGTTGAGAGGGTAGGCCAAACCTACCTCAAAGTCACCATCCTGCTTGAAGTACGATAAATAGAAAACATTTTCTTGACCATTTTCAATTATCGTAACCTTTCCTATCGCCTCTTCAGATTTGGAAGCGACTTTTATAGTCCGTATTTCCCCTTTACAGTCGATACGTATTTCCTTTGTATTGCGTAGAAACAGAAGAACCGAACATGGAAGCGTTTTCAGTTTTTCTTCGATATCTGCGACAATTCCGCTGTCCTTGCAATGAACTTCGATGTCAGTCGTACAGGGATTAATGCCCGATAATGTAATATCATCCTTCTCTGCTCTTGGGATTGACAATATAGCCAACGGCGGTTCATTATTATCTCTTTCAAACTGAGACAGGTCCAGTCCCGGATTATTCTTCAGTGCAGTTTCTTTGATTCCCTGCCAGGCCGCCCAGGCTATTTCCTTGCTGAAAGAGCATTTTACTCCATTCGAATGTATGGTGATCTCATCGCTCCAGTTCAGCAGAGAGCGAAAGCCCAAACCTTTGTTACCAATGGGTTTGATAGCCGTATTTTTGTATGCATCGCCCGTCTTTGTGGAAAGCGATGAGCGCATGATGGATATAAGGCCGCCCTCTGTAAATGGCCGATTCCCCCAATTTTTAATATGTACGCAATTATTTTCAGTCAGAACAATTTCCACCCTCGGTGAACCTTCATCATCTGCATTTTGCAGCATTTCATACAGTTCACGCCCGGAATACTCTTGCTTCATGTCATCTTCAATCTTCTTGTCCTGACGAATACGAGAACTCGAGTAATTCAGCTGTTCGAGATACTCTCGTCTATTCAGCGTGAGGCATTCGCTGTCCAATGAGATAAAGTGATTTTCCATCATTCAATTATTTGATCATATCCTTGAGTGACAGCCCGACATAATCAATCATCCAGCCATTGTGATGTTTGGCAATCTTCGTATCCTTCCCTGTCATAGAATTTCATATTTGGCCATAATTAATGTGACGGCGGTTACTGTAACCTCAGTTACAAATATGGTGATTCCTCTGGAAAGAAGCATCAGTATTCTCAAGAAAACCGCACTTTTGTCATAATTGCCACATTTTGGCAGAAAGAAACAGGTTCTTTGCACCGTATAAATAGGAAAGCGAAAGAAACCATGGGAAAGACTTACATTCAGCTGATCAAGGCGGCGGCCGCAAGAGTCAGGGACAGCAAACTCCAGAAACTCGGAACCAAAGAGACCGGGGAGGCATTGGACGGCCTTGTGGCCGGCCTCGGACTGCAGAATCGCGGCGAAGCTATCATCTTCGCGGCGCTCTTCGACCGCAGCTGCTGCGACTCCAGCAGCGACTTGGACGACCTCGCGCGCTACTTCGACTGCACCCAGCTCGACGTGATGGAGTATCTGCCGGCGATCGCTTCGCTTCAGGGCCGCGGCCTCATTATCCAGAGAAACCCGGACGTGTCGCGGCGCGTCGCGAAGTCCTATCTGGTGTCCAACTACGTGATGGACTGCCTCCTGGACGGCAGAGCCCCGGAGGCGGGACCGGTTCAGATTCTCAGTAAGGACTTCGACCGCTACGATTTCTGCCGCACGGTCGGAAGGCAGCTCGAAGACCACAACGTCAGCTGCGAGGAACTGCTCCAGCAGGCGCAGTCGATGGAGCAGGAGAACCGCGGGATGAGCTTCGTGAAGGCCGCCAGGGAGACTGTCGCGGATCTTCGCCACCGCGTGCTCTTCTACGACGTCTGCTGCGACTTCCTGGAGAGCGACGACAAGATGTCTCACATAGACAACACGCTGAAGGATATGTACACGGTTTTCTCGCTGCGTTTCCAGGAGGCCTCGGCGCTTCGTAACGGCACGCACCCGCTCGTCACGGCGGGCCTCATCGAGCTGGCGAACGACAAAGACTACATCCAGCTCACGGACAAGGGACAGGAAATGCTCCTAGAGGAAGACTACAAGGCCTACTGCGAGAAGCTTTCCAACCTCGACAGGTACAAGTTCGCCGCTTCCATCCACGACTTCGTCAACGGCAGGTTCTACAACACCGAGATGGAGAGCGCCACCTGCCATATGGAACTTTTCGTCTACAGGGCGGAGAACGCGAACCATCACCTCGGCTTCATCCCGAAAGTCAAGGCCATCCTGGAAGACGATATGGACAGGGCCTTCTTCTACCTTCTCTGCGACGACTGCGCCAAGGAAGGCAGCGGCCTCGTCATCCCGTATGAACTGAAGAGAATCTTCCCGCTCCGACTCAGAAAGGAAACCATCAAGCAGCTGAAGGCCGAGACCCACATCCTGCAGAGGAAGGGCCTCGCCGAGCTCTCCACCAGAAGCAGCCTCTTCGGAGAGAATACCGTACTGTCGCTTACCGACAAGGGCAAGGAGCTCTTCTTCGAGGAGGACGCGGATCTCTTCATCGACAAGGGCGACGAAAAGGGCCGCATCAAGTCCGACGGCATAAAGGAGAAGCGTCTCTTCTTCTCCGACTCTCTGCAGGAGCAGCTCTCCCTCGTGGAGAACGCCCTGGAGGAGAGCAACTACCGGAGCCTCGTGAGCCGTCTGGAGGAGAAGGGGCTGATGAAGGGACTCGCGGTGCTGCTCTACGGCGCGCCGGGCACGGGCAAGACCGAGACGGTGATGCAGTGGGCGCGCAAGACCGGGCGCGATGTCATCCACGTCGACATCAGCGCCTCGAAGAGCATGTGGTACGGCGAGAGCGAGAAGATCATCAAGAAAATCTTCTCGGACTACCGCAAGTCCTGCAGGGGAGCCGCCAAGAAGCCGATTCTGCTCTTCAACGAGGCGGACGCCATCTTCTCGAAGCGCCGCAGCATCGGCTCCGGCAACGGCAGCATCGACCAGACCGAGAACACCATCCAGAACATCATCCTTGAGGAGATGGAGAAGCTGGAGGGCATTCTCATCGCGACCACGAACCTCGAGGGGAACCTCGACGCTGCGTTCGAGAGGCGTTTCCTCTTCAAAATCCGCTACGAGAAGCCGTCGCTCCAGGCCAAGACCGACATCTGGCGCGACAAGCTCCCGTCGCTCAGCGAGGCGGACGCGCGCACGCTGGCTTCGGGCTTCGATTTCAGCGGCGGCGAAATCGACAACATCGTGCGCAAGGCCACGATGGAGGAGGTCATCAGCGGCCGCGCTCCTTCGCTCGGCAACCTCGTCTCCTTCTGCGAGCACGAGCGCCTCGCCGGCGGCGTGAAAGGCGCGAGGATAGGGTTCTGAGCGGCCGCCGCTGCGGCGGCCAATACGGGATTGGACGGCCCCGAGCCGTCCGATCTTAACCTCCGCCGACGGTGCCGGGCTAGTCGGTCTTTTTCCGGACGCCTCTTGTGGGAGGGGCTTCGAGCGGGTTGTCGGGCCAGAAATGCTTGGGATACCTGCGGCGGAGCTCCTTTCTCACTTCAAAATAGGTCCCGCTCCAGAACGAGGCCAGGTCACTTGTCAGCTGCACCGGCTTGAATCCTGGCGAGAGCAGTTCCATGAGCACAGGTCTTCTGCCGAGGTCCACGGCGGGGGTCTGTGTCAGGCCGAAACATTCCTGAAGCCTGACCCTGAGTACCGGAGAGTCGGCGCCCTGCCGGTATTCCAGACGTATGCGGCTGCCGGTGGGCACTTCTATGTGCGTGGGCGCGATCCTCTCGAGTGCGGCGGCCTTGTCATAGGGAATCAGGCCGCGCAGGACGGTGGCCATGTCAATCTTTTTCAGTTCGGCGCGGGTGGTGGCGTTCCCTATATGGAGCGGCAGCCATTCCGCGCAGTCCTTGAGCACCGTTTCAGTGCTCAGGTCCGGCAGCTCCAGCTCCGGATGCCAGGCGGATGCGGCGGCCACCCTCCTCTGAAGCTCGCCCACTTCTTCATTCGAGAAGTCCAGCAGCGCTGTCCCGTCCTTTCTAACTGCCTCGCATATGGCCCCGACCGTTTTTTCTCGAGGAATGTCCGGCAGTGGAACCGTCCTTGTGGTCAGGGCTCCGATTCTTGTTTCCCGTCTCGCGGTAACTCTTCCCTCCTTCTGGTTCCAGCCGATTTTCTCCGAAGTGCTTTCCATCGCCCCGAGGTCGGAGGGGTTCACCGCACAGGCCAGGAAAATCCTGCCCGTGGCTCCGGGTCCGCCGGCGGAAAGGTCTGCGCACACTATCCAAGGCTCAGCCGAGAGAGGGTCCTGAATGTCCATCCACACCTTTTCTCCGTTACGGGCCAGCAGATATTCTCCTGCCGCTCCCCCGCTCTGGCGCGCGACACGCTCGGGGAAGGCCATAGCCAGCAGATAGCCGGCGTCTTCGGGGTCGGGATTGCGGCCGTCCGGCTCCGCATGGATTATTCTCCTGTACTGGCCGGCGATCTGCAGTATCCTGCCAATTGTTCCGGAGGCCTGTCTGCCCGAGTTTCTCTCCGAGCGGAGGGCGGACAGGCGCAGAGAGAAGTCGCAGCCGGCGCCGGAGGCGGCCAACGGGTCTTTCTCCTCCAGCAGCGCGGCGATGTCGCAGCCCGGAGCCCCAAGTCCTTTCTGTCTGGCCGTCAGCAGCATATGCGCGATTCTCGGGTGGCAAGGAAGTGACAGCATCTCCCTTCCGTGAGGGCTGAGCTTCCCGTCCTGCGACACCGCTCCGAGCGTTCTGAGCAGGGCGGCGGCATCCGCCAATGCACGTGCGGGCGGAGGGGTGAGCCATTCCATAGACCCGAAGTCTCCGGCCCCGGCTCCCGCCGCCTCAAGCATACAGGCCGCGAGGTCCCCCTCCAGGATTTCAGGAACGCGGAACTGCGGCATTGCCCTGAGGGTGTTTAGGGTGTAGAGCCTGTGGCATACTCCCTCGCGGGTTCTTCCGGCCCGGCCCGCCCTCTGCGCCGCCATATCCGCCGAAATCCTCACCGTCTCCAGATGCCCGAGGGCCCCGCCGGCTCCCTTATAGATCATTTTTCTGCAGTAGCCGGAGTCCACGACCGCTGTCACTCCGTCTATGGTAAGGGAAGTCTCCGCGACCGGGGTGGACAGGATTACCTTGCGTCTGCCACTTGGCGAGGGCGCCACGGCCTTTCTCTGTTCGGAGGGCGGCAGCATCCCGTAGAGCGGGAACACGTCCACATTCCCGCCGAGCGAAGCCCCCAGCATGGCGGTGCATTTTCTGATGTCGGCCTCGCCGGGAAGAAAAGCCAGAATGTCGCCGTCGGTTTCCCGCGAGCGGAAAATTCCGCGGATTTCACTGCATACCGCATCCGGGACGCTTTCCGGCGAAATGTCTGTCTTTGAATAAGATATCTCCACAGGAAACATCCTGCCCGAAGACTCCACCTTCCCTGCTCCCAGCGCATCGGCGACCGCCCCGTCCAGGGTGGCGGACATTATGACCAGCGCCAGGTCGGGCCGGAGAATGGTCCTTGACTCTCTGACCATAGCCAGGGAGAAGTCGGCGGACAGGCTCCGCTCGTGGAATTCGTCGAAGATTATGGCCGAGACGCCCTCCAGAGTGGGGTCAGCGCAGATCATCCTCTCCGCGATGCCCTCGGTGACCACTTCCAGCACTGTCCTGTCGGACACTCTTGTCTCGAAGCGGGTCCTGTAGCCGACCCTTCCTCCGGCTTTCTCGCCCAGCAGGGCCGCCGCGCGCTCCGCCACGTGGACGGCGGCAATGCGCCTGGGCTCGGTCATTATTATGCGCCCCCGGGCGCCGAAAGTCTCAAGCAGCGCCAGCGGAAGCAGAGTGGATTTCCCGGCGCCCGGCTCTGCGGACACCACCGCCGTCCCGCACTTCTCAAGAGTCTCCAGAAGTTTCCGTCCCAGCCCGCAGGCGGGCAGGACGGACGCCGTGGCGGTATCGAGCGAGGCGGGGTATGGACATATGGGTGCGGACTTCATGGGCATTGTACGAAAAAATCTCTGCAAGGTACGAAAAATTTCCGAAGAGACCTGCCGCTGCGGCCGGCAAGCCGGCCAATGGCATTGGCGGTAGCCATCAGTCACTTATTCAATCGGGAGAAATTGATAATTCTCCATAGCGTCAAGAAATAATTCAGAGCTTGAAGAAATGTATGAGGGACGTATTGGCCGTAGGCCGCGGAGGCACCTCTTTTCAGGAGCCGATTGACTATGCGCACGAGCAAGGCTACGACGGTCTGGTGATGCTCACGGACGGTTTCGCGCCGGTGCCGAAGCTGCCCGACGGAATGCGCTGCAAGATTATCTGGGTGTGCCGCGACCGCAAATGCTATGACGTCAACCACGCCTGGATGGTGAAACTCGGCCGCGTGTGCACTATGGAGATTCACTGAGATGACTGTAAGGGGAAGTTCACACAAGGAGAAGGCCATCCGCAAGCTTGCCCGACCGGAAATCAGAAAAAATCTGGTGCAATACCGATGAGGATATGGCGCACACGGAGGTCAGCGCCATACGTGTAACGCCGTCCGGACGCTCGGCACTTCCGAACTGAGCGGCTGGGAAATCTGCACTTCCTGCGAGCCCCGCCCGATGTGTCCCGGAGCCATCTGTCAGGGCTTCATCTGTATCTTTCCTCCGGCAATCTCCTCCCGCCTGAAGTACGGCCACCCTTCCTTGTCCCAATAGATTCTCTGGAGGTTGGTGAATCTCATATTATGGCTTGCGAGCATCCGCTCGAAAGGATAGTTCCCCGTGTGTACGTGGTAAAAGACGAACGTGTCGCCGTTCCGGTCCGTGAATATCTCGCCGTTGTGCCCGGGGCCGTAGAATCTGTCATAAGGGCTGGATGCCAGAATGGTTGTCCCGTAACCGTCCGCCATATCTTTCCCGTCTTTATTGAGAAACGGGCCGTCGGCGTTTCTGCTCCGTCCGACCACGATGGCATAGGAATAGTCGTCATAACGCCCGGCGCTTGCGAAAAGGTACCACCACCCGTCTCTTTTATAGACATAGCTGCCTTCAAAGACGGTAAGACGCGAGCCGTCCCGGTCAATGTCCTGTCCGGCGATGTGCTTGTAGACGGCTCCCTCGGCCAGAGCCAATCCGTCCTCGGTCAGTTCCACCTGATGGATTCCTCCCACACTTCCGAACACCAGCCAAGTCTTGCCGGTTTCTTCATCCACAAATGCGAACGGGTCGATGGTGTCCTTTATGCCGGTGGCCCTGGAATCGGTAACGATATTCTCGAATTTGTACGGCCCCGTAACCGTAGAGGAGGACAAAACCGCTATTCTTGAGTCCTCGGCACTGCTTCTCAGTGTGACATAGATTAGGTACCGTCCGTTGATTTTTGCAAATTGGGGAGCCCAGACATCAGGCCCAAGGTCCTTCATTGTCTTTACCGTTTCCTTTTCAAAAGGACATATGCCGGTGTCTTCCCATTCACACAGGTCGGCGCTGCGCATGAATGCTCTGTCCGGACCTGTAGCGACAGAATAATAACGATTGTCTTCCGGATTGTATATGACTGTCGGATCCGGCCAGTTCCTGTCGATTACCGGATTGGTGAATTGCCTGTATTGGCCGCAACCTGCGGCCAATACGGAAATGAACGACAATATCACAACGGCCTTTCGCATATGCACATCAATATGGGTTTTGAGGGACTTGACAAATGTACGTAAAATCCGTCTCACCTGCAAAAGTCCCAAGTTATTTTTTAGGAGTCACTTAAGTCACTTTCATTTCCATTCTTGTACTTGACTTCAGAATTTTCTATCTTTGGTGGGTTTGGGATGAAGCCATGAAGATTCTGCCGGAAAAGTCACATTCCGTGTGAAATGTTTTTCAGGTCTTCGGGTATATATATGGGAAAGAAAACAGTAAATTGATAACCGATAATTCTGCATTATGAAGATAATTGCGACAAGTGACTGGCACCTCGGGAACCTGTTCCACGGAAATGACCGGCTGAATGAACACAAGCATTTTCTCTCGTGGCTTCTGGAGCAGATCGCCGGGCAGCAGCCTGACGCGCTCCTTGTGGCGGGCGACGTATTCGACAACGGGAACCCTTCCGCCGCCTCGCAGGGGGCTTATTACGAGTTTCTGGCCGACGCTACGCAGAGGTGCCCGGACATGACCGTCATCATTACGGCCGGCAACCATGACTCGGCCAGCCGCCTGGAAGCGCCGAGAGCCCTGCTGACACGCCACCGCGTGGAGATCCGCGGCAATGTGCACCGCGAATGGACTGCGGCCGGGAATGGAGAAGACGGCCATTGGACTGTCAATTACGATGACCTGATGATTCCTGTCTGGGGAAAGGACGGGAGTGAAGTCATAGTCCTTGCAGTTCCTTTCCTGCGCAGCGACGTAGTCCTGAACTCCAGCTATTCGGCCGGTGTAAACCAGTTCCTGAGCGCCCTCACGGACAGGACGAGGGCGAAATTCCCGGGCAGACCGCTTCTGATGATGGCTCACCTGTACGCCACCGGCGCGACCATCGCCGAGGCGGACGCCAGCGAGAAAATCATCATCGGCGGTCAGGAGCAGGTCGATATGGGAGACTGGACCGCTCACCCGGACTACCTCACCTGCGGCCACATACACAAGCGTCAGGAAATCAGTGACTGGGCCCGCTACACGGGCAGCGTTCTCCCGATGTCGTTCGCGGAATGCGGCTACCGCCACGGCGTGGACCTGATCGACATTGAGATTGGACGTCAGGCCCCTGACGTCCAATTCCTGGAGTACACCCCTCAGCACAAGCTCCGCGTGCTCCCGGAGAATGACGGCGAGCTTACGCCGAAGCAGCTGAAAAAACTCATCGGGAACGAGCTGGACGACCGCATCGGCGGGAAACTCGATGAAAATTTCGTTTACCTTACCCTCAAGGTCAAGATGGACAGGGTCAACAACGATGAGATTAAGGACCTCGAAGCTCTCGTGGAGACAAAAAATGCCGTTCTCTGCAAAATCCAGAAAATCCTCCCGGCCATCGACGTCTCCACCATTGCCGGAGGAGACAATATCCGAAGCATTGATGATATCCTGAACCGTGACCCTCTCGACACGCTCAGTGAAGCCTTCGCCATCAGCCACAACAGGGAAATGGGCGAACATCAGCTCCAGATGCTCAAAGACCTTCTGACCCCAACCGAATAAATCGACATCCCATGAAATTCATAAAACTCGAAATGCTCCATCTTGCCTCCCTCGATTCCGACAAGGGAGAGGTCATCGACTTTGAGAAAGGAGCTCTCGGCGAGAGCACCATCTTCAGCATCGTGGGCCCGACCGGCAGCGGGAAGTCCACAATTCTCGATGCCATCTGCCTTGCCCTCTATAACCGCGCTCCGCGCTATCCCAAGAAGAAGGGAGACAAAAAACAGAGGATTGAAATTTACGGAATCCCTGATGAGGATGAGGAAAACCGTCTTGCGCCCACAGATCCCGCAAATATCCTTTCCAGAGGCAAAAAGCAGGGTTACAGCAAACTTACTTTCGTTGCCAACAACGGCAATGTTTACCGTGCCGAATGGAATGTTACATTAAAAAGAGTCCGCTATGAAACAGTCACTGCGCTTTACAAAATCAGCAATGATGACGGCCGATATTCTGAAACCCCTGACATCTGGGATAATCTGACATCGGTCATAGGCCTTGATTATGAGCAGTTTCTGCGCACCGTTCTGATTGCGCAGGGATCGTTCGCGTCTTTCCTTTCAGCTTCGGAAGATGAGCGCTACGCCCTTCTGGAGAAACTCATCGGCTGCGAGGACCTGTACAATGACATATTCCGCAAAATCAAGGAGAAGAAAGATGCTGCGGACAATCTATATGACGACATCACCAAGCAGCTGAAAGTCTGGGAGAATTCGATCATCCCGGAACCTGAACTCTCGGAACTCGAAAAGAAAATCGCCGCACTGGAAGAGGCCGGAAAAAAGGCAAAGGCGGAACTCGACTCTGTGAAGAGCGCATTGGCCTGGTATGACACTGATGAGAAATATTCAGCCAACATAACCGGGTACGCGGAAGAATATGATAAAGCTCTCCGGCAGCAGGACGGCATCAAACCTGAAGCGGACCGGCTCGCCGTACATGACGCGGCTCAGGAAGCGCTCGCTCTCTACAGGGAGATACGGGACTGCATAAACAATATCGAAAATTGCGGAAAAAATCTGGAGCGGCAGGAAAAGGCTGCAGGTGACAAGGATAAGGAAATCGAAAAAGAGAACGAGATTCTTGCAGATCTGCAGCAAAAGGCTGCTGACGCATCCAATAAGCTGACTCGGCAGCAGCCTCATATCAACAGGGCTCGTGAGATAAAGGCTCAACTTGGAGAAGCCCGTAAGAGTGAAACAGAGAAGAAAACAGCCAAGGCTAATGCGGAAAAGGCTCTGACGGATGCAAACGATGCCGTATCTAAGAATCAGAAGGCTATCGATACTGCCCGGAAGGACCTGCAAAAAACTGCAGATGAAGCTGCAGAACTTGACGTGCAAATCCAGGCAAGGAAGAAATCTCTGAAAGAGAAGGCTGAAGCCGCCCTCAAGAGCTGGAAAGAAGAAAGCGCAAAACTCGACGGGAAAGACCGTCCGTCACTTCAGAAAGCCCGGGATGAGGCGAAGAACAGGCAGGCTGACCTGAACAATGCCATCCGGATTCAGGGTGACCTTCAGAACAAAATCGATCAGAAAAAAGAGAGTGAGTCAAAAAAGCAGGGGCTTACCGGACGGAATCAGAAGATAGATGAACTTCTCGGCACATTCGACCTTGAGAAACTGAGCAAAGAAGTCGAGACTCTTACTGAATCCTACACGCTGATGACCAGCGAGAACTGGGAGCGGCATCGGCACAGTCTCAAAGACGGAGAGCCTTGCCCTCTCTGCGGCTCCAGAGAGCATTCCTATCATTCTGCGGAAGATGTCCAGCCGCGCATCAGTAAGTTGTATCAGCTCCTCGTGGAGAAAAAACAAGAACTGGAAAAGAAGCGAAATGACAAGCGCTCTCTTGAGAACGAGAAGGCCGGAAATGTCAGTACGCTGAAATCTTTGGAGATTACCTTGAAAAATCTTTCTGACGACATCGCCGGACTCCGCAAAGAATGGGAGCCGATACACTCCCGTTACGCCGCCTGGCCGGAAGATGCCGTCGGCCTGAAGACAATGAAGAGCGACATCGATGCTGCCGCCGGGAAAGCTGATAAAGAGCTGGATGACTACGATAAGCTAGACGCTGAAGTGACTAAACTCAGGAATGCGAAGGACCAGGTCCTGAAAGAGCAGTCTGACTACGAGGTCACTTCCAATTCCCTGAAACAGGCTGCAGAGAGAAAGAAAACGGATGCTGACGCCACGCTCAGATCGGAGCGGGCCAAGACTGAAAATCTCAGGCAGCAGGCGGGAGATAAAAAGGAGGCTTTCGATGCGGCGAAGAAGAACCTGGAGACTGTTGAAAAGGATATCAGGGACAAGGAGAATGCTCTGAAAGAGGAAATAGGAGACAATAATCCCGATACCTTGCAGGAGAAGTTGAAAAAGGCTAAAGAAGATGCCGACAATCTTGTTGAGGACAAGACGAATCACATCAACACCCTGACTGCCGAACGCGGAAAGCTCACAGGTGCAATAGAACAGCTCAAGCAGAACAGGGAGGCCGAGAGTAAGAAACAAAAAGATAAAGCGGACGCTTTGAGTCTCTGGATTACGAAATATAACAAGCAGCACGACCGGAAGCTTTCCCCTGAAATTATCGACGGCCTTTACCGCGCGACCGAGAATTGGGAGGACATCCGCGAACGCAGTGAAAAGATAAAAGAAAAGGTCACCGGGGCAAAGACTACCCTTGAGAATGAAAAGGGAGCCAGGGTCGAGCATCAGAAGACGAAGCCTGAGAAGGACAAAGGGACGCTTCAGCAAGACAGGGAAGAGCTCGAGAAGCGCTCGGACGAAGAACTTGTCAATGCAAATGCAAAGATGAAAAACCACAAGGATGCCGTAGCCTGGATCGGCAGTATGGATGAGACAAGGAAAGCCGCTGAAACGGACCGGCGCGAATGGGCAGAGATATTCAAGGCGATCGGAAGTGACGGAAAGACCCTCCGCAAAATCGCCCAGTGCTATACGCTCCGCTTCCTTGTCGAGCACGCCAACGCCGAGATCCGCAAGTTCAACTCCCGCTACGAGCTTCAGCAGGTGAAGAACTCCCTCGGCCTCAGAGTGATAGACCATGACAGGGCCGATGATGTCCGTGACACTACTTCCCTCTCCGGAGGCGAGACGTTCATCGTGAGCCTCGGACTGGCCCTGGGCCTGTCATCCCTCTCGTCAAAGAACATCTCGTTCGGGAACCTTTTCATCGACGAAGGATTCGGCACCCTCGACCCGGACACCCTCGCCACCGTCATCGACTCCCTGTCCATGCTGCAGTCCTCCCAGGGCAAGAAAGTCGGAGTGATCAGCCACACCGACACGATGTCCGAACGCATCACAACGCAGATCCGCATCATAAAGAACGGACACTCCGGCAGCAGCCACATCGAGATCTACCCGTAGGAGATTCATCCTTGATAATGAATTCAGGGAGTTACATCCGGAAAATTGCTTATTTTTACGGAAATCCCGAAAGTTATGAAGAAACTCTATTGTCATATCGCGGCGGCGGTTACGGTGCTCTCCGCAGCGCTGAGTACGGAAACGGCCGGTGCACAGGAAACGATGGCCGATGCCATAAAGGCAGGCATAGAAAAGACTGAATACTCTTTCTCCGCCGAAGGACGAAAAGCCTGGAAACCAGAATTCACAGCCAGGAACTATTCAGGCTTTGTCACCGGCGGCCCTTTCATCACCGGTGGGGTCCGTATAAGTGACAGACGTACGCTCGGTCTGGCCTTATGGCAAGGGGACACTTATGTGGATGCCGTTCCCGGGAATTTCTACAGTGTTTCAGCAGGCCTGTACACACGCAGATATTTCCATCTCGGCAGCAGGGACATCGTCGCTTTCTACAGCGACCTGGCTGTCGGCGGAGGATACATCTACAGAGTTACCGGCGGTTGCTACAATACGCAGACCGGTGAAGTCTATAGCGAAATGGATGAAAAACCCGGCGATATGTTTCTTTCCTTTTTCTGGCAGCCGGGCATCCGGTTCCGCATCTGGCGCAACCTCCACATCTTCCTCGGTCCCGCCATCGGAACCTACACCGTCGGAGCCCACCTCGGATTCGGCCTGTGAGGCCCGTACCGGGAGTCGACGGAGCCATAATTTGGGCTAAATCGAAAAAAAACATCGGTTTAGCCCAGGTTTTAATTAAGAAAAGGTGACCCTATTATTTATCTCGGAATCAATTTCCATCTAACCCGCCAGATTCCGTCGTGGAAGTCGTGGCTGAGTATCTTGAATTCACCGATTTCTGAGGTATTGCTCACATGCGCTCCGATGCAGGCGCAGTCGTCATAGTCGCCCACACTCACGATGCGCAGAGTGTCAGACGCGTCCGCGGGGAGCTTGCTCAGGTCGACCAGCCCCGCAGCCTCCTCGCGCGTGACGAGGCGCGCGGTCACCGGCAACGCTCTCGCAATCACCGCGTTCACATTGGCCGAAACGGCCAATACCTGCTCTTCGCTTGGACATTCGTCCAATATGTAGTCGCACTTGCTCTTGCGGCGCTCGATGTGGGCGCTACGCGAGCGCGGGCAGCCGAACATGTTCACCATCGTCCGGTTGAGTATATGCTCGCAGGTGTGCGCCGGCGGGGACTTCTTATAATGTTCAATATTCTGGACAAATTCATAGAAATTTGCACAAAATCATTATCGATAATCCGGGAGCTGAATTCATTTTACGCCTTGACCATACGCCGCTATCTCCACAGTCCTGTCTGTGCGGGGTTTTCTGACTTGATGGAACGGTATTTAGTCTCTCCCACGACGTCTTTCAGACGAGGGAAGAAAGTGATCCCGGTCTTCTGTTCCAGCGAAGACAGTGTCTCCGCCATTTCCGGACGGTACTTGCCGTCGGGATAAGGCCTATTCTCGAAGCGGAACGCGCAAGCGTGATACTCCCCGTTCGAGAGCATCAGAAGAGCCTTGTAGTATCCTGTGGGAACGGAGACCTTCTTCCCGCTGTTGTCCTTTACGTAGTCACCGGAATACCCTTCATAAGTGCAGCCGGACACGACATAGAGCGTGTCGCACTTCATGGACCAGGACCTCACCTTGTTCTCCAGCGTTCCCCACGCTCCACCGTTCAGGTCTTCGTCCTGGGGCGTCATGTTCGTGCCGTAGAAAGTCTGGACATTGGCCGTATAGGCCAGACGGTCCGCTGACGGAATCTGATGGCCTCTGGAGTACCAGCCGGCGTTGCCTTCGCGGTATCCCTTGACCAGGAGCGGCTGCTCGCTTTCCGGGAGGAACGGATTCAGGCCGAAGGCGTTGCTGCGCTTCCCCTCGCCGATGTTGCCGCGGCAGAGCGGATACGCCACCCAGTCGGCGGTCAGATGCGATGAGTCCCACAGGAAGGTGTAGTTGCGCTGAGACTTGCCCCCGACCTGCATGCCGAGGGCGTAGACGTCAGCCGCCCTGGCTTCCGGCACCTGCGGAATCTCCATCCATGCGCCCGGAGAGAGACTCTGCGGGCTCTGGGCACAGGATGAAAGGGAGAAAAAGAGCGTGGCGGCTGCGGTGAGAAGGCCTATCTTCATACTAGAACGGCAGGTCTTCATCGCCCTGAGGCAGGTCGTCATATGATGGAGCCGGTGCTGCAGGCGGAGGCGTCTGCCTGTACTGCTGCTGGTACTGTCCCTGCGGATTGCCGGGACGCTGCTGATAGCCGCCCTGATGAGGGGCTGCGTCATTCTGACGCGGCAGCGAGGCCTGCAGGCTGAGGTATTCCCTGCCGTTCTGGGACGTGCGGCTCCAGGCCGCAATCTCGTACGTTGTGCCGCCGATCAAGATTGTGCCCTTGAAGTCGGGCTGGCGGTCGTTCTGCTTGTCGTTCTTGAAGAGGCTTCCCTGCCCTTCCTTATGTTCGTATGCCATAATATTTTTTGTGTTTTTGTGTGAACTACCACTAAGCTGAAGACTTAGCGGCTTCGGGAACGGATTTCTCTCTCTTTTTCTGCTTCTCCCTGCCGCTGCTTCTTAGGTCGCATCGGCGACGGTCGTCCGCAGTAGGACAGTCCACAGACTTGACATCCCCGCGTTCCGCGGGTAGGGCTTTCCTCAAGCCAAGTTCTTTGATATTTATGGCGGCGTTCAGGTCCCTGTCGTGGCGGGTTCCGCACTCCGGGCAGGTCCAGCCGCGCTCGCCCAGCGTCAGACCTTTATACACCCAGCCGCAGACGCTGCAGGTCTTCGAGCTCGGAGCGAAGCGGTCTATCCTGACAAGGTTCACCCCGTACCACCGGCACTTGTACTCGAGCATCGTAAGGAACGTCCCGAATGACGCGTCGCTGACGCTCTGCGCAAGACGGCGGTTGCGGGTCATTCCCTTCACGTTCAGGTCCTCTATGCAGATGGTGCGCACTTGGCTGTCGTGCGTCAGGGCATGGGTGATCTTGTGAAGGTTGTCGCGCCTCTGGTTGGCGATATGTTCCTGCAGCCGGGCTACCTTGACTCTCGCTTTCTCGCGGTTGGCGGAGCCTTTCCGCTTGCGGCTCAGACGCCGCTGCAGCAAGGCGAGACGGTCAAGACTTTTGCGGAGGTTCTTCGGATTGTCGAACACCCGTCCGTCCGAACAGACGGCGAGCGACTTGACTCCGAGGTCGACGCCGAGCGTGCTGCCACGTTCGGGAGCAGATGCGGGCAACTCCTCGATGCAGGTGTCCACGAGAACGGAGGCGTAGTACTGCCCGGACGGTGTCTTGCTTATGGTCACGGTCCTGACCGCTCCGCGGAAAGGACGGTGCAGCACGGCGGGTATGTCCTTCGCCTTGGGTATGGATACGGTGCCTTTCGCGAAGTCCACGCTGCAGTGCTGCGGGCAGAGGAAGCTCTGCCGGGACTTGCGGGACTTGAACCGCGGGAAGCCGACGGCCTTCGGGTCGCGGAAGAAGTTCCTGTACGCCGTATCGAGGTTCCGCAGTGCGCTCTGCAGGGATTGGGAATTGACTTCGGAGAGCCATTCGTTCTGGGCCTTGAGGCTGCTGCGCATCAGGTTGGTCAGGTAAACGTTGCCGAGGGTTCTGCCCGAGGTCCTGTACTCGCCAATTTTCAGGTTCAGCGCCCAGTTGTAGACATAGCGGCAGCAGCCGAAGGTCTTGGCGAACAGAACTTTCTGGCCGTCAGTAGGATAGAGCCTGTATTTATAGGCGCGGAGCATAGTGCAAATATAGTGAAAAACAACGATATGGACAATGATGAAAGGGAAGGATTACATATCGGGGAACCGCTCGAAATTCCTCATCAGGTACGGAGCTGAACTCAGCCGACAGTCCTGCAGGAAGAGGGCGTTTTGGACTGACGGATACTTCGTATCATCCGTCGGGAACGTCAGCCAGGCTGCCGTCCGCGAATACATCGATAACCAGGGATGACACGGTTCACGATGACTGGAACATTTTTCATCCCTTAAACTGAAGATTTAAGTGTTTTCAAATACAAATTCAATTATAAATACTATTTCAACGTTACTTGTCGCAGGCGGTTTCAGTTGCCGCCTATTCCTATGTTAATTGCATTTTTTACAATATCCTCATATTTTCATATAAGGCGAGAACAAAGAATCCAGGCTTATCACCTTCTGGAATTCCGAAGAATAACCATTCCTTTCAACCCCGTTGGCGCTTACCAGTACAAGGTGTAAAGCTTTCTTTGTCCCTGTGGCTTCCAGGAAGCGTGCCTGACGGTTGCGTATCTCCTCATATAAATCAGATGATATGTGAAGCGGTTCTTTGGTGAATTTCATTTCGCAGATATCAATCACGCTGTCCTCCCGGTCTATAAGCATGTCTATCTGACAGCCCGGTTTACCCTCTTCATGGCGGGAACGCCATGAACAGACATTGCTTACAACCCCCGTGATGCCCAGAGCCTGTTTTATCTGGTTGACGTGCATGAAGCAAAGACGCTCGAATGCCAATCCGCACCAGTTGTAATACAGGGGCGTCCCCTGACTGTGTGACCAGAATCTTTCATCCCCTCCCCTGTTCTGCTTGATGATGTTATAATAGAACAGCGTGTATGAATCAATAAGCTGGTAGATGGCATTGTTTGACTTATAACCGAATGCCGTGTATTTCCTGATGAACCCGCATTGCTCAAGGTCGTCAAGAAGTGTAGACAGTTTTCCGTTGTCCGGTATTCCTCCCGCTATCAGTTCTTCACGGCTCATGCCCATCTTTTTGCGCCCGAGTGCCGTAACTATTTTCATATACGGCTCAGGATTCTTGAAGAGAGACGTGTAAAGCTCATCATATTCGTTATAAAGGTCGCCGTCCTCCGAGAAGAACAGGTTGTCGATGTTCTGCGCGAGGCTGCATTCCTTGTCAAGGAATGACCAGTAATACGGAATTCCGCCCATAATCATTGCGCATTCCGCTATCTGGCTGCGAGTCATGCCGAGCTTTGCATTCTTGGCATACATCTCGCATTCAGCGAGTGTGAAGGGCTGGATGCGGATTTTGGTAGTCACTCGGCCTCTTAGACCGGCTTTGTTCCGTATGAGCTTGTTTATAATCCATGAGGTGGCTGACCCGCACACGATGAGAGTGATGTCTTTCCTTGCGGACGCCCAGCCGTTCCAGAAATGCTCCAGAGCGGCTATGAACCCGGACCTTGGAGTGTCGAGCCAGGGCATCTCATCAATAAAGATGACTTTCCTCCTGTCCGAAGAAGCGAGTATCAGGTCTTTCAACCGGTCAAAAGCCTCGAGCCAGGTCTTCGGCAAGGCCGCCTTGTGCCCGCTGTATTTCAGAGATGACTGCCATGCCTTGAGCTGTCCATTGAGAGGGGTATTAGCAAGTCCGGCGTGCTGGAAAGTGAACTTATAATCGAAAGTCTCCCTGATGAAGAAAGTCTTCCCGACTCTTCTTCTGCCATATACGGTAACAAACTGGGAATATTCCGAAGCGTTGGCTTTCAGCAGCTTCTGTTTCTCTTCTGTGCGTCCTATCATCATAACTCATTACATTTGGCTTATTCGCAAAGTTATAAAAATATGTTGTATAATCAGCGGAAACTTGAAAATTTCTGCACTTTCCGCACGATATAGCCACTTTTCAGTTGTTCCAGATTTCATTCAGAATCTTCGCGACCCACGCCGGTGGAATCGTGATGTCATGCTCGAAGTCTTCCTGGGACACGCTCCTGAGGTGCTCGCGGATGATGCGCTTGCGCTGCTCGTCTATCGCGTCAGCCTGAAGGAATCTGACGGCGGAAGCGAGTGACTGCATCAGTCCGTTTCTGTAGGCGAACATCTTCACTTCTGACGTGTGGTTGAAATAGATGGTCTTTCCTCCGGTAATCCTTATGTGTCTCGGCGCTCCGTCGGTGAGGTACTTGAGGTCGGAGACGACAGCGCCGGACAGGCCGAGCCTGCAGGAAGCCTGGTCTCCGTAAGGGATGATGCGGACCTTCTCACGTCTGGCTATGGCTTCGGCGATCATCTCCGGTGAAGGCAGCACTGTCTGTATGCCGTACTCCCCTACCGTCTTCGGATAGCAGTAGACTCCCCTGGCGAGCCTAACTATTTCCCTGACGGAAGTGAGCTTGGCAAGGGTCATCCTCACGTCGCTCTGATTCTTCGGGAAACTGAAGTCATCGATAAAGAATATCCGTCCCCTTTCCCAAGAGCGGATCTGCTCGAAGATAACGTCCGATAAAGTATTTATATGTCTTCCCATTCTTATCATTGACAAAAATATAACATTTTTGATAAACTAAAAACACATCACCAGAAAAATAAAACAAAGCAGCCACAAGAAACACTGGAAGAAGCCTGATATCCTCCATCTCATCAGAACCTTAATACAAATACGCAATTCTCAGGGACTTATCGCGCGTTTACAATGGTTAACGGCAAATTTACAAGTGTTTGGGCAATATTTTCGCAAGAAGCGGAGCCGGGAGAGCTTATGAATCATTCATACTGTTGGGAAATCCTTCCGGCCATCATAGGCGGAGGTCTTGACGGAACAAGCTCACTTCCGGAAACGGGAGGGCCGGCACTCCCCTACCCTATTGACATCTACGAAGTCTAGCAAATCGCTTAATAAATTAAGCCGTTTTGTTTATTTTTTGCTTATTTAATTAAGCTTTCTTATATTTGCGCCTATAAGATAGGCTACAGGAATGGAAACGTTGATGCAGAAACACAGGATGTATATCTCCAGAGTCAGCATGGAAATCATCCGCGGAATTATGAATGACATAAGCTGGGAGAAGCCGATTGTCGCCATCAAGGGGTCGCGCGGCGTAGGCAAAAGCACGCTGATGAAGCAGTACATACGCAAGACCTACGGCATCAATGCCGGCGAGGCTCTCTATTGCGTTATGGACAGCATCTACTTCTCGTCCCATTCCCTCCTTGACCTTGCGGAACGCTTCCACCAGATGGGAGGAAAGCATCTGTTTCTTGATGAAGTCCACAAGTATCCTACCTGGAGTCAAGAAATTAAGGAAATCAGCGAGCTGTATCCCGATCTCAAAATCACTTTCAGCGGATCATCTCTTCTACAGATTCTCAATGCCGATGCGGACCTGTCCAGACGAGTCCTACCCTATACTATGGAAGGTCTTTCTTTCAGGGAGTTCCTGCATTTCTACAAGGGAATAGAGCTGCCGAGGTTCACCCTTGACGAGATTCTTTCCGACACCGACAGCATCTGCGACAAGGTCAACAGCCTGTGCAAGCCCCAGAAAATGTTCGAGGAGTATCTGCGGGTCGGCTATTATCCTTTCTATGACGGGAGCGAGGTGGAATACTACACCAGAATCGAGAATGTCGTGACCTACATCATCGAACAGGAGATGCCGATGTTCTGCGGCATCGATCCTGCATACACGAGGAAACTCAAGGCGATGATGATGTTCCTGGCGGGCAATCTTCCGTATGAAGTCAACATCTCCAAGCTGGCATCGTACCTGGAAATCAACAAGAACACCGTACTCAGTTATCTCGGTTCGATGGACAGGGCGGAGCTGATAAACTTGATATACGCCGACAACAAGTCCGTGACGAAGATGCAGAAGCCGGACAAGATATTCATCCACAATACGAACATGCTTTTCGCCCTAAGCTCTCAGAATAAGATCGGGACCGTCCGGGAGTGCTTCGTAGTGAGCCAGTTGAGCCCGGGGCACAGTGTGGAATACGGAAAGTCCGCAGGAGATTTCAAGATAGACGGAACCGTCACCCTTGAAGTCGGCGGCGAAGGCAAATCATTCGAGCAGATTGCGGATATCCCGAACTCATACATTCTTGCGGACAATCTGGAGTATCCGGTCGGGAAGAAACTGCCGCTCTGGATTGTCGGGCTAGCCTATTGAACATCGTCCACGATTCGAAAATCGCCAGACTTCTGATAGACTGTCCTGAAATATTGAATTCTCAGACACTTAATATACAAGAGAAATGAAAGTACTGCTAATCAACGGAAGCCCAAAGAGAGAGGGCAACACGGCCGTCGCTCTCAGGGAAGTCGCGAAGACCCTGGAGGAAGAGGGAATCGAGACCGAACTCGTCCACGTCGGCCATCTGGACATCCGCGGCTGCATCGCCTGCGGGAAGTGCTCGAGCGCAGGGCGCTGCGTCTTCGACGACATCGTGAATGAAGTGAACGCGAAGTTCGAGAAGGCGGACGGCCTTGTCATCGGGTCTCCTGTCTATTTCGCCTCCCCCGCCGGCACGATGGTCTCGTTCCTCGACCGGCTCTTCTACTCGGCCCCGTTCGACAAGAGCATGAAGGTCGGCGCGGCCGTGGCGGTAGCGCGCAGAGGCGGAACCTCAGCGACGTTCGACGCGCTGAACAAGTACTTCACCATCAGCAACATGCCGGTCGTTTCCTCCCAATACTGGAACAGCGTCCACGGGCGTCTGCCCGGTGAGGCGCAGCAGGACGCGGAAGGTCTGCAGACAATGCGCCAGCTCGCCCGCAACATGGCCTTCCTCATCAAGAGCATCAGCCTGGGAAAGGAAAAGTTCGGACTCCCCTCCCACGAGGAACGGGTCAGCACGAACTTCATCAGATAGAAAGGCCTGACTGATAGGAGATTACAAAGCCAGCCTCTATTATATTACAGAAATTTTCCGGTGACGCTCTCCGGACAGGAGCGGATGGCTGCGGGAGAGCCCGTGGCCACAATCCGTCCGCCCTCCTCGCCGCCGCCGGGACCCATATCTATCACATAGTCGGCATTGCGGATGACGTCGAGGTCGTGCTCGATCACGATTACCGTGGCCCCGTGGTCTATAAGGCTCTGGAACACAGACAGCAGGCTCATCACGTCCGACGGATGCAGGCCGATGGTCGGCTCGTCGAACACGAACACCGAACCGCTCTGCCCGCGTCCCATCTCGCTCGCCAGCTTGAGCCTCTGCGCCTCGCCGCCGGAAAGGCTCGGAGTCTGCTCGCCCAGAGTGAGATAGCCCAGCCCGAGATCCTGCAGCACCTGCAATCTCTGCCTTATGAGTTTCAGATCCGCACAGGCGCTCAGCGCGTCGTTGATGTCCATATCCATCAGCTCCGGCAGAGAGTGGAACTCCCCTGCGGCGTTCTCGCGCCGGATAAGGCCCGCAGTCCTCGAATACCGCGATCCCCGGCAGTCCGGGCAGGGCACATCCACGTCCGGAAGGAACTGAACATCAAGGCTTATCACGCCCGTGCCGTCGCAGGTCGGGCAGCGCAGCCTGCCGGTGTTGTAGGAGAAGTCTCCGTCCTTGAACCCGTGCTTCCTGGCCTCGGGAGTCTTCGCGAAGACCTTGCGCAGCTCGTCGTGGACATTGGCGTAGGTCGCCACGGTGGAGCGTATGTTGATGCCGATGGGCGAAGCGTCTATGAGCTTGACCTGCCGTATCCCTTCGGCGTCTATGGAACGCACGTGAGAAGGCAAGGCTGTATGTGACGTAAGAGCCTGAAGAGCAGGCACAAGGCTCTCCAGCACCATAGTGGTCTTGCCCGAACCCGACACGCCGGTCACTACCGTCAGCCGCCCGAGCGGGATCTCCACATCCAGCGGCCGCACCGTGTGGATGGCGTCAGTCATCATCCGTATCCTGCCCAGGCTGAAGATGTTGCGCCCGTCCAGCGGTTCACGCACACGCACGCGCACCGAAGCCGCTCCGCTCAGGAATGGTCCGATCTTCGACCGCCCATTTTTCCGGACTTCGTCCAATCCGCCCTCGGCTATCACCTTTCCCCCCTGCGAGCCCGCGCCCGGGCCCATCTCGATCAGCCAGTCGGAGTGCGAAAGTATCTGTGTGTCGTGGTCTACCAGAATCACCGAGTTCCCGTCCGCGACCAGATCGTCCATCACGCCGCAGAGCCCGACAATGTTCGCGGGGTGCAGACCGATGGAAGGCTCGTCCAGCACATACAGCACGCCCGTCGTGAGGTTGCGGACGGCCCGCGCCAGCTGCATCCTCTGCCTCTCGCCGGTGGAGAGGGTGGATGCAGCGCGGTCCAGGGCCAGGTAGCCGATGCCCAGGTCGAGCAGGCGCCGGGCCGTGTCGAGGAAAGACGCGCAGATGCTCTCCGCCATTGGACGCATCGCGTCCGGCAGGGATGAAGGCACGCCGCGCACCCACTCGACCGCTTCGGAGAGCGTCATCCGGCAGGCCTCGGCCAATGTCAGTCCTCTCAGACGGGGCGCCCTGGCCGCTTCGCTGAGCCGACTTCCGCCGCAGTCGGGGCACGCGTCGGTGCGCAGAAACTTCTCCACGCGCTTCATCCCCTTCTCGTCCTTGACCTTGCTCAGGGCGTTCTCGACGGTATAGACGGCGTTGTAGTAGGTGAAGTCGAGCTCGCACGCGTCATTGCTGCCCTTGGGATGGTAGAATATGTGCTTCTTCTCGGCAGGGCCGTGGAGGACTATATCTTTCTCCTTGTCCGTCAACTGGTTATAGGGTATGTCGGTGCGCACGCCCATGGCCCGGCAGACATCCTTCATCAGAGACCACATCAGCGAACCCCACGGGGCCACTGCGCCGTCGTCGATGCTCAGGCTCCCGTCCGGAATCAGCGTGGACTCGTCCACGGTACGCACGGTGCCGGTGCCGCCGCAGGTCGGGCAGGCGCCCTGACCGTTGAAGGAAAGCTCCTCGGCTGACGGGGCGTAGAAATGTGCGCCGCACTCGGGGCACACGAGCTCCTTGCCTGCGGCAACGAGCAATGTGGGCTCCACGTAATGCCCGTTCGGGCAGCGGTGGGACGCGAGGCGGGAGTACATCAGACGGAGGCTGTTGAGCAGCTCCGTGCCGGTGCCGAAGGTGCTGCGGATGCCGGGGATGCCGGGACGCTGGTGGAGCGCCAGGGCGGCCGGGACGTAGAGCACCTCGTCCACGTCGGCCTTCGCGGCCTGGGTCATGCGCCTGCGCGTATAGGTCGACAGGGACTCGAGATAGCGTCTGGAGCCTTCCGAATAGAGCACACCGAGGGCGAAGGACGACTTGCCCGAGCCGGAGACGCCGGCGATGCCGACAATCTTCCCCAGGGGAATGTCCACGTCCACGTTCTTAAGGTTGTGCACTCTGGCACCACGGATCTCTATTCTGTCAGGCTGCTTCATATAGAATTCATCTTTTTTAATCTTGGCAACGCGCTTCAAAACGCGCATATCAAGAGCAAAGGTACAGCGAATTTCTGGAATCTGAACTCGTAATTCCAGAACGACTGCCACTGCAGAGGTGTTCAATTTTCGGTGGCATATTCTTGATTTTTATCAGCGATTTCTGGAACTATCCTATCTTTTATTTCTTTAAATAAAGTTTTCTTTATTTCTTTATTATTATCACTCCCCTATCGGGATAAAATGTTCACGGGGATGAGAATCGTCACCGCAATAGCAAGTGTTCAAGATGCAGGAGCATAAATTCCTGATAATGACGTCTGATAAAGAAATATAGATTTCTTTAAATCTTGGCAATTTAGATTCTGACGGTGCGCGTATTGGCTCAGGTTCTCTTCTGGACAGACAGTAAAGGATATACAGTTAGAGCAGCCTAAATTCTTTAATTAAAGTTTTCTTTAATTCTTTATTGTTATCGCTCCCCTATCAGAATACGGTGGTAGTGAGCCCCATCGTTCGCTATAGCGAGTTAATGGATGCGGGGCTTCTTGAAATTTAACGCACAGTAAAGAATTAAAGGAATAAAGATTTCTTTAATTCTTGAAAACTATATTCATGATTATCTATAAGACAGAATGGAATTATCAATATCATATGGCAAACTGCAGTCAGGGGTTTTGCAATTGATTCTTTAATTAAAGTTTTCTTTAAATAAAGATAAATATGAGAAATAGCATATGGGATATAGCAAGAAGGAATGAATACTATTCTCGTGAGAGCAGAACTGAACAGAAGCATTTTCTTTAATTGAAGAAATACAGATTTCTTTATTGAGAGAAAAGGATCCGACAAAGAAGACAGTGGGCAGTCAACCGGAAGGACGAAACATGAAGAATTCTTCCTGAGAAGGAGGGGGCACAGCAACCGAGAAGCGTCTGAGAGGTAACCATAATAGAATAGAAACGTGTCAGTATATGAACTGCATCCATGTTCATAATTCATCAATCAGTAATAAGATAAGACCTGAAAGTATTCGTTTAAAGGTGAGATTTCAATAAAGAAATAAAGAAAACTTTGAATCTTTATTTCTTGAAATAAAGAGAATGTCTGAGATGTATAATTCACCCTTGAAAAGTAAAAATCTAGCTCACAGACTTGTCTAATGAGTCTGTTTATAAAGAAATAATGTTTTCAAGATATAAAGAAATAAAGAAAACTTTATAAAAAGAAGTAAAGTTTACTTTATTTAAAGAAAAATTCATATATTTGCGGAAAGACTTATATCGACAATGGGAAAGACACTCTGTTTCGTTAACAACAAAGGAGGCTGCGGCAAGACCACGACATGCTGCGCCATAGGCCAGGCTTGGGCCAGACTGGGGAAGAAGATACTGTTCATCGACCTGGACTCGCAGTCCAACCTGACTTCGATCGTGACGGACACCGATCCGTCTGAAAAGGAATGGGAGACAACGATAGAGGACGCGTTCGTAGGCGGTCCCGAGTTCGGGCTCCCGATACACAGCGTCAGCGAGAACATCGACATCGTTCCCGCGGATCTGGACCTCTCCAACTTCGACAGGGACACCGCGAGGCAGACAGTAAGGGAATTCCTGCTGGCCGACCTCCTGGCCACGGTCAAGGACAGGTACGACTATATCCTCATAGACTGCCCGCCGGCGCTCGGAGTGATTACGTACAATGCGCTCGTCGCCTCGGACTACATGGTGATGGTGACCAACGCCGAAGGCCTGAGTTACCGCGGAATGAAGATGGTGGCGAACCTCTACAACGAGGTTATAACGAACAAGCGCCTCAATCCGAACCTCATGCTCATCGGCGTCATCGTGACCAGGTACGAGAAGAACAACCTTTCCGACATGTATCTGGACAAGATTGAGAGCGACCTCGGCGGATACCTCATCAGGCCTGTCATCCGCAAGTCCACCAAGATAGCCCAGTCGGCCTCGTTCCAGCAGAACATATACGAGTTCGACCCTGCGGGAAGGGCCACCCAGGATTACCTGAAGGTAGCCAATGAACTTTTGGAAAGAATTGAGATTAAGTAAGTTGGCTGATAAAGAAATAAAGTTTTCTTTAAATAAAGTATTGAAGTTATAAAGAATTAAAGATATAAAGATATGCCTACAGGATTCGACAAGTTCAAAAAGAAAACTCTCGACGAAGGTCCCATATTGATAAGCAGGCCGAAGCAGGGGAGCGAGACAGGGGAGAGTGCCGCCGAGACCAGAACGGAGGTGAAGAAGCCGACGTCCGAACCGGTACCGGCTCCGGCCGCAGAGCCTGCAAAGAAGAAGGCCAAGGAGGCCGAGGATCTTGTCCCGTTCAACGCCCAGATGGCAAGGGAGACGAAGAAGCTTCTCGATGAGATGAAGTTCCGCAGCGGGCAGACCATAAGGGAACTCATAGACCAGGCCGTGAAGGACCTATACAGGAAGATGTACAGATAGTTTTGACAGATTACGGAGCTCCATCCGTAGAACGAATGCCGCTGCGGCTGTACCCCGCGGCGGCATTCGTTCGTGATAAGGGCATAGGTTAATCAGCACGGGAAAACACGGCCTTGGCATCATCCACGTTTTGAGTATCGGAGATGAGAATGTACCCGCGGGAATTAAACGAAAAACAGCGGGTGCAATCGACAAATGCCTGGCGGGAGGATGTTCTGAATTCGCCTGACGGAAGGAGGAGTTCAGCGGGATGTCCGACTTCTTATAGCCGCCGGCGTTAGGCTCTGGACACTGAATACGGGAAGCTGCAAATGAGGTGAGTTTCAGAATTATGAGACACGTACGCTGAATAAAAGGGGAGAAAATTAATTATCGAAGCGGCGTGATTATTCATAAAAAGGGGAGAAAATTAATGCCGATGCAGAACGGCTACAGAGGCCTGTAGATTGCAGTTTTTACCGGCGGGTGCCGGAAGAATTCGTCTATATTTTGAGAATCAGATATTTACCAAAGGGGAGTTTTAGAATTAAGAATTTCGAAACTTTTAATCAATTCGCTCCCCAAACAAAAAGGGAGAAAATTGATGATATTTTTCTTCTCCCCTTGATTATTTCAGTCCCTTTTTATAGATTTGCAGAAAAGAGGAGAAGATTGATTGTGAAATTTCCCGGAAACGCAATTTTAATCTTCCCCGGATTGACGAATGACGGAACGAACGGAATATGGAACAGTTGGATGTAGGGCCATCACAGCCGTACGCGGGCTTTCCGTCTCTTCATACCTGTTTGGGAAGCATGTCTTGTCAGTCTTCGACAGAACATATTTATGTCTTTTCAGAAATTTTACTGCTTTCTGCAATCTATTTAACTTTAGCGCGTTGAAGCCTGAATTGAAATTCCGAAAAGGGAGTTCTGAAATTCAAAAGGGGAGTTCTGCAATCATCCGCAACCTCGAGAAAGGGGAGTTCTGGAATAAGAGGGGAGTTTTGGAATTATCAGATGCCCGTCCAGATGGCCGGAACGGCGTTTCCCTCTTCTCATTACCTTTTGGGAAGCATGTCTTGTCAGTCTTCGACAAAACTTATTTATGTCTTTTCAGAAATTTTACCGCTTTCTGCAATCTATTTAACTTTAGCGCGTTGAAGCCTGAATTGAAATTCCGAAAAGGGAGTTCTGAAATTCAAAAGGGGAGTTTTGCAATCATCCGCAATCCCGCGAAAAGGGAGTTTTACAATAAGATGGGAGTTTTGAAATCATCCGTACAGCTATGGCAAAGGAAGAGAACGAGGAAGGACTGAACACCCTGGCGACGACCACGAGGAGCGTGGTTGAGTCATATATATTCGCGACCGGCCATCAGGACCTGAGCATCTACTCGGAGCGCCTGATGATGCTGCTCGTGCGCGCGGCCCAGTGTCAGGTGGCCGGGCTGAACTTCCGCGACGGGTCTGCCATCCGCCAGGTGAGCATCGGCCCGCTCGGCGACGCGTCCGTCGAGATAGAGGCGCGCGAGCTTCTGTCCAGCCAGAGCAGCACGAACTACACCAACGCAAAGAACGCCGTTCGCGAGCTGATGAACAAGACCGTGTCGCACGAGAGGCCGGCCTACAAGAACGGGCAGCCGGTGCTCGACGCCGCCGGACGACAGGTCTACGAGTTCGAGGCGCACCAGCTCGTGAACGACATCTGGGTCAACCGCAAGCCGGGCGTGATCATAGTGAACGTCAACAAGAACACCTGGGAGGCCATCCTGGACTTCTCGAAGGGATTCCGCAGATATGACCTGCAGGTGGCCATGAAGTTCTCGCGCACCTGCTCCCTCAGGATGTTCAAGCTCATAAGCAACCAGACCGAGCCCCTCCAGTACACCATAGCCGAGCTCCGCGAGCAGTGGGGGCTGACGGACAAGTACGCGAAGACCAAGGACTTCATAAGGAACACCATCGTGAGCGCGAAGGAGGAGCTTGACAGGGTGTCCCCGTGGACCTTCGACTGGGAGCCGGCCTACTCCACGTCGGCGGAGCAGAACCGCGGCCGGACCGGCCGAAAGTCGATAACGTCAATCATCTTCTTCCCGAAGCACCAGCTCCGCTACGAGAGCACGACGAACATGATGAACAGGGCCGGCGTGTCCGTTGACGTCCTCGGAAGGGCCGTCGTCGACCGCCTCGTGAAGAACCTCGGCTTCACGATGTCCGAGATCAAGTCCAATCTCGTGCTCTTCGACACCGCCCGGAAGAATTTCGACCTCGAGGAGTTCCTCATCTCCATCACACCTTCCGCCGGCAGGGCCAACAGCCCCCAGGGGTATGTTGTCAACGCGGTCAAGAAGCACCTGAGGGAGGCCTGCGGCATCGTCGTCAGCAAGACCGGCATAGTGAAGCCGTCCAGGCCCGCCCAGGACACGCCCCGCGAGCGCAGGGCGAAGGACTCCGAACAGACCGTCTCGAGCATCCTCTCAGGCGCCGCCTCAGCTCAGCGCCAGACCCCCCGTGCGGACGGGACGGCCACGGTCGGCGACATGCTCGGAGGCATCTTCGAAGGACCGGACGAACAGTAGGCACACAGGACTTCAACAACACTTTGACCAATGACTGACGAACAGAAAGAACGTATTCTTGAATGGCGGGAGAGGACGCTCTTCCCGTACATCTATTCGAACCTTGGCATCCTGCTGCCTCAGTACCGATTCGTCAGGAGGGGAGACCGGTGGGTCAGCCCGCTCAAGCTCGACCTCTCTGACCCCAGGCATCCCCGTCCCGACAAGACCTATGTATTGGAATCCAGCCCGTCCCATGCCTGCGAACAGGGCGGCCCCTCGGAACAGCTTATAGACATCCTCATGCGCGATGCCGGATTCAATCCGTCCGACGGCGTCGACTATTACCGCTTCCTGGAGAAGTTCTCCTGCGAGCATTCCCTCGGGATGCCTCTGGAGACGGACTCTGCTCCTCTAAAGAAGGACAGGGACAGGTCCCAGGCCATTCTCAGGGAGCTTCGGGACTATTTCAGGTGGAATCTCCTCAATAATGGCAAGGCCTCTTCAGCAAGAGCCTATCTCAAGCGCAGGGGGTTCGATGTCAAGGCGTCCGAATCCCTCGGCTTCGGCTTCGTGCCGCGCTGGGAGTCCGTCATCAGGCGGATGGCGCAGCTGCGCTTCTCCCGCGAGGAAGTGAACCTGGCCTGTCCGGTGCCGGCCACGGTGGGGGAGTCACACGTGCTGGCCATTCCGTACGTCTGCTCGGGCGTGCTGAAGGGGTTCCTCTTCAGGGCGGTTCGTGACGGCGTCGTGCCCAAGTACACCGCCAGCGTTGGGCTTGACCGCCGGTCGGCCTTCTTCAACTACCCGGAGGGCGGCAGCCGTGTCATCATCGCCGTCGAGGGCGAGATGGACGCACTCACGGCAGCATCTTACGGCATCCCGGGCGTCGTGTCCATCGGAGGCTCGACCGTCAGGCGCGGCCAGGCCGCCGCGGCCCTGCGCGCAGGCACGGAGTCAATAGTCCTCTGCCTTGACCTCGACACCATGGTAGACGGGCAGGGGAACGCCGTCCCGAACGTCGGAAAGCGATTCCAGAGCGTCATGCAATCCGTGTCCGAGATACGCGCCGCAAGGCCCGGCTTCGAAAGTATTCTGGTGGCGCGTTTCGACGTGCCCGCCGATCCGGACTCGTACATAAGGGAGAAGGGGAAGGACGCCTTCCTGTCCGTCCTCAAGAACGCGCAGCCGTGGTGGCGCTACTTCGCCGACGGCATGGACGCTGGCCTCGACGCGAGGAGATTCGTCCCGTCCCCGGAGCCTGAAGAGATTGGCTCTGAATTCGTTGACGGTGAAAAATGAGTCGCTGGCTCAATATGCGTTATCAACGCAAAACATGCAGCCTGCATCAACAGAAACCAGTATTTGCGTTAAAACTGAAATAACTCAAATTGCGTTATCAACGCAATTCGCGGATTCAATACTCGAACGCGAAGGCCAGAAACACCGCGTCGTTCAAGTTGTAAAAATCACATGCGAGAGGGAAGTCCCTGTCATATGGCTTCCGGATCAGCCCGATGCCGTCGCTTTTGACGGGGTGTCCCGTATAGGTGTGGGGGTGGATCCAGCCTTCGTACACGTTGTGCAGGACGGCCGAATCCGTCGAGTAGCACCCGATGACTTCAAACTGCTCGTCCTCTCCTATTGCCGACACGAACTCCTCATACCACCTTTCGTCGCCTGTCTCGTAATCGTCCGCCGACAAGTCCACGGCCCTGTCGTCAGGAAGACCGTACCTCTTTTTCTTGTACGTATGACTTCCAGCCTCCTGTGGAATCATTTCACGAAAGATTCTGTATATTTGCTCATTGGGCGGATTCCTCCGCCCCGCAGATGATAGACACTTGAACAAACCGCTCGCTTTATGCCGACCGAATCCTTAAAGACAGACATCAAGGGCATGCAGACCGCCCTTCCGTGGTTCCCGATGAACGCGGAATATATCGACACGTACAATGACAGCGTGATGAAGTACCTCCGCGACGCCCTCGCGTCGCAGTCTGACCTCTCTCAGGACAGCTCGTTCAGGACCACGGCCGGCCTCGTGGACGACCGCGCCAAGCAGATAGCGAAGGACGCGGCCGACACTCCTCTGCGGGACAGCCTGCGCAGGGACAGGGAGAAGCTGGAGAGGGACGTCAAGGTCATCGCGGCGCAGACGCTACTGCTCCTGCGGGAAGGGGACTCCCGCTCGCTGCAGTTCTTCCGCCTGCTTTGTTACCTGATGGCCGTCCTGGCGCCGGCCAATGCTTCACGCCTCTGCGGTCTTCTGATGCGCACGCTCTCTTCGGAGAGGCTGGAGTCCGCCGGCTTCGACATGGACGACGTGACCCAGTTTGACGAGGCGGTCTTCGTCGGAGCGATGGACGGCGCAGTGATGGCCCCCGCTTCGGAGGACGTCTGGTTCGAAGGGCACGGTACCGTCAAGGTCAGCGGCGGCAGGGTCGGCGTGTTCGACACGAACAGGGCCCTCCTCGCCATAAAGAGCATGTCCACTCTCAGGCCGGCTTTCACAGTGCCTCTGGACGGCCTGGACATATGGGCATCCAAGGATGACCTGAAGAGCGGCTTCCGCCCGGAGAGATACATGAAGGACTGCATGGACGTGACCCCTTCGGAGGAGCCGGTCAGGCTGAAGACCTACCGCGACGGCGCCGAGCTCACCGTCCGCGTCACCAGCACGGGCTACGACACGATGATAGCCGAGAGCACCGACCCCGCCTATGAGCGGCTGGCGCGCGAGGTGCGCATCACGTGCGGCGCCTCCAACATCCGCGGCTTCTACATGAACCACTTCACCGACGTCTACCGTCCGGGCACGCTCATAAACGTCACGTATCTTGCGGACCTGGACAGCTTCTCCATAGATGACACCGTGCTGGATTTCATCTACAGGGAGTACTGGTCCGATGATGTCGACGGCCATTACGGCACGATGGACGCCGTCCTGCTCTTCCCGAAGTCGGGCAAGGTGATGAACACCTGGCTCACGCGCGAGGGCTTCCTCGTGAGGAGCGGGTTCGAGGACATCGAGAAGGGCGCGCTGAGGTCCCTGGACATAGTCGACTACAGCAAGGAGTTCGACTTCCTCATCGCCGAGGTGAGCGACAGGGAGCCGGAGGAAGGGATTTTCGATGAGTTGGAAGTCAGGAGGAACTTCCTTACATATATGCAGTACAAGACCAAGGTCATCCGTGAGCCGATGCCGGTCAGGAAGGAGGTCAGGCGTCTTGACCCGCTGTCCGTGACCCTGCTCCACCGTCTCCTCGACCTGAAGTCCGGCGGGCTGGAGAACTCCTCGGAACGCGGCTGCGGCCTGACCGCCGCGCAGATTCTCTCCACGGTGACGGGAGACGGGGAGGACGGGGCCTACTATGGCCTCCAGAGAGCCTATCTCTCGAGGACGGTCGACTTCGCGCGGCGCCGCTTCGACGCCGTCACGGCCATAGAGGGGGACTCCACAGGCTTCTTCGCTCCGATGTGCGCTGTCCTGGCCTGCTTCGGCAGAGAGGACAGTGACGCCCTCCTCGACGAGTCCATCCGCGGCGGGGACGAGGACGTGTCGTCCGTCGCCAAGCTCGTCCAGGCGTCGAACCGCTTCTCCGGCAGCGCGTCGCTCAAGCGCCTGCGCAAGGACCTGCACAGGGAGATATGCATCATCCTGAAGACGGTGGACGCCATCCCCGAGGATGAGGACGAGGACGAGTCCCGCTTCCCGTTCCCGCCGGAAGGGGAGAGCGTGGAGCACAAGATGTCTCTCGTCTTCGACAACAATACCGCTTCCGTCAACGTGACGTCGCAGTCGGCCAAGTGCCTGAAGACCGTGTGCGCGTTCATGAACCGCTATGAGGAGCAGGGTGAGGGGCATCTGTACATAGGAACGGACGAGAAGAGGCGTCTGGTCAGCGGCGTGCAGGCGGACATAGACGCCCTCATCGCATTGGGGACCATCGACCCTTCGAAGGGGGATGACGCGGACGCCTACCAGCGCTTTATAATGGATATGGTGAAGAAGTCTTTTCCGGAGGACTACCAATGCGTGACTCCGGAGTGGATCTGCGACGGGACGGTCCTTGACCTTCGCGTGCGCCCGGCTAAGGACGGGGTGGTCTACTTCCACGATGAGACTTATTACAGGTCCGGGTCGTCCAGCAGGAAGATGGATGACAGGCTTGTCGAGGAGGTATCCTCGGTGAAGATCCTCCAGAGGAACGGGCTCGAGCCGAAGATCTCCGCGGTGCGCCGTGCCATCTCCATGAAGAAGATGGTTGTCCTGGAAGGCTACGACTCCTCCAGCAGCAATACAGACAGGGACAGGAAGGTCGAGGCGTTCGCCTTCACGGACCCTTCGCGGCTGGACTCCGTCTGGGCGTGGGACCCGAAGGACAGGAAGAACAAGGTCTTCCGCCTCAGAAGATGCGACGACGTGAAGGTCCTCTCCGAGAACTGGAACGCCGAGAAGCAGCACTCGGTCAAGCCTCTGGATGTTTTCGGCTTCTCCGGGAATACGAAGATAGATGTCGACGTCGACCTGCACAGCGTCCTCGCGATGAACAACTTGATTGACCAGCACCCTGGCACGCGCGGATGTCTGGAGAAGACCGGCGAGACCGCCTGGAGGCTGAAAACGACCCTGTTGAGCGATTACTCGCTCAACGCCCTGGCGAGCTTCGTGCTGGCCAATTCGGACGATGTGGACATCAGCCGCTGCGAGGTCCTGAAGAAGAAGGTGACCGAAAGGGCCGAGAAGCTGATATCGCGGCTGTGATGCTTACATTACCGGCGCGTTCCTTATGGTATAATCTGCGGATACGAGATATCACTTTGCGGAATATCCGCTCTGTGATAGGGCTTGCAGCGTCATGGCATTGACGAGAACGAGTATGGCTATGAGAAACCTGGACATACGCCTCACATCATCAGCATTATCCTTCCCTCGGCCTTGACGAAGGTGTCGGGATAGCGCATCACGACGGCATAGACCTGCGCGGAGGTCACCGGCTGGCCGTCCCTGCGGACGTGGAGCTTTCTGGCGTTGATGACATCCGCTATCTGCTCGGTGCGCATCCCGCAGTTGCGTTCGGCGAGGACATAGACTATCGCTTCTTCGATCTTCATCACTCCGCCCACTCGAAATTCTCCTTCCCCGCTCCGATCTCGAAGTGCAGCTTCGCGATGCCCATGTCCATCTTCGTGTAGCCGAAGAGCGACG
>CAVCRS010000062.1:0-30232 GCA_963604635.1 Faecalibacillus sp.
TATGGGGGTAAAAACGAAATGTGTATAAATGGGTAGAGGGGTTGGGGAGTGTAAGTTGGATGATTGTGAGGGAGTTAGGGAGGTTGGCGGGGTTGGTTGGGGATAAAACGAAATGTTACATTTGCTTTACTTTTGTGTGACATTCGGGGGGGCGGTTGAAAGGCTGCGTTCGAGCTGAAATGTTACATTGCCTTCAGAAAGGGTCAAAAAGGGCCTTGCTCTGGAGGTTTTTTGCGTAAATGGGAGAATGGCCACAGAGGTAGCGGAACGAGGCCGGAGGGGCTTGAAACGGCGAAAAGGCAGGCAAGGAGAGGCGTGACGGAAGATGGACGGGGAGAAGTAGAGGGTAGAGGTGGTGAATGGTTTTCAAACGGCGGGGAAAGACCTTTCAAACGGTCGAATTCCTACCTCAGACGGGAATGCCCCAGATATGTTCCCAGAAGAGATAAGGTCATCGCTTAGGTCATCATTTAGGTCATCATTTGCTAAAACGAAATGTACCCCATTAGGTCATCATTTAGGTCATCACTTTTACGACATCTGCACCCCTCTACGGGGAGGGTTAGTGACACGAAAGGGGCGGAAAATGCCCCAAAACGGCGGTATAGTACCCCTTTATGGCAGGGGAACGGCGGGGAAATCGTGGGGTAAGTGGGTGATAATGACCGGATAAGGCATTTGCACCGCAGAAAAAAGTGCGCAAAATCTTTTTCTTGTTAATCAAAAGGGTTTACTTTGCCGTGTCATTTAACGAGTTAGGCCATATCTAACACCTCCACTCTCAAAGGGTATTTCTCCTTCAGGGTAGAAAAATAGCGCCCGGCATTATCCCAGATGCTGGGCGTTATCGCTTTAAGCGACAAGACAGGCTTTGCCCATGTGCCACAGGGGCAAAGGAGGTGCCGGCCTTTTTTTATTCCATCGTGTGGAAGGTGAGGGAGGCTTTGACAAGGGCGAGGGCGGTGACAGATGAGAGGGGGATGTCCTTGGGTGCGAAGGACGGGTTGAAGCTGGCGAGACGGATCTTGCCCGGGTCGTCGGATTTCTGGATGTATTTGACGGCGGTGTAACTGTCGCCGTCATAGATGAAGGAGAGGAGATAGATTTCTCCCCAGAGGATGCTGTCGATGGACAGCTCCTTTTTTTTGTACATCACGATGTCGCCGGACTTGAGGAGCGGGGACATCGATTCGCCGCGCACATATATCGCCCCGTCCACCGGCGGGAGGTTCGGGATGCGGAGGAAGTCTTCCGGCTCGATGTTGTGGTTGTTGAAAATCGCAACCAGTCCGGCCGATGCGTCGAAGTCGTAGAGCGGGATGTCCTGGGATGTGAGGTTGCGGTCGGTCACCAGGTTGAACTGATGCTCGACAGAAACAGGCCTGGCGGAATTGAGCATTTCGCCTTCGCCGATCACGAGCCAGGTAGTATTAATCTCGGGATATGTGTCGATAATTTTCGATATCCATGATGAATTAATATCGCTCCCATTGGATATAGCTCTACCTATTGATCCATTAGATGCACCAATGCTCTGCTCGAAGGAGCGTACGCTTACCCCTTTTTGTTTGATGAATGCACCTATTCTCTCGACAATTTGCGACATAATATAAATAATTATCTAAATTTTATTTTGAATGTAGGGAATAATCTATATATTTGCGGTACTTAACACGGTTAAGCCGTGGACAAAGGTAAGGAAAAAATAAAACAGATTAAGGAAAATATGACAAAGAGACGGGTTTACACGCTGTACGGCGACGCCGGTGCTATCGAGATGGCGATAGCGGTGCTGGTGAAAAACAACTTCCATTTCCACTACACCGGGGAGCTGCTCTATGACAGCGAGCCGTGGGACGGTTTCATCGAGGGATTTTGCGCGGACTTCAAGGACAGGCTCACGGCCCGAGAGGAGACGTGGATAGATGAAGGGTTCCAGACCATCAAGTTATAAGCGGAAATCAACCAATAATCATTATGAGAATATACATCAGAGTACCAGAAGGGCTCCGCGTGGAGCTGATTTCAAAGTTCGGAGTCTCCAGGCCCACGGTCTGGGCAGCACTCAATTACCTGACCAACGGCGACCGCCCGGAGGCGATCAGGCAGTACGCCCTGCTGCACGGCGGCTCCATCGAGGAGCGGAACTTCATCACGAACTGCCGGACCGAATACACGGTCGATGAGATCATCCAGACCTTCCCCGGCGGAGTGCAGGTCAGGATCGACAGGCATAGCAGCGACGTGCGGGTGCTGCAGGGGGGCAAGGTGATCGAGTCCTACAGCGCGGTGACCCTGCAGGCCTGGGGCAATCTCCTGTTCCATGCCCAGATGCTCTCGGAGAAGTGTCTGGCCGAATCGGCGAAGAAATGAGACGGGCGCTGAGGATAGCGGGATGCGTCCTGCTCGTGCTCGTCGGGATGGCGCTCGGCGCGGTGGTCAAGCCCTGGCCTTTTGTGTGGTGCGTGAGTTTCTCGCTGGTGTATGCCGGGGTCCTGGGCATCTGGTCTGAAATCAAGGGGGATGACACTGGAGGATGTTCATAGCTAAGCCATTCTAAGTTTTTTCATAAAGGACCGGGGCGGTCCTCCAGCGCTCCGGATATGGGGAGGACAGGCAGTGCCAGGCGGTTCGATTCCGCCCCTCCCCGCCAACAGACAAAGTGAAATGGAATATTACGGAAACATAATAGCCGTGACGGTAGATGAGCTAACCGGCGACAATGGCGGCGACGCCGTCATGTCAAGAGGCAACTACCGCAATTTGCAGTGCCGCGGCCGCATCAACGTCCTGCGTCCCGGCAAGGGCCTGGGGAGCTACGCCCTGGTGGAGTACGCGTCGCTGCCGGAGCGGTTCAAGGCGCGGTTCGTCGCCAAGTACGGCGAGCCGGAGGCTCTGATGAGAAGGGAGCGGGCCGGATTGCCGCAGGACGCGGAGGCGCAGCGTTTCTTCCACGACCACATCCTCCCGAACGGTGAGCATATCCCGGAGGAGAAGCAGCGCGAGTACACGGTCAACGCGAGGGTGCTGAACGCCATCCGCGGGATGTACAACACGCAGAGGGCGATGCGCAGGGCGTGCAACAACAACACCCCGGTCATCTGGTCGAACATCTTCCGGGCGTCGGAGGAGCTCCGCGAGACCTACGGGCACACCCTGCCGAAGAGCGAGGCGAGGCTGAGGGCCAAGATGCGCGAGTACGCGAAGGACGGCTACATCTGCCTCGTGTCGGGCAAGTTCGGCAACCGAAACACCATCAAGATCACCGCCGAGGGCGAGCGGCTGCTCATCGCCCTGAGGCGCAGCAGGGTGCCGGTGTACACGCTCGGGCAGATGCTCGAGGAGTACAACCGCGTCTGCGGGGACAAGGGCTGGAAGCCTATCCAGAGCGAGAATTCCCTGAGGCAGTTCCTCGAGCGTCCGGATGTCAAGCCGCGGTGGTACGACGCGGTGTACGGGGAGCTGGCGTCGAAGCAGCTCTTCTCCCGCCACAACAAGACCCTGATGCCGACGATGAGGGATTCCCTCTGGTACGGCGACGGCACGAAGCTGAACCTCTTCTACAAGGAGTACGAGGGCGGGAAGCTGGTGGTCAAGACGGCCTACGTGTACGAGGTGGCCGACGCGTTCAACGACACTCTGCTCGGCTACGCCGTGGGCAGGACGGAGAACTTCGACCTGCAGTACAGGGCGTTCAGGATGGCCGTGGAGACGTCGGGCCACAAGCCTTACGAGATCGTTACGGACAACCAGGGCTCCCAGACTTCGAAGGTGGCGCAGGCGTTCTTCGCGAGCATCACGTCACACGTGTCCCGCACCACCTCGCCGTACAACCCGCAGTCGAAGACGATAGAGCGGCTCTTCGGGGAGTTCCAGAGGAGCGTCCTGGCGCAGGACTGGCGGTTCACGGGAGCGAACATCTCGTCCAAGAGCGGCTGGAAGATAGACCGCGAGTTCGTGGAGGAGAACAAGGAGAGCCTCTACACCTACGAGGAGCTGCTTGCCGCCTACGCTGAGGCGCGCGGGAGATGGAACGCCGCCAACGACCGTATGGCCGCGTATCTGGCGAGCGAGAACCCGGAGGCTGAGGCCGTGTCGCAGATCGATATGGTGGAGCTCTTCTGGATAAGGACGGACCGCCCGTCGCGGTTCACGGCCGACGGCATCTCCATCCAGTACAGGAAGCGCAGATACACCTATGAGGTGTTGACCGAAGACGGGACGCCTGACTACGGGTGGAGGAAGGTGAACACGGGCAGGGAGTTCATCGTGCGGTTCGACCCGCTGAAGATGGACGCGGCGCTGCTGTACGAGCAGACGGCCACCGGCCTGAGGTATGTCGCCACGGCATACCCGTACCTGACGGTCCACAGGAACATCCAGGAGCAGAAGGAGGGCGACATGGCGCTGATAAGAAAGAACGACACCGAGAACAAGAGGATGAGGGTGCAGCGCAGGATCGAGAACCACGCCCTGGAGTTCGAGCACGGGGTGGCCCCGGAGCAGAACGGCCTGAGGACCCCGGCCCTGAAGGGCATCTCCGAGGAGGAGTTCGAGACGCTCGCGGACGCGGTGGTCATCACCGGCCGCCCGGAGGCTCCGGACACGACGGACATCGGGCCGTTCACCAAGGAGGTGAGCAATATGGACTACAACCCTCTCGACGCGATAAGCAGGACATAGCAAATCATTCAACAATATGGCACAGAAACTCACAACAGAAGAGAAGCGCGGCATCCAGCGGATGCTGGCGGACTACGCGGCCGGATACGCCAGTCAGGCGAAGGCGGCCAACTCCCTGCAGGGGGTCACGAGCCCCGGCACGTTCAACGCCGTCATCAACGGCAAGTTCGACAGGATAAGCGACGACATGTTCCTCCGCATCAGGGCCGCCGTGGGCGGCGGACGGACGGAGGGGTGGCAGCTCTGCCGGACGTCGGCCTACAAGGACGTGGAGACGCTCCTTGCCGACGCGCAGCAGTACCAGAACGTCTCGTGGATAGTGGCCCCTGCCGGCATCGGCAAGACCACCGCCGCCTTCCAGTACGCGAGGGAGCACCGGAACGTGTTCGTGCTCGGCTGCTCGGAGGATATGCACAAGGCTGACTTCATCGAGGAGCTGGCGAAGAGGATCGGCATCAGGAACGAGGGGCTGACCGTTCGCGCCACGCTGAACAGAATCGTAGACGAGCTGGTGAAGATGCAGCGACCGCTGCTGGTCTTCGACGAGGGCGACAAGCTGACGGACTCGGTGATGTACTACTTCATCAGCCTGTACAACGCCCTGGAGGACAAATGCGGCATCGTGTTCCTCTCCACCCCGTTCATCCAGAAGAGGATGGCCAACGGCCTGAAGCTGGACAGGAAGGGCTATGAGGAGCTGTACTCCCGCATCGGACGCAAGTTCGTCCCCCTCTCGGAGGTGACCGAGTTCGAGGTGAACGCCATCTGCCGGAGCAACGGTCTCCAGGACGAGAAGGCCATCGCGTCGGTGGTGCGGGAGTCCGGGACGCTCCGGGAGAAGAAGGTGGAGTACGACCTGCGCCGCGTCAAGAAATCCATCCACAAGCAGCTGAGGCTGGCTGCGGCATCAAGACTCTAACATCATTCAACCCCCTTTCAAACGGCATTCGTATGGCACGCACACTATCAGCGAAACAGGTACTCACGATCAGGTTCGAAACGGTCCGTCTGGGCGGCGGATGGGACGAGTGCGTCGGTGAGATAGAGACCACCGGCATCTGGTTCATCTGGGGCAACTCCGGGAACGGCAAGACCTCCGTGGTGGTGTCTCTGTGCCGTGAGCTGTCAGCCTTCGGTAAGGTGCTCTACAACTCCCGGGAGGAGGGTGTGAGCCTGACGATGCAGAACACGCTGCGCCGCTATGGTATGGGCGAGCTGGGCAGCAGGTTCCAGCTCGCTGACATGCCCCTCGAGGAGCTGGACGAGAAGCTCTCGCAGAGGCGTTCGCCGAAGTTCGTGGTCATCGACTCGTTCCAGTTCATGGGGCTGTCGTACCGGGAGTTCAGGGCGTTCTGCGAGAGGCACCGCAACAAGATGCTGATTTTCGTCAGCAGGGCCAGGGGACGCCAGCCCGAGGGGCGTGCGGCCGCCGGGGCGATGTATGATGCAGCGTGCAAGATATGGGTGGAGGGGTACAAGGCTTTCAGCAAGGGCCGATTCATCGGCAAGACCGGGAATCTGACGGTATGGGAGGAAGGCGCCGTGAAATACTGGTCCGATCCGGAGAAACATTGACAAATCACGATAGTATGGGAAACAAGAAACGCAATTATTCACGGTTTTACGCCCTCTGCAAGTCGATGGGCGTGGACCTCGAGCTGTACAAGGAGGACCTGGTCTCCCAGTTCACGCAGGGCAGGACGACGTCCCTGAGGGAGATGGCGGACTCCGAGTATGACGAGATGTGTGACTGCATCCGGTACGGCCGTCACGCAGAAGGAGGCGAGGCTTATATCGCCAGGCGGCGCAAGTCGCGCTCGGCCGTCCTGAACAGGATACAGCGTCTCGGCATCGACACCACGGATTTCGCGAAGGTGAACGGGTTCTGCCAGAACCGCCGCATCGCCGGCAAGCCGTTCGGGATGCTGACGGCGGACGAGCTGGACGCGCTGATTCCGAAGCTGGAGGCGATGCTGAGCAAGCCGAAGCCGCAGCCGAAGGAGAGCGCAGCGCAGGTGCGGACGCTGTCGGTCCCGATAGTCATCTACAGCAAACCCAACCAGCTGCCGAACTGATGCGGCAGGTCTGGACTACCCTGAAGCAAGTGACAATCAAACGGAAAGGGGGTGAGCCTATGTAGAGAGACAGGACATCTATGGGGAGGTGACAGGACATATTCGTAATGCACCCGAGACAAAACTGCAGACGGCCGGGTGCGCAAGGGGTTCGAGTCCCCGACCTCCTCCGAAGTATTTTTAACAGTTCAAAAATCATTCAGTATGGAAAAGATGTATTCAAGACAGGATGTGGTGCGGCTCGTCGCACTGGAGCGGGACAGATGTATAGGCATCGTCCACGGAAGAATCAAGGAGGCGGAACGGCTCGGAAGGACCAAGCCGGCGCTGGCGGCAAGGATGAAGAGCGCCGTCGAGTCCCTTGAAAAGACCCTCGTTGGGGTCGTCAACGGCAAGATGAACAGGGACGGCGACTATGAAGACCAGCTCAAGGGCCTGGTGGACAGAGACTATTTCGGGGATATGCCGGAAGTGGAGAAGGTCCCCGTGGACGGATGCGTGTTCCCGTCCGAGGAGAAGACCATCCAGGCGGTGTATGACCAGACCTACGGCGGAGCGCACTGCTATATCATGCGTGAAAGCATGGGGTTCGAAGGCGGCGTGGCATCGTACACCGGGTACGAGCAGGTGGTGCAGTTCATCCAGAAGCTCGATGACGGGACGGTCATCCCTGGCATCCAGTCCGAGCAGTTGGCGATCGTCCTGCTTGACAGATGCCGCAAGCTGAACGCCCGTTTCCCTTCGGAGCAGAACGGAAAGATGATCCAGGGACTGGAGATGTTCCTGGACGCGTGCAAGGAAAGGGTGCAGGAGAGGATGGACCGCGGGGTGATGGGCAAGTTGGAGAAATGACTTTTAGAGTTTTGTAATATGGATATCAGTAAGATGACATCGCAGCAGAGAGCCGAACTGAAGGCTTTGCTTGAGGCTGAGGAGCGTGCCGAGAAACAGAAACGCGAGGAAGACATCAACTCTTACAAGGAACTCATCTCGGAGTTCTGCCATCAGACGAAAGACAAGATGGTGGCTCTCAGCGCCCAGATGCGTCAGAGGAAGGAGGAGGTGTTCAATGATGTGGCCGCTATCATCGACCTCAAGGAGAGGCTCTTCAACACGAAGGTGGACCGCCACAGCAACTCGTTCACGGCGGACGGTATCACCGTCTCCCTGGGACGGAGGACGAACGACGGGTGGGATGACACCGTGGAGGTGGGCATCGACAAGGTGAAGGAGTTCCTCGCCACCCTTGCGAAGGACGAGGACTCGTCGAAGCTCTACAAGGCGGTGATGCAGCTGCTCTCCAAGGACCGCAAGGGCAACCTGAAGGCGAGCGCCATGCTCCAGCTGGAGAAGTACGCGGCGGAGTGGAACAACCCGATGTTCTCGGAGGGAGTGGCAATCATCCGTGACGCTTACTCGCCGGTGGAGACCTGCGACTTCATCTCCGTCACCTACAAGGATGAGGACGGCAAGGTTCACGCGATTCCGCTGTCTCTGGCAGCAATGACGAGGGAGGACTGAGTATGGTGCCTATCAATGTAGATGAGCTGTTCAGGCAGACCGCCGAGAAGAACATGGAGACGCTTGCCGCTTCCCTCCTGCAGGAGATGAGGTGCAACGAGGCGCAGCAGAAGCCGGAGAGGAAGGTGCACGCGTCCATCCTTATCGTCAAGGATGACGGAGGGTTCATCGCCCTGAACGGGTCGGCCCACAGGATGGAGGAGTGCTTCACGGAGCTTTTCACGCGCCGCCCGGAGCTCCGGGGTGTGGTCCAGTCGGTGCTCGACAAGATGTTTCGCATAGCCGACCTATGAGGATGAAGCGCATCACCGACATCCGCCAGCTCAGGCCCGGGGACAGGATTGTCCGGATAGGTCGTCGCGGGGAGGTCAAGATCAGGGAATACCTCTGCCCTCACCCTCATTTCAAGGGCTATTCGATATTCCTGGATAACAGCGGGGCTCCTGTAGGGACGTTCTGGGATGAGGGACTGGGCAGGGAATTCTGGTACAAGTATGACCCGGACAGATGGGAGGCCCTTTATCTTATGCAGATCGACCACTACAACCGGGAGATAGAATGGGTGAAACATCAAATTTACAATATGAGAGAAATGGAAGGAAAGAGTATTGTTGAACACGATTGCAGTGAGTGCGCATACTTCAGGAACGGCCTGAAGGAGGACTTCTGCTCGCTCACCGGGGAACAGGCCGAGTGCTGTGACGTGGCCTGCGATAATTTCGAGGAGGTGGGATAGCATCCGCCCTCAGCGCTTAGGAACAGACCGCCGAATAGGCGGTCTGTTTTTTGTAGCCATATGCCATTCAAACGGATTGAAAGGGGGTTGAACGGTTTTTCGAACGGTTTCCCCTCCGGAATCTTTTGGATTTAAGGAAAGTTTTATAATTTCGCAGGTGTTAAACGGTTTTTATATGGACAGGAATCTTACCGAAAGTTACGACCAGCTGATGAAGGATTACAAGCCTTCCCAGTACGTGAATCAGAGCTGGCCGATGAAAGACGGAATGTATCAGCAGTATTCCGCCTTCGAGGACGACGTCCAGTGCGCGTCAGGTACCAACAAGTCAATCGTAATGCTATAAGTTTATGCCAAGCTGGAGCTATTTCAAGAAAACGGAATAGCGTCGTGATACATTATGGACGGGGATTGTCAGAAATGGCGGTTCCCGTCCATAATTTTCTCAATGATCGTAATGAGTAAAATTTTCGTAAGATTCTTGCGCAATAAAAAAATAATCGTACCTTTGCGATATGATTACGCTCTTGGCGACGCACGTCCGATAGCCTCCAAAGCTAATTCTTGATAATGGACGTGCCGACCCCTGGGCATTTTTGTTTTTAAGGGATGGATAAAAACGGGAAACAAAACCTTCCACCGGTCAAAGTGGCGGTGTTGATAGACGGTGGCTTCTTTATCAAGAGGTTTAACGCCCAGTACAACAAGGACAGAACTATGTCCCCGGATGAGGTCGCCGATTATCTATATACGATGGCGCATTGCCATGTGGGAAACAACAATATCCTTTACAGAATCTTCTACTACGACTGTGTCCCCCTGAACAAAAAAGCCCATAACCCGATTTCCCATAACCCGATAGACTATAGCGGCTCTGATGAATACCGATTCCGTACTGAACTGTTCGAAGCTCTAAAAAGGCATCGCAAGGTCGCCCTGCGTCTTGGAACGCTTAAGGACAACGGCAACTGGCACATCTACCCAAAAAAACTCAAGGATATTTTCTCCGGCAAGTCCAGTTTTGATGAATTGACGGAGGATGATGTCTATTTGGAAATTCACCAGAAAGGAATTGATATGAAAATCGGGGTTGATATTGCTACCCTTTCATTGAAGCGTTTTGTGGACAAAATCGTACTCTTTTCCGGAGATTCAGATTTTGTGCCTGCGGCAAAGTTGGCAAGGCGTGAAGGCGTTGACTTCGTTCTTGACCCTATGCACGCAAATGTGGAGCCGCAGCTATTCGAACATATTGACGGGATGCAGAGTGCCAATCCTCCAATCCGCAAGAAAAAATCTACGCCCAAAAAGAAGTAAGCCGTTGATAATGGCTACGTTGAGATACAAATGGGGTGAATCTGAACCAGATTCGCCCCATTTGCATTAATCGTGTTAAATTATTGGCCTAAATCCTTTGAAAATCCATAACTTCGCATATTGATGCGATATATATGCCAAAGGGAAGAAACAAGGAACTCATCAAAGCGAGAAACGAGAAGATCGCCCAGCGGTGGTATTATTGGACCGAGAAGCAGAGGCTGAGGTTCGACGATGCCCTGAAAATCCTGTCGAGGCAGGAGTTCTTCCTTTCCGAGGACCGCATCCTCTGCATATTGCGGGCGTATGCCGCCAGCAAGCCGGCGGCGGAATTCTCCACGCATTCCAAAATCAGACCTCCTAAGATAACGGCCGAGCAGCTGTCGCTGTTCCAGGACCTATAACTCCTCCAGCTCTTCAGTTATGTTCACGTTGAACGTGGACTCATAGACCTTGACCCTTCCGGCGAGCGGATAGGCCCTGGCCTGCGTTCGCCGCATTTCAGAGACATCTTCCCCGAAGCGGTAGCCGTGCAGGGCGCATACGACTTTCCTGTTCACGGAGAGCCTCTGTTCCATCTGGGCGAATGTGCTGCCGGAGTCATAGTGGGTGTCCTCGTCGCACTGGAAGGCGACTTTCACCGTAACGGTCACAGATCCCCTCTGGATGTCCGGGAACTTTTCAGCTTTGAAGTCGGTCGTGGTCGCGTCGATGAGGCAGCAGGGGAACAATATCGGGTAGCTGTAGCGGTCATCGTACTGGACGGGGTAAAGCTGTCCGGTGTCCTCGTCGATGTGGTCAAGTTCCGGCACGAGCTTGCGGAGTCTCTCCGCGATTCTGAGATAAAGTGATTCCATATTTTACAGGTTGATTATTCGTAAGATTTCATTCTCCACATATTTCGAAATCTTCGCGTCCAGTTCAGCGCTCGGCCCCATGAACTGACGCTGCGGGATGTTGATGGTGAGGGACTCCTTCTTTGTCAGGGCGAGCCTCTTCCATTTCTCGGCTTCGTCGGATACCTGGACGGATTTTGCGGCTCCCTTCCTGCCGCCATTGGCGGACTTCTGTCCGCCGAGCTCGTAGTATTTGGCCCAGGCGTATTTCCGCATCTTGGGTGTGACCTTTGGGTGCACTGTGCCGCCTTCGTTGTGGATGGAGGCATAGACGACATCATTGAAGATAGTGACTTTCGCCACTCCGGGTGTGTAGTTTATCGAGCTGAAGAGGTGGTTGCGCGAGGACATGAGGGTCTTGTACTTGGAGTCCGCCCCCGCCCCTCCGGAGGAGATGCGCCGGGCCTGCGGCCACGGGTGGAGTCCGCCATCCACGAAGCCGCCCTGACGGAAGTTGTCCTGGAAATGCTGCTTGGCGTATTTGCCGGCAGCGACAGGGAGCTTTCGGGAGATGAGGGTCTCAATCTCCTTCTTCATTCGCTGAATATCCTGCTGCAGTTTGTCCATCGTTCGAATAGTGTTTGAAAAAGATTTGCAATTCAAATAAAATTACTATCTTTGCGGTGCGGGGAGATATAACCGCTGAAACCAGTCTGCGAAACTGGGGACCCTTAAAGACCAGGGATTATTCCCTGGTCTTTTTGTATAGACGCCCCTTTATGTAGAAATAGACCGTATCGTTCTCATAGGTTGCATTCTTGAATATTGATTTGGCGTAATTATCTATTTTCCCGGGATCCAAATCAAGCCGGTGGTCCGTGATGCACGCGACAGCAGACTGCTTAAATGCCTTCCCGGCATTCTTTGACAATTTATCCAGTACCAAAGGGGATTTCACGTCAACAAAGGAACCCAGTTCAAGCATTATATCCGGGGTGTTTCCGTTGTCTGTACTCAATCCCAATGTGCGGCGCAAATCTTTCTCGTTGGCATTGATCTCAGGCAGAATGAATATCGTCTTCTTTCTCCCCTTTGCAAAGGCCTTCGCCACGTCAAGCACACGCTGATAGTCCTCAGATTCCGTGGACTTTATTAGATGTTTCGACACCATTGCCTTCCCTCTCTTGAATACTGGCGTGAACTGATCATTGACAGGGCTGGCATAGATTTTCTTCCGCTCCTCCAGAGTATACTTTGCCTTTCCCCCGAGAGAGCGGATGCAGCCCCTAATGTACGGGCAGTTGTAGCAGTCCTTCTTGCGGTCATAGAACACGGAGGCGAGACGGTTCTTGATGCTGGCGTTGTAGATTCCGCAGTGGGCGCAGTCCGAAGGGAAATACGGGTGGTCATCCGAGAAGACCTGCCCGGTCTTGGCAGGGTTGCCGCCGAGTCCCGGTGAAGGCTCCGCTACGCCCCCGCCGCCGAGCCCCTTGTTGTCGGTGGCCGGTTTATCCGTGGATTTCCAACCGCACTGGCAGCCCCATTCATCCCCGGGCTTGTGCTCGTCCCAGAAAGGGTCATTTATCGGCCAGATATGGTGGTAGAACGGCATATGCGCCTCCCTCGGATTGACTGCCGTACTCGGCAGCCACTCGATGTTCGGGAACACATCCGCCTCGGCGATGAACTGTCTCATCTCCGCCGCTCTGTGGGCCCGTCTGATGGCGGTGTCATATTCAGTCCGGAGCCAGGCGTTGACGTGGTGGCTCACTATCCCTTCGGTGTCCTTTTTGAACTGTCTGAAAGGCTTGACATTGCCATCCGCATCGAGAAGCTGCGATGCCATATCGCGTCCCATCCGGTGGGCCTTGAATGCGGCGAATACCTCGGTGTTGGTCTGCAGGTCCTGCTTGAAGCCGCCGTCTATCCGGTCATCGTCGCCGCAGGCGATGTCGATGCCGCTGGACAGGATGCGGTTGACCTCCGAGAAGAGTCCCTGGTCGATCTGCGTCTTTGTGTTCAGCTGCCGACTTTGAATGTTCTTCAAAGCGTTCTCGATGATTCTTGAGTCGAATGTGAACGGTACGGATGTCTTGTGGTCATCCATAGCGTCCTGATACAGGGCATCGACTACCAGTCTAAATCCGCCCCGCCGCCCTGCAGGGCCCTTACGAAAAAACCGGCCATCCGGTTGAAGACGTTGTCCTTCTTCTTGCCTTTGCCGTCAGGGGCCTTATCCTGCTTCTGATCCGGCTTTTCGCCCTCATCCGACTTCGAATCGGGGTCGCTGTCGCTCCGCCCGTCATCATCACCGTCGTCCTTCTGCGACAGAGCCGCCGGCACTGAATGGTCCTTGCGGAGTTCCTCTTTCATCGCATCGTATTCCTTCGGCTTCGGGATGCCGAACTCCTCATAGAGGTAGTCGTCCTCTATTGGAAGCTGCATCTCGTTCCTCAGCGTCTTCAGGATGTTGACCTTTTCCTGGCTGTTCCGGCTCTTGGGAGGAACGAAGAAGAACTCTCCTCCATCGGTGTTGATGCCGAGCCGCGCGAAGGTGTCGGTCATCTCGTAGTTGAGAATATTGAGGATGCTCTGCTTGATGAAGAAGTTGATGTCTTCCTCTCCCTCCTTCTGCACGGTACCGAGCGCCTGTGTGCCTTTGTCCCCCGCCTCTGTGGTGAGGGTGTTGCCGGTGACGGCCTTGCTTATCTCGTTGTTGCAGTAGGTCCCCAGCTTCTCATAAAGGTCACCGCCCCCGGACACGTTCTGCGCCTGCACGAGGTTGAGCTGGGTGTTGTCCGGGTGTACCATAATGCCGGCGCCGCCCATCTCCGCAAGGTCGTTCAGGAGCTTCTTGCGCGCCTCTTCATCCCAGGCGTTGTATGTGCCTTCCCTTATGGGGCGTCCGAAGATCTCGGCGAAGTCCGCCCAGTCCCCGACATTATTCCGCTTCAGGATGACCCAGAACGCAGGTACGGCGAGATTGCCGATGGAACGGGGTTTGCCGATGTACACGAGGTCATCGAAGTCATCCCAGCTCTCCCCGGAGATGTCCCCCTGATGGCGGAGGATGACCCTGTTGATCGCGTCGAAGTTCTTGCGAGGCACGAGCGTGTAGTTGATCCACCCGCGTTCATCCCTATAGAACTGGAAGAGCGTGCCGCCCACGCCCTCCCACTCGTGGTCCACCAGGTCTCCGAGGAACTGGAGGAACCACGGGGACTTGATGTGCTGCTGCATCTGTTCGTCCACCTTCCCGTCCCTCATGAACTGAATCGGTGCGGATAGTACCGCCGCCTTCTGCTTGCGCAGGACGGAGAAAAGGTGGCTGTCGAGCTTCACGTCCTCATAGAGGTCGCAGAGCTTCTCCTTGCGCGGGTAATCTATCACCTCGGCCGAACGGATGGCCTTCATATAGACCCCGACATCAAGCCCCCCGCGGCGTGTCTGCTGGAGGATTATAGTCGGAGCCTGAACATTGCCGACGTGTCCGCCGGTTGTTATGCGTCTCTTATTATTCTTTCCCATATCAGAAATGATTTATTCTTTTCCTGTCGCTCCGCATCTGGAACTCCGATGACGATGCGCTTTGGTCATCAGATATCCGGTCGAGCCCTTCAATCGTGACATCCCCCGACTTCACCCCTTTCAGCCACTCCACGGCCCTCTCGTATCGGTCGATGCGGGTCTGGGTCATCAGCCCCTCCCGGATGGAGCAGAGGTGATATATGGCTATGTCCTTCGCGAACATCAGCAGCAGGTTGTGGCGTTCGTCCCCGGTTGCGCTGAATGCCTTGTCGCAGTCATATCGGTTGGCGAGATAGCCTTTCATCTCGGCTATAGCCTGGTTCTCGACTATCTCAAGGATGTTCTCATCTTCGCGGGTGACCCGCTCGATGAACTCCGTCCGTATCGATGACGGATAGTCTTCTTTGGTTATGAAATTGGTGCTGTTCATATCCTATTGTCTGTTTTTGCTCCTGCGTGCAAGAGCTTTGTATGATACATAAGATGCCGGCTGGAGCTCGCCGGACTTCTGGTCTATTATCCAGTTCCCGCCCTCGACGCAGTCGATGCCGTCGGCGTGGAAGTTGAGTCCCATAGTGAAGTATTTGAACTCGTCATCAAGGAGCTTCATATTCGGATCATCCTTTTCGGCTGCGTTCAGTACGAGGAGCCCTTCGCGGTTGAGCGGCTCAAGGTGGGCCTCTATTCGGGTGGCCTTGTCTCCCTTGTTCCTCGCGTCCGGCGACACAGTAAGATTGATTCCGGTTCGGCGGCTTTCCTGGGCGATCGCAGGCTTGAAGACCTGCTGGAAAACCGGGTCCTGAAGGGAGTTGTTCTCCTGATAGATGTAGACTGCCTTGCCCGACTTCGCCCTTGCCAGCATCAGAAGCGTGAAGTAGTGGCAGACAAACTCGGCGGTGGTCATCTTGCCGAGGAAGCCCTTGATGACATAGAGGGTTGAGTCGAGCTTCCCGAGCAGGAACATCGCCTTCTGCGACCCTTTCTTGTTCTTGGATGTGCCTTTCGCTTCGCTTGTGGTAGGGTCGGCATATATGACCAGGAACGGGAAACGGCTCAGAGGCGGCACCTTCCCCCATTTCGTGTTCGGGAATATCTTACCTTCCGTCAGAGGATTGTTGAAGTACTCGCCCTGCTGCGCCTTGGAGCTTATCTTGGAGAGGACGGTGTCTATCATCTCCTCGGTGTTCTTCTCCGGCCAGGTGCTTTTGCCGTTTTCATCACGGATGTTGACTATGTCCCAGCTGTTGGCCTTGTGGCCGGCCCTGACGATGCAGCAGTCTTCCGCGATGATGTTGCCCGCCCAGATGACGAGCGTCGGGTTGGAGATGGAGCGTGTCGGATAGACGGCTTTCTCCCACCAGTCCCAGTTTTTGTCCAGGACATCGATGTTGCGGCACACCTCGTCGGTGTCGAAGTCATCTTGGTAAAGCACATCCGGGCGGACGCTCTCGTTGCGCAGACCTCGCGGTGCGTTGCCCGCGCCTATGCCCAGGAACATCGCTCCGCCTTTTGTCTTGAAGCACTTGTCTTCCCAGTCTCCGAGGGTTTTCTGCTCGCCGTAGTATTGGATGATGCGGCGGTTCGCCTCGAAGTTCGCCCTGTACGGTGCGAGAAGACGCTTCGCCGCGTCCTCCGTGGCGGAGCTGAGCAGTATCATCTTCCGCTTACCCGTAAGGACCAGATACATTATGGTCATCATTATGACGGTACTCTTCGCCAGCTCGCGTGACCACGAGAGGACCTCGTACCATTCGGGATTGCTGATGATTCTGTTGATCGCCCTTATATGGAATTTGGCGAACGGCGCTTTAGCATAATTCGGGAAAAAGTACCTCATCCATTCTGTCGGGTGGGCTTCCAGGTACAGCCGGTGTTTCTCGATGTCCGCTGCGGACATCGATTCATCAATCGGGGTCTCCTCATAGACCGATCGCTTGAGTGCTTCCCATAATCTGAGGGCGTCTTTTTCAATCTGCTTCATGGTCAGAGGAGGGATTTGATGAATTTGTCAAAAGCCCCGACGAAAGTCTTCGTCAGTTCGGGATCCACCGGGCGCAGCCAAGAGATGAACCTGTTCGCCACGCTGACGCAGTCGTGGATGCCGATGTCGTTCTCAAGCTTGTTGATTGCGTCGGTGAGCTTGCAGATGATGTCGGCTTCCCTGGCATTGGCGTAACGCGGCCCTTCCTCGGCCTTTCTTTCGCTTATGGCCCGGTTGATTTCGGAGAGCTGGCGCTGGAGGCTCTTGATCTGTTCCTCCCGTGTCATCGTCATAGACACCTTCAGCTCGTCCCATTTGTCCGTCTTGGCCCAGCGGATGATGGTTGCGCGAGTCACCCCGGCCGCATCAGCTATCTCCTGCTGCGTCCTGTTCTCGTATATGTACATTGACTTCGCCCACTGCCGGGTGTTGTCTGACTTTCTGTTGGCCATAACCTGTCCGTTTTTGTTGACACAAAATTGACCGATTAAAGATAGCGGAGCAAATTCCGGTTTTATGATACCCGTCAAAAACGGCATGATGCGGCTCAAAGAAGGTATGATAAAACCCAAATTTTCAAGGGTCGAAATAACCGCTCAATTTTGTGGAAAAAGAATCGGGATGAAAAATGTTTTTGACATAATAGAGAACTCTGACCGGACCGGATGCACCATACTCCTGTACGGTGAAATCGGGGATTACGCCGATATCCGCGCCGAGGATGTGCTTGCGCAGATAATAGAGGCCGAGAAGACCTACAGACAGATAGATATCCGCATCAACTCCATAGGGGGCCAGGTGGGGACGGGCATAGCGATATTCAACGCCCTGAAGGACTCCAAAGCGGAGATAACCATTTACATCGATTGTCTGGCCGCCTCCACGGCTTCCATCATAGCGGCCTGCGGCAGGAAGGTCAAGATGAGCAGGTATGCGAGGATCCTCATCCATAAGCCGACCGGTGGAATCTGGGGCAACGCCGACGAAATCAAGACCTATCAGGAGCAGCTGATGCAGATAGAGGATGTCATCTGCGACATCTATTCCAGAAGGACCGGCATGTCCGTCGAGGAGATCCGTGCGACCTATATGGATGGCGAAGACCACTGGCTTTCCGCCGAAGACGCAGTCCGTCTCGGCTTCGCCGATGAGATATATGATGGCCTGCCGGTGAACGCTGAGGACATCGCAGGTCTGCCTCTTGACCAGAGGTGCGGCAAGTTCACAGATCTTTATATGGGGACCTTTAATAATCAACATAAATCCAACAACAAAATGTTTGACAGAATTAAAAAGTTGCAGCTGTTCAGCGATTGCGCGGACGAGGCTGCTGTCATGGCCAGACTCGGTGAGATCACCAAGAAGGCCGAAGCCCACGATGCACTCAAAGCGGAGAATGATGCCCTGAAGGCCAAAGTGGCCGATTTTGAGAGCAGAGAGAAGGCGGCGCTTGACGCCTCCATCAACGCGGAAGTGGATGCTGCCGTCAAGGACGGACGTATCGATGAGACTCAGAGGGAGAAGTATGTGAAGCTGCTTCACTCTTCCGAGGCGGAATCCGCAAGAGCTATCCTCAAGGCGCAGAAGGCCAAGAAGATGGTCAAGGATGTCCTTGACAACGGAATAGTCATCGAAAATGGCAGCTGGGCGAAGCGCCAGGAGGAAATCAGGAACAGGTACAACGAAAAGAACTAAAATTTTCACGTTATGGCAATCGTAGTAAAAAACACAAATTACAACGGTGAGGTACTGGAGAGAATCCTTACCGTGGCGGCGACCGGCAATGAGATTGTCGGCAAGGGCCTGATCCACGTCATCCCGGGAGTCGAGAAGAAAGTCTCCATCCCGCGTCTCCACACCGGTACTATGCTTCAGAAGCATAAGGAGGACCCGAAGGTAGATGATGCGAAGGGAAACTTCAACTACAGCGAGAAGGTGCTTGAGCCTAAGGACTTCATGGCCTTCACCACTTTCAACCCGCGTGCGTTCGAGAGCATCTGGCGCAAATGGCAGCCTAAGGGCAACCTCGTGTTCTCCGAGCTTCCTGCTGAGGCACAGAACGCTCTTCTGGACGCTCTGTCCAAGCAGGTTCAGTTCGAACTTGGCAACCACTATGTCAACGGCGAGTTCGGTGACACCGACGACAAGCTCTTCAACGGTATCCTCACACAGGCCGCCAAGGACGACGGCTGCGTGGTAGTGGAAAGCACCGCGACCAAGATAACCGACCGCCTCAAGGCGGTGCGCAAGGCCATCCCGGTGGCAATCCGTAACAACCCTGCTCTCCGCATCCTCATGAGCGTCAACGACTTCGACACCTACGATGACGAGCTCACCGCACGCGAAGGGAAGAACGCAGATGAGACAAAGGTCAACCGCAAGGCGTACAAGGACATCAAGGTCGAGACTCTGGCCGCTTGGCCTGACGGCCTTATCGTGGCCACCCTCTGCTCGCCTGACGCGATGAACACCAACCTCTTCGCGGCTGTCAATCTCCAGGATGACGAGTCGGTCATCCAGATCGACAAGGTGTCCAACATGTCGGAGCTCTACTTCTTCAAGATGTTGATGAAGGCTGACACCAACATCGCATTCGGAGAGGAGTTCGTGGTGCTCGACAGCAGGGAGACCCCTGTATTCAAGGCCAAGGCTGCCGATGCCGCCGCTGAGGGAGCTGCTTAGCAGGCGGACCGGTTTAAGAACGCTTATTCATTAAGAAGCCTTTTGTGATGGATTTCGATATACTGAAGGATTTGCTCATGTTTCTGCTCCCGGGCGGCGCTATCGGGTCCGTAGTGACCTGGTTCGCCACCCGAAAGGAGCGGAAAGTTGACGTGCTGTCCAAGCTGCAGGAATCCATCGACCTCCTCACGAAGAAATACACGGAGGCTCTGGACGAGAACGTCCTGCTGAAGGCCGACAATGCGAAGCTGCTCGCGAACCAGAAGACGCTTGAGCTGAAGATCGACCACCTGACGGAAAAGGTGAGCCTATTGACGCAACAGATAAACAGACAGGAAAATGAAAAACCACATCAGGGGAATGACAATTCTCCTCGTGGCCGCCGCCCTTCTGGCCGTGGCGTGCGGCACGACAAACAAGACGGCAAGGTACGGACAGGAGGAGTCCCGGCTGCAGGAAGCCCTTCAGGCCCAGACGGCCCAGGTTGCAAAGGCCGTGACGGACAGCGTGCAGTACAGCATCAGGAATCTCCAGGAGGAGATGACGGAGCTGAAAGCGACGTTCGCGGAACAGATACCGATGACCCAGGCACAGGAGACGATACCGGTGCAGAACCTCATTGATCTCCCCGAAGGAGCCAAGTACGGGGCCGCCTATGGGCGGGCTTCCGTGGAAGCTTTGAAGCAGGGTGACAATATAGTACTGACCGGCAGGTGCGACAGTGTCGCCAGACAATGTTCCGTATATGAGCGCCAGACATTCAGGCAAAGGAACACCATCGATTCTCTGAACGCTGTAATAGATAACCTCCATTCAAAACTCGTTCAAAAGGCGTATGAGGAGGTCTGGGATACAGGCAGTACCGTCGTGGAAACGGCGGAGACGGCCACGGCCACGGCCCCGAAGCCGCACCGATGGCGATGGTTCCTGGGAGGGGCGGTGTTCGGCATTGCGGCCAGCGTTGCCGCCGGATTACTTTGGAAGAGGTTCAGCCTCGGGAAAGTCATAAAGGGATTAATATCAAAACTCATATAATATGGAAAAAGGTTACATACACGGAAGTCAGATGATTGTGTTCGTGAATGGCAAGGCTCTCGGACACTGTACATCCTGCGAGATCCAGGATCAGGCGGAGACGAAGTCCCGCTCTCTCAAGGCCCTGCCGGACTACAGCAGCGACGATGACGAGACGGATACCGACCTCAAGGCATCCGAGGGGGAGGATACTTCCACCGACGGACTCTGGGATGAGAAATCCATCTCCAAGCGTTCGGTGTCGATATCGACCGACAGCCTCGTCTGCAAGGATGAGAAGGGTGCCACCTACGATGAGCTTCTCGAAGCCATGGACAGCGGGACCCCTGTCAAGCTGAAGTACGCCTATGCCGGTGAGGAGAACACGAAATACCGTGTGGGTCTGTTCGTCATCACCAGCCTTCAGAGAAGCGATTCGGCGGATGACGACTCCACCTACTCGGCATCGTTCGAGAACACCGGAAAGGTCAGGACAAAGACCGTAACGGCATAAGCCACATTCTTGCCATCCGGGGGCGGCACGTCCCCGGGGGCTTAACAATCAGACAAAAAGAGCAATGAGCAGAAATACCAATACAGCACAGATCGTGATCAATCTGAACGGAGAGAAGTACCCATACCGTGAGACGATGGGCGCTATGCTCGCATTCAAGGAAGAAACGGGGCATGACGCCCCGGTTGATACGGCCGACTCCGTGAGATACATGTATCATGTCGTCAAGTCCAATTGCCGGCGTGAAGGGCGGGAGTTCAAACTCTCGTTCCAGGACTTCGCCGACGCGCTCGACGGCGATGAGTTCATCCGTATCACTGCGGCGCTCGCCGCCAGGGCTGAGGCCGGCGGAGACGGAACTGAAAAAAACGCGTAGCACCCACCCCCGTGGAAGTCATCCTCGGGATAGCGGTCGGGAGAATGGGGATGTCGGTGAAGGAATTCTCCGTTCTGACCCCAGCCGAGTTCAACGCCATCTATAAAGAGTGGCATTCCGCCCGTGAGGCTGACGAAAGGGGCAGGTGGGAGCGCTGCCGATGGATATGCTATTACGCAATCAGACCGTATGCCAAGAAAGACCTCAGACCGGAACAGGTTCTGAAGTTCGGGTGGGACGGCATACGTGGGGCTTCCGCTCCGAAGAAAACCAAAGAGGAGCTGGAGGCCGACCAGAAAGAATTTGAACGTTTGCTGGAACTTTGGAAAGATGAGTAAGAAAGTCACATACGAGATTGATTTCACGGGCCGCGACTCCGCATCCGGGGTTGCGTCCAAAATCGTCTCTGCCGTTGTGGCGGGCCAGAAAGAGGCATCCTCCGCCATCCAAAGAGTCAGCTCTGCGCTGCAGGCCCAGGGCGATGCCGCTTCAACGATGGCCTCCAGAAACAAGGCTGTTCTCGACTCCGTCGCCAATGGGGCTGGAGGGGTCGCTTCCGGCATCAAGGCGGTGACGAACGAAGCTGCAAGTTCCATAGGGAGACTGTCAGGCCAGGCTTCAAGCATCTCGGAACTCCGGGCTGAAATGGAGAGGCTGAAAAGGCTGAGAGCCGAGGCTTACGCGGCCGGAGACGGCGAGAAGGCTTACAATATCGAGGGGCAGATCCACCAGCTCGGGTTCCAGATCAACAAGATGAAATCCGTGAACGCCGAGATCCAGGCCCAGAAGAAGGCTGCGGAGTCATTGTCAAGCACATACACCCAGACCTTTGAAGAGGTCAGGCAGGCACTTGCATCCGGCGAGGCTGACATCTCTGAATACACGGAGCGGATAGAACTCCAGAAGAAATCGATAGCTGACCTCACTTCGAAGTATCAGCAGCTGAAAGCCGCCAAGGCTCCATCCTCCGAGACATCCTCACTCCTTGACCAGATCAACGAGGAGAAGGGGGCGCTTGCCGGGATGAAGGATGCTGTCACCAGTTACAGGCAGTCCAATGCTTCTCTGGAGAGTCAGGTGAACGCCGTCCGCAACGAGATGGCAAAGCTCCGTCTCGAAGGGAAGCAGGATACCGATGAGTATGCCTCCCTGCGGCAGGAGATGGAGAATCTCGCCACAGCCATGAAGGAACTCCAGACCGAGCAGAAGGAACTCTCAAACGGAGATGGGCAGCTCGGCGGGCTTATCAGCGGGGTGCAGGGGTTGATGGGAGCCTACTCGGCAGGCTCCGGCATAGTGTCGATGTTCGTTCAGGACAACGAGAAACTGATGGCCGTACAGACGAAGATGCAGTCTGTGATGGCCGCCATGATGGGTGTGCAGCAGGTGGCAAATACGCTCCATACCACAAGCGCATTCAGAATTGTGACCTGCAGGAAAGTGACGGAGCTGTGGACGGCGGCGCAGAACCGGCTCACGGTGGCGTTCCGCCTCTCGGCTACCGCGTCCAAGGCGATGCTCGCCACTATGACTCTGGGGGCATCCCTTATCGTGACCGGCGTGATAACCGCGATCAGCAAGCTGGTGCAGAAATACAAGGAGAAGTCCGAGGCCCAGAAAGAGGCTAAGAAGGTAGAGGAAGAGACGATGAAATCCGTCCAGGACTCGGTATCTGGGAGTGTCGCGGCGCAGCTCGTCTCCTACCGCAAGCTTCAGAAGACCTGGAATGACCTTTCAGGCAATATCGCCAAGCAGGAAAAGTTTGTGAAGGACAATGCTGAAGAGTTCAGGAAGCTGGGTGTCCAGGTGAAGTCCGTCAAGGATGCGGAGAATGTTCTGGTGGGTGGCGAATCGACATTCGTGGAATCGCTCAAGCGCAGGGCGATGGCCGCCGCGGCGATGGAGCTGGCCTCGAAGAAATACCAGACGGCCATTGAAAATATGCTCAAGGCCGAGAACGCCAAGCAGGTCACTGATGATGACCGGAAAAATGCCCGCACTTATGCCGAGGGCGTTTACCAGAACAAAGTGGCCTCCGCGAAAGGCGCAATCGGCCGCGGCCAGGTGAGCACCCAGAAGGGCCAGATAGTCAGCGGCGCCTACAACAGCAAGGTCGGCACTTACGGCGAGGCGAGGGCAAAGGAATATGACGATGCTGCGAAGAAAGAGATGAGCGAGGGCGACCGCTACTTCGGTATCGTGAAGAAATACAACGACGAGGCTGACAAGCTGCTGAAGAGCGGCGGGATGACCCCTTCCGGTGACAGTGAAAGCCTCGGCGGCAAGACCGGCAGCATCGACGCAATAGAGAAGAAGATACTGTCGCTCACATCCCAGATGAAGTCCGCCGGCGCATCGGAAAGGGCTGAACTCCAGAAGGACATCAACGCCTGGCAGAAGAAGCTGGATGCGGTGAATCTTGAGATGGAGGCTCTCAGCGTACCTTCAGACCCTAAGACAATCAAGGAACTGGACACTGCCATAGCATACTACGGCAAGCTTCTGAAGATAGCCGGGGATGAGGAGCGGGCGGAAATCCAGAAAACCATCAACGGATACACGAAAAAGAAAACGGTAATCGAAGACAGTTTGAAAGCCGTTTCAGTCCCCGCATCCCCGAAGACATTCGAGGAGTATTCGACCGTCATATCGGCGCTGGAAGAGCAGCTTAAAAAGGCATCGGCTTCTGAGCAAGCCGGCATTCAGGCTGCGATCAACGCATACCGGCGGGAGGAGGATGAGTTGAAAGCCCGCGTGGCGCTTGCCTCATCCCCCGTTGTGCTGAACAGTCTGGCCGACTATGACCAGGCCATATCAGCGTGCGAGAGCGCCCTGCAGTACGCCAATGACGAGGAGCGGGCGAATATACAACGGACAATAAACGACTACAAAAAGAAACGTGAGGCCATCGAGGGGTCTCTGGCCTCTCTTGATGTCCCTTCGGACCCGAAAAGCCTTGAGGACATCGACAAAGTTATCTCCGCCCTTGAAACAAAAATCCAAAAGGCCGGGGCATCTGAACGTGGGGAAATACAGAAGCAGATAGATCAGTGGAAAGCCAAGAAGGATGCGATAGAAGAGTCACTCCAGCTTGTCGGGATGGATGACCTCTCGGCGATGGTCCAGAACGGTCTCGGAGTGGGCGGAGACCTTGAAATCAGTCTCCGCACGAGACTTGTGGGGGCCGAGATCGCCAAGTCGAAGATAGAGGAACTCCAGAAGATGAGTGCCGTGGCCCAGACCCCGGCGGAACGCAAGTCCATCCAGAAGGCCATAGGCCAATGGCGGCAGTACTCCGCCGGTCTCGGCGAGACACAGACGCAGGGCGAGAAGACCACAGGAATGCTTCAGAATATGTCATCCATCGCCGGCAGTCTCTCCGGCGTTGTCGGGGACAATGCCGCAGGATGGCTCTCCTGGGGTGCCAATGTGCTTTCCGCTGTCGCGGCTGCGCTCCCCGCCATCGCATCGCTCATTGGCGGGAACATAGCCCAGGCATTCGCCGGGGCCGCAGCGCAGTCTCAGAGCGTGCCGTTCCCGTACAACCTCATTTCATTGGCCGCAAGTATGGCGGCCGTCGGAGCGGCAGTGGCATCGATTCCTGCATATGCGGACGGCGGTATCGCCTTTGGTCCGACTGTGGGTCTGTTCGGAGAATACCCCGGGGCGCAGCACAACCCTGAAGTGGTCGCCCCTCTTGACAAACTCAAATCCCTTATCGGGGCCGAGGACGGCGGGGGCAAACGGAAGGTCGAGTTCAGGATAAAGGGAAAAGACCTTGTCGGCGTGGAGCAGTACGAGAACAACAGAAGAAGGAGGTCTTAGCATGTCAATGGTTGTGAGATATTCAGGGGCATTCTATTCCAGGAAGAGCGTTGTCTGGAGGTGTGACATCCTTCAGGAGTCCGACACCGCATTCAATGTCAAACGGCTGAGATTCCCGGACAGTGAACCTCTTATTATAGAATACAACGAGACGGCCAAGGAGGAGGTGGTATGCGGGAGTACAGCCACGCTGACCATCGTGTCCCCCGGTGACAGAACCTATCTTGACCTCTATTCGATAAAGGCAGGGCAGATAAGGCTCGATGTCTATCGTAACGGGGCGCTGTTCTGGAGCGGCTGCCTCGATCCGGAATTTTACGAGGAACCTTATGACAGCGACTCGGACTACGAGGTCAGCCTTACCTTTTCCGATTTCGGCATTCTCGACCGAACGCCATACGACATGACGGGGCGGAAGACCTTGAGGGAACTCCTCGATGCCGCTTTGAAGAGGACGAAACTGAACTTCGACGGGGTTGATGAATCTCTTATATCCACGCAGTTCACTGACGGGACCCCGTTGACGCTGTCATCGCTGAAGATAGCGTCAGAGAACTTCTATGACGAGGACGGGGTGGCATCATCCTATAAAGAGGTTGTTGACGGCATATTTCAGCCGCTTGGCCTGAAAATGGTCCAGCGTGCGGGGAAGATATTCGTGTACGATATCAACGGATTGTATGGCACTGCCGGGGCATCAGCAATCATCTGGCAGAGCGACGGGAAGCTTGGCACTGACTCGGTCTATAACAACATCAAGATCACATTCTCCCCTTACTCCTCTGCGGAGGTGTCCGACGGCGAGCTGGAATACGGGGATGTGTTCGGGCCGCAGTGGACGAACCTGCAATCTGACAGTTCAGGGGTGAAATACAATAACGGTCCGGTGCCGTCCGGAATGTCGGCCCCGACCTGCTATTCATATTATATCGACTATGACGAGAGCCATAAACACGATTACGACTGGGACTATGCGCTGATAGACTTCACGCTCTTTCAGTCCTGGGACAAAGGCAAATGCACGGGGCTGGCCGAGATAGGCAGCTATAATTCTTTTTTCAAGATTCAGCCTATGCTCGGAGGCAATGAGACGGAGGGCGTGGTCGGTGGCTTCTATACTGGCGGCCACGGGGCTCTGTCAACAGGTTGGCCCGAAAGGAAAGGGCTGTCCCCGGCGTCGCACCCGGAGACATTGGCGATGAAGACTGCACGGGTCTATCTCCCGGATATGGGGGAGGCAGATGCTGCGAACAACTATCTGCGTATCGAACAGGAGCTGCTCTTCGACCCGAGGTACAATCCGTTCGAGGACTCCGGAGACGGCAATGAATCCGGGAACTACGATTTCGTGACGAACGGCGCCGCGTTCGCCTTCATCCCGGTGGCAATAGTGGTCTATGATGAGGCCGGAACGGCCCTTTGTCACTATTCGAATGAATGGCTGACGGCCAATGGCCAGCCCGGGAACGGTTTCGTATCGACATCTTGTGATAAATACGGGAGCAAGTGGGGATGGAAGTCCGGCGAAGCGAAATGGGGTGAGGCGTGGCTTGCATACTACGATCCTGAGGACATTATGACCGGGACGGGCGTTATGGGCTGGCAGTGCAACAGGCAGAGTGTAGGCAAGCCCTGGACTGACGGCAGCAAGAAGGTCAAGAAAAGAGTTTACCAGTATGTGGACAAATCCGACGGGAGTGTCAAGGACTTCTGGATGTTCGATTCGTTCAAGAAACTTCCGGATGGCCAGTTCATCCCATACCCGCCTAAAGGTGGCTATCTGGAGATAAGGGTGTACAACGGTGTCTGGGTGTTCGATGATACGGACAAGTTCTCGAAGGATGCCTCCGGATATTTCAAAGACAACAAAGGCTATGAGAAGATTCGCTGGCAGCTGTATAAACTACCGAAGGTGTCGGTCGTGAAGAGGACCTTGACTCTTGACGAGGAGACGATGGATGATGTGGAGTACTCCGGGGTGTTGAATGCGGATGCCAAGGAGGGATTGGAAATCGATACCGTCTGTGGAACGGCGGATGTCGTTTGCCCGACCGCCAAAGGCATATATATGTCCGCCGGCACGGGAGAACAGATACAGCAGCTTATGAGGGCTGGCAGGAAAGCCCATCCGGAGCAGCTGCTGATCGGCACACTGTATAGTCAGTACGCAGACAGGCGTACAACCCTGTCCGGGGAGGTTGACATCGATGCCGGCGGACTGTTCCCTTATGTCGATCCGCTGCAGGGAGAAGACGTCCGGTTCATCAAGAGCGGCGAGTCGGTCAACGCGAAGGAGGATATGGCAGATGCGACATTCATTGAGATTCGCCCGGACGAATATGATGGCAAAGAGTAACAGGTATGAGTAAGGAGTATATACAGAAAACGGTCACCCGGACGGCGAGACCCCGCAGCCGCAGGCTGAGGGAACTTGGGGCGTCATCCTCCGGGACATCTGTTTCAATCGTCCAGACAGGCGGGTCGGGTGCTTCCGTATCCGGGGATGGCCATACCCATAAGAACCTCCCATACCTCGACCAGATTACAACTGACTACGACGGCTATATCAACCTCACCCAACCAAGGGAGAGCGATGAGGGCGGCAGCGTATATACGTCTACTGAAAAGGCGAAAGTGGGGTATTCGGATGAATCCGCCCACTCTCAGCAGGCCGACCTCTCGAAGGACTCTGAGAAATGGTCCGGGAAGGAGTTCGGGGATTATCTCGACCAGTCTGTAAGGAAGTCTGACATTGTCGAGTTCGCCAAAGTGATAGCCGGAATCATCGGGTCCGCCGATTTCACCTCGGGCATCGAGACGGGGTCGGGGTGGAAAATAGATTCCGGAGGTGAAGCGGAGATGGCGTCTCTGACCCTGAGGTCGTTCCTGAAAGTCCCGCAGCTTATCTACAACAAGGTCCGTGTGACCGGCGGCGAGATGTGGAACACCGAAGGCGGCACTATCGCCGGGGTGACCGCCGACGAAGGGAGCGAGAGCGCCTATATCCTGACGATGCAGGTTGAGGACGGCGACACCATCGAGCTTGATGTCGATGACATATGCAAAGGACATTTCAACAGCAGCGGGGGCTTCGTGACGTCGTATTTCAGGGTCACGTCCGTTGACCAGGCGTCCAAGACCGTCAGGGTGGTGCTTGGGGCGGATGACGCTGTTCCCGGCGGCAAGAATGCGGCCCCTGTCCCATATATGAATATCGCCCGTTACGGCAACTTCACGCAGGCTGAAAGGCAGAGAAGCCAGTATTTCTCATCTCCTGAGCAGAGGATAGCGCTTCTCGACGGGGTTGACCAGTACATAATCTTGCCGACGCATTACAAGCTCATTATAGGTGCCATCCCCGACGCTCTTATACCGAAGGCGTTACCATTGGGCAAGCGCCCCTCGATGTATCTTGACACTGTCCTGGCCAAGAACTTTATGCAGCTGGATAGTTCCAACGCCGTCGTTAAGACAGTGCGGGACCGTGGTCTGTGGACGGAAGCCCCGGACACCCCCTACCTCTGCAATGATGAATATCAGGATGAGGTATATCACAATTCCTGTAAGTACAGGTGTCTGGCCGAAGGGACAGAGGCGGAACCGCGCTATGATTCCACCGACTGGCTCCTAGTGGCCGGCGACACAACACTTGAGCTGTCGATAGAAAGTTCGGCAGGGGAAGTCTTCCTGTACGGCAGTCTTGACACCACCTTGACAGCAACTGTCCGCAGGGGTGTGACGGACATAACGGAAGACATACTTGACTCAGACTGGTCATGGTCGAGAGATACCGGGGATGCCGTCGCTGACGGAGTCTGGAACACAGACCACGCAGGATGCGGGAAGAGTGTAGAACTGACACAGGAGGATCTGCCCGCCCTCTCCGGGAAGTTTGTCTGCAAAGCGTATGTGAGAGACGGGGCGGAGAGCGTGGAGGCGGAAGTAATTATTTGACATTTGAAAGGTATTTGAACAGCATATGAGAAAGACTAAAAGAATAGGGATTGTCTATAATCCGCTAAATATCTCCACCATGATGGTAGTCCGCGGGGGCAGCCTCACGCAGACCCATTCTGCGGAAACGGGCGAATATGTCCCGGACAGGAATCTGACCCCTCTCATCATCCGCCCTGTGGTATATGTGAACGACCCTGACGGCATTGTTGAGAACGGCGAAGTGTCACTGACGGGAATTCTATGGTATGAGATACCTCAGGGTATGCTTACGCAGATCCAGGATGGAGCATATGTGACCGGAGAGTTGTCCCGGTATCTTATAACCGCCGGGACTGATGGCTATTCCGTGGCGGAAGACGGCACTTTGACCGTGACCAAGAACATAGCCTACCTTGACCCGAAGGTGCTGGTATTCACAGCATCATACCCTGACGCGAGGAGCGGCAAGGTGCTGCGCATACAGGCGACGGCGACACTGTCGACCCTCTCATTGGCGGAAGCCGCCACCCTGACCCTTGACAAACCGGCAAGTTTCGTGTATAACCCGATCACTGATACGGGGGTTCGAACAATCAAGGCGACATTGCTCCTCGGGGGCGGCCTGCCGGACACGGACAGGTGCAAGGTGTCTTATTGGTGGTACAAGACCATTGACGGAGTCGAGACATTGATTGACTCTGATGATGACCTGTTCTATGAGAGCGGGCAGAGTACAGATACATTGACCGTTGATCCGCGCTACATCGACGGGCAGCTGAAGATTTCCTGCAAGGTGGAATATGCGCTTCCTGGGGAATCTCTTCCGGCTTCCCCGACAGCTGACTGCCTTGCGGCCGAAACGGTGGTGGTGAGACGTTATCCTGACTATGACTTCGAGCATTTCGTGCACGGCGGGGTTGAAGTATCCCCGATTGCGGAAAAGGTGAAAAATGAATGCGTGGTCACTGTCGGGAGGGAAGTCCTGAAGAACCCCTCGAAATATTTCAGTATCCGATGGCTGATAAAGCGTGCCGTTTATGGGGCTGAATGGACGGTTTTGGGTTACGGTGAGACCATAATGATACCCGCCGAGGAGTTTGAGAACGCTTCCGATGTCGCCCTTGAAGTCGATGGCTTTGACCCGTTAGGGGCATTCTGCGATGGGGATACGGCGATATGCGACAATGGTATGATACTAACACTTTAAG
>CAVCRS010000063.1:0-27154 GCA_963604635.1 Faecalibacillus sp.
ATCAGGCCACCGTAGGACTTGAATACAAGATCAATTCCTGGCTCAAGGCCGGGGCTGATTACATCTATATCGGTCATTACAATTCTGATGACGCTTTCAAGCCGCGTCACCGTTTTTCCGCCAACCTCACCGGGACCTTCGATGCGGGAGACTGGAGGTTTTCGCTTCGCGAGAAGCTCCAGCTGACTCATTATGCCTACAGCGTCAACACATTCCAGCAGCCGAAGAATGCCCTTCAGCTCAAGTCCCGCTTCAATGTGAAATACCGCGGCTTCGACCGTGTGGAGCCGTTCGCATACATAGAAGTGCGCAATATCTTCAATGCTCCCCGCTGCTCGGCGACTTACAGCACGGCTTCAGACGCCTGGAAAGACTATGAATTTCTGGGCTATGATTATGCTTATGTGAACAGGGTCCGCTACGCCGTCGGTCTCGACTGGAAGCTGTCCAAGCATCACTCCCTCACTTTCACAGGGATGCTGAGCAACTGCCGCGACTGGGAGATAGACACGAACAAGGCCGGCACGAAACTGAAGAGCATGGCCTGGGAAAAGTCCCTCAAGGCCACCCTCTGCGTAGGTTACACTTTCAGCTTCTAAACGGGTCTGAAGTATACCCGGATGCCGAGGCGGCGCTCAGCGGGCATCGGCGGGAAAGACAATGCCTGCCTGGCGGCGGATCTCATCCATAATTTCGGCTACGGCAAGAGATACTGCGAGGGTGTTCACGCAGGACTCGCGGCGGCCGGACTGAAGCGTGTCGATGAACTCGCGGAACTCGCAGAGATACTCGTCCGCATCGGCAGGAACTGAAATGTCCTCAGCCTCCGGTCCGCTCGAGCGTCCGGAGGTAGGGGCGCCACGCAGCGTCATCCAGACCCTGCGGGCAATATGTATCGCGTCCAGGGTTAGGACCCCGCCGTCACAGGAAATCTCGCTCCGAAGAGAAGAGTCGGCGATCTTCGAGTACATCACCGAGGCCTCCATCTCCGGGTAGCCGAAAAGCACACTCCCCTGCAGGTCAATAAGTTCCGAGCCTCCTCCGGCAGGTACGGCGCAGGTGGTCACGGTAGAATTCACGGAGGACGGGGCGCCGAAAAGGGCGACCATAGGGTAAATCGTATAGATTCCTATGTCCATCAGAGCTCCGCCGGAGTGCAGCGGAGAAAAGGAACTCGGTACCGGAGAACTGTCAGAACCGGCGAGAATCCGTTTGAGAAGGTCGTACTTGGAGGAGTATTGGCAGAATGCCGCGAAATAATGCCTCGGCGCGCCGAGAGTCTGCAGGCGCCGGGCCGCCGCTCTGAAATTCGGCGTCAGAGTGGAGATCATCGCCTCCATCAAAAGCACGCCGTTCGCCCGGGCGGCATCGATCATTTTCCTGACTTCCAGCGCATTGGAAGCGAGAGGCTTCTCGCAGAGCACGTGCTTGCCGTGGCGCAGGCAGATGAGCGCAATCTCGCAGTGGGTGTCGTTCGGAGTGCCGATGTAAATAGCGTCCAGCTCAGGGTCTGCGGCCATCCGGCCAATATCGGTATAGACTTTCCCGATTCCGTGCCGTGCGGCGAAGGCCTCCCCTTTCTCACGCGTTCTGGAGCAGACCGCAGCCGCCTCGAAGCGCGGGTCGAGCACCGCTCCCTTGAGGACCCAGTCGCTTATGCGCCCGGTCCCGACTATTCCGAACCTGATTTTCATATTGTAGCCAAACTGATTTGAATCAGCTTCTTATCTGCGGCTTTCTCCGCACATCTGATTCCGTCTATCGCGGAGGACACAATTCCTCCCGAGTATCCGGCACCCTCCCCGCAGGGATACAGTCCCGGAAAACCGTCGCACTCGAGAGTCTCCGGATCCCTGCAGATACGCACCGGGGAAGAAGTTCTGGATTCCACTCCGAGAAGCAGGGCATCACGGGTGTAATACCCGCATATAGTCCTGTCCACCAGCGGGAAAGCCTTCTGAAGACGCAGTGCGACCGCTGGAGGGAGAATCCTGTGAAGAGGCGCGGAAACGGCCCCGGGACGATAGGAAGTCTCAGGCAGGTCCTTTGAAATCCGCCCCTGGCAGAAATCGGTCATCCTCTGCGCAGGAGCGGCGAAAGGATGCAGCGGAGAGCCGTCCCCCGAAGCTGACGCGGCAGAACCGGCAGCAGTCTTTCCGCAGGCTCCCCCGCGCAGCGCGCGGTACATAGACCTTTCTATATCTCTCTGATAATCAAGCAGTCCGAAAGCCCCGGCATCGGCATATTCCGCCGGCATATCCTCCGGCTCGATGGAAACCACCACTCCGGCGTTAGCCCAGCGGGAATTGCGTCGCGAATTCGACATACCGTTCAGCACAACCGTCTCAGGCTCAGTGGATGACGGCACCAGAACGCCGCCCGGGCACATACAGAAGGAAAAGACCCCGCGCCCGTCCACCTGCTGCACGAAAGAATACTCGGCAGGCGGCAGCGAAGCGGGACGTGAAGCCCCCGACATCGAACGGTACCTCGCGCGGTCGATCACCTCCTGCGGATGCTCCACCCTGACTCCCAGCGCAAAGCCCTTCGCCTCCAGACGGCAGGACTTCTCCGAAAGCATCTCGTAAATGTCTCTCGCCGAGTGCCCCGTCGCCAGAATCACCGACCTCGCACGATAACGCACATCCCCGACCCCGACTTCCAGCCGGCCGTCTTTCAGACGTCCAATACTGTCCGCTCTCGAGCGGAAATGATACTCTCCGCCGTGCGCTATGATGAAATTTCTTATATTCTCGACTATCGCTGGCAGACGGTCCGTCCCGATATGCGGATGGGCATCCATAACTATCGAAGGATCGGCCCCGAAGCGTACCAGAGCATAGAGTACCTCCCTGTTGTCGCCCCTTTTCGAGGAGCGCGTGAAAAGCTTTCCGTCGGAGAATGCCCCCGCCCCGCCTTCGCCGTAGCAGTAATTCGAATCCGGGTCCAGGATCCCGTCGCGCGAGAGCGCCGCCATATCCTTCTTCCTTTCGTGCACATCCTTGCCGCGCTCCAGCACAATGGGTTTCAGCCCCAGTTCCACCGATTTCAGCGCAGCGAAAAGTCCGGCAGGACCGGCTCCGACCACGATTACAGGAGCGGCATCGTGCACGTCCGGATATCCCGGCAGAGTGTATGGCCGCCAATTCTCGGATGAAGCGTAAACTTCTATCCTGTAGCGATATACGGGAGTTCCGCGGGCATCCAGGCTGCGCTTTGCAGGGACGCACACATATTCTGCGGAGGAAAGGTCAGGGCAGGAATCCGGGAAGAGTCCGGCAGTGGGCTCGCAGACAATCATCCGGGAAGACCACGGGAGTCCCAGACGTCTTGCGGCCTCCTTGCACAGCAGAGCCGGGTCCAGAGCCCTTCCGGGTCTGACGACATACTCGAACTCCTTCATAAAGCCCTAAAAATCAGCGATTCGTGAAACGGGAGCCACATCCAGAGGGCATCTCTCGCCGTTCAGATAATGGAAGTATCCGGCGATGGCTATCATCGCGGCATTGTCCGTAGTGAACTTGAACTCAGGAAGATATGTTTTCCAGCCCCGCTTTGCGCCCTCCTCGGTGATGCGGCGGCGCAGGCCGCTGTTAGCGGAAACGCCGCCTCCGATGGTGACTTCGCGGATACCGGTCTGTTTCGCGGCCTTGATGAGTTTGTCCATCAGAATGTCTATCAGGCACTTCTGGAAGCTTGCACAGATATCCTCCTTGTTCTTCTCCATAAACTCCGGGTCTTTCGCCATTTCATCGCGGACAAAATACAGAAGCGAAGTCTTGACGCCGCTGAAGCTGTAATCCAGGCCCGGAATCTGCGGCTTCGCGAAATGGAAGCGGTCAGGATTGCCCTGGGCGGCGAGTTTGTCGATGATCGGGCCTCCAGGATAGCCGAGCCCCATCATCTTCGAGCATTTGTCGAAGGCCTCCCCCACCGCATCGTCGATGGTCTGGCCAAGTATCTCGAAATCCAGAGGGCTGTTGACCTTGACTATCTGGGAGTTGCCTCCCGAAACCAGCAGGCACAGGTACGGGAAGGAAGGCTCCGCCACCGGCTTGTCCGCCTGGCGGATGAAATTCGCGAGCACGTGTCCCTGCAGATGGTTCACCATCACGATGGGCACGTCGAGCGAAATGCTGAGTGCCTTGGCGAAGGATGTCCCCACCAGGAGCGAGCCCAGAAGACCCGGGCCGCGCGTGAAGGCGATGGCTGTCAGTTCCTCGGGCTTCACCCCGGCGCGGCTGAGGGCCTCGCTCACCACAGGGACGATGTTCAGTTCGTGGGCACGGGATGCAAGCTCAGGGACGACTCCGCCGAAAGCGCGGTGAACTTCCTGACTTGCAATTACATTGGACAGAAGATAGCGGTCCTTGATGACTGCCGCCGAGGTGTCGTCGCAGGAAGATTCTATACCGAGAATGATATCTGACATAAGCGATTAAGGCAATGTCCCGCAAGTTCCGGTCCCTCATAAAAACAGGTATTCAGACAACTTGCGAAACTTATAATTAAGACCGCAAAATTACGAAAAGAGCCGAAATAATTTGTTATTTTTGTAGGTTTAAGTTTTTAGAAGATAAAAAAGGCAATACATATCATATACAAGACAGTGATGGCGCTCGTGGTCATTGCCGTCTGTCTTGCCATACTGCTGCAGATTCCTTCCATCCAGGGCTCCGTCGCGAAGAAAGCCCTGGGTAAGCTTGAGGGCGTGACGGATGCGCGGATAAGTTTCTCTTCCCTGGACGTGATGCCTTTCAGCGGACTGATAGTCAAGGATCTGGCCATTATCGACACGAATCCCGTCCCGAATGCTCCCGACACTCTTTTCAGCGCTTCGGATATAAACGCCACTTTCCGTCTGAGAACGCTCTTCTCTAACCGGGGGATATACCTCAGCCGTGCACGGATAAAGAACGCGAGCCTGGCACTCGTTATGGAGCCGGGCCACAGACTGAATCTTAAAAGGATCTTCCATATCCCTGACAGCACAAGGGACAGCCGTTTCCGTCTGATGATAAAGAAGGCCGAAGTCGATTCCGTCAGATTCCGCTTTCTCAAAACAGAGAGCACAAAGGAGTGGAAGGGGATGGATTTCTCCGACCTGCAGCTGCTCTGTTATGCCAAAGGACACAATCTCAGCCTCGTGGACAAGGTGTTCACCGTCAAGGTGGATGAAGCACGGGCACAGGACAGGGGCGGCTACTGCGCCAGTGCCGAAGGCGGAACGGTAAAAGTAAGATACGGGGAAGTGGATATCACCGGGACCCACGTCACTGACGGCCGGTCTGACATCCAGCTGGAAAAGTTCCGCAAGGAATTCGCGCTCCAGAAGTTCCCCGCAGGGCACGACGCGCTGGAAGCCCGGCTCAGCGGCACTCTGGACCCGGAGAGCATAGACGCCGTCCTCGGGACCACGCTCCCTGAGGGCGCCAAGTTCAGGCTTGAAGCCCTGGACCTCAGCGGCGATATGGGGAAACTGAATCTCAACTCCCTGAAATTCCGCGAATTGAGTACAGCCATAAACGGTTCGCTTTCCGGCAGTGTCGAGGGTGTGAGAGAACGGAACATAAAACTTGGCCTCAAAGCGGATGCGCTGAATTTCGATATGGCGGGAGTGGAGAGCCTGATGAACAGTTTCGGCAAAAGCCTCCCGGAAATACTCGCGCGTGAAGGCAGCTACCGCTTCGACGGCAGCGCGGCGGGTGCGCCCGATGCGCTGAAAATAAAGGGCAGGCTGAGGGAAAACGGAGGCGGCGAAGCCAGTACGGAATTGGATGTCAAGAATTTGACATCCGGAGAGAAGACACTCGACGTAAGCGGCACGCTGCATACGGAGGATTTCGGAGTCGGGCGGATTCTGGGGAACAGTATGCTCGGAGAATGCACGCTCGGCTGCGGATTCAGTGCCGTGATTGGCACGGACGGCCGCGTGGACGGAGTGCTGGACTCGCTGAGAATCAAGAAATTCGGGCTGATGGGCTATGACTACCGGAACCTGCAGGCGCAGGGCCGGCTCAGCGGCAAGACCTTCGACGGCCGCGTGGTCTGCAATGACCCGAACCTGAATTTTCTCTTCCAGGGACTGCTGAATTTCTCGCGCAGGGACGAAGGCGCGCGCTACAATTTCTTCGCCTACCTCGCCTACGCCGACCTGCACGCCCTCGGATTCGACTCCAGGGAGGTTTCCAGGGCACAGGGCGCGCGCATCGAGGCGGACTTCCGCCGCATCAGGCGCGGGGACCTCGACGGCAGCATCCGCCTGAAGGGTCTGAAGCTCGAAAGCGCTGACACCAAGTACGATATGGGCGAGGTGACGCTGAATTCGCACTCCGCCGCGGACCGCTACAGCCTGGATTTCACCTCCGACTTCGCGCACGCAAGATTCCGCGGCACGCAACCGGTCACGCGAATGGTGCAGGATCTGGGAGCCATCACCATTGGCCGGGAACTCCCGGCCGTCAAAAAGATGTCCACTCCGAGCGACGAGAACTACGAAGTGGCTGTGCAGCTGCACGATACGCGCGACCTGCTCTCGTTCGTGAAGCCGGGTCTGTACATCGCGGACAGCACTTTCGTGCGCCTCAGGGTACGCGACGGCGGACTGCTCGACGGCAGCGTCGGTTCCTCGCGACTCGCTCTGGGCAGACGCTTCATCAAGGGGCTCGAGATGAGTCTGGACAACAAGGACGGAGGACTGAGCTGTAAGCTCAACGGCCGCCAGCTGCAGATTTCCGACGCGCTGCGCCTGGAAAACAACTCCCTGATGCTCTACGCGGATGACAACAACATCGGACTCGGCTACTACTACGACAACAGCGCGGGCAGCGAGAACCGCGGCGAACTGTACCTCACCGCCGAGTGCCTCCGCGACGGGCAGGACAATCTGGCCGTCAGGGCTAAAAGCCTGACGTCCAATGTATATGCGAACGGCAGCCAGTGGCGCATCCTTCCTGCCGCCTTCAGCTGGGAGGACGGGAAATTCAGTGTGGACGGTCTCACAGTCGAATGTGACGGGCAGTCCGTAACGGTCGACGGAGGCATCAGCAAGACTCAGGCTGACACATTGGAGGTGCGTCTGAACAGTCTCAACCTCCGGATGCTGAACACTTTCTCCTCCGCTCTTCCGGAGCTCGGCGGCAGCGCTACGGGAAAGATGCTGGCGTTCTCTCCGACGGAATCCAGGACCGGACTGCTCGCTAATCTGCAGCTCACGGACGCCTCGGTTTCGGGCTATGCGGCCGGCAATGTGAACGCAGGGCTCAGCTGGGACAGCGGAAAACTCGAAGCGGTGCTGAGAAATTCCCTCGATTCCGCTTCAACTTTCGACATACGCGGAAACTATACGCCTGAAAACAAGAATATTACAGCTCAGATTCAGCTTCAGGACTTCGAAGCGGGATACTTCTCCTCGTTTGCGCGGAAGATTTTCAGCACTCTGGAAGGAAAGGTCAGCGGAAAAATCGATGTCGGCGGAAGTCTGGACAGGCTTGACGTGAGCAGCGGGACCTGCAGCCTGGCTTCGGGAGTGCTCGGAGTGGCCTCCACCGGAGTGGATTACAATGTGAACGGGGACTTCCACATCGACAATCAGGGCGTGCATTTCGATGATATGGCGGCAAATGACGGGGCAGGCGGCACGGGACGGATCAGCGGAGGTCTGCTCTACGACCGCTTCAGGGATTTCAGGCTCGCAACGGTCATCGACGCCACCGACGTCAGATGCGTGGCTCTGGACAGGGGCGAGCGTTTCTACGGACATCTGAACGGAACCGGACGGGTGACATTCAACGGTCCTTTCAAAGCCATACGGATGGAGGCGGACGCAGTCACCTCCAGCCGCGGCGACCTGCATATTCCGATCAAGTCCTCCGTATCGAGCGGCGCCAGCAACCTGCTGACTTTCAAGGAGGAACAGAAGACTGTGAAGGTCGATCCATACGAACAGATGATGACGCGCCTCGAGACCGGGGAAAAGGGCCGGTCAGATTTCAGTATGGGGCTGCGGGTGAGCGCCACGCCTGTGGCGACCTGCAATGTGGAGATCGGCGAGGGCGGCGGCAATGCGCTCACGGGCCACGGCCACGGCGATATGAATCTGGAATTCAGACCTTCGCGCCACGAATTCAGCGTTACGGGAGACTACACCCTCACGGACGGTGATTTCCGGGTTTCGGCTATGGGCCTCGCAAACAGGAATTTCACCATAAGCGACGGAAGTTCCATCAGTTTCAACGGCGACATAATGGAAAGCGACCTGTCCATCGACGCGGTCTATAACACCAAGACCTCCCTCTCCAGCCTCATTTCCGACACCACTTCCGTCGCCACCCGGCGCAACGTGGAATGCGGGATAAACATTTCCGGAAAGCTCCGCGACCCGTCTCTCCGCTTCACGATAAACATTCCGGACGTGGATCCTCTGACGAAATCCCGCGTGGAGAGCGCCCTGAGCACGGATGACAAGGTCCAGAGGCAGTTCCTGGCCCTGCTGCTGACAGGCAGCTTCCTGCCTGATGACGCCTCGGGAATCGTGAACAGCACCAGCAACATCCTCTACTCGAACGTCGCCGAACTTATGGCAAACCAGCTGAACGGCATTCTGGAACGGCTCGACATCCCTCTGGACCTCGGTCTTGGCTATCAGACCGCCACCTCCGGGAGCAGCCTTTTCGACGTGGCCGTATCGACCCAGCTCTTCAACAACCGCGTCATAATGAACGGCACCATCGGTAACCGCCAGATGGCGAACACGACCACGACTGACGTGGTGGGTGACATCGACATTGAAATCAAACTCGACCGCAGCGGGTATCTGCGTCTGACGCTCTTCTCGCACTCGGCCGACTCCTATACGAACTATCTGGACCGTCTGCAGAGAAACGGAATAGGTCTCGCGTACCAGAAGGAATTCAACAGTGTGGGCGAATTCCTGCGCAGCGTTTTCTCCGGAAAGCAGAAGCGCGAGCAGATGGAACTGGATGCCGCTGTCCGCGCAAAGGACAGCAAAACCATCACAATCGAATGAGTATGAACGGAAAACTATATCTGATCCCCTCTCCGCTTTCAGAGAATGAAGTCTCGGCGGTAATCCCTGCAGCCGTCCTGAAACTGCTTCCCACGATTGACTGTTTCGTCGTGGAGGAAGTGCGCACGGCGCGCCGGTATCTGTCCCGCGCGGGGCTGAAAGGGCATATCGAAGAGCTTGAGTTCCACCTGCTTAACGAGCACAGCACGCCAGCGGAGGTGGAAGCCCTGGCAGGTCTTTTCGCGGACGGGCGCAATGTGGGTCTCATCAGCGAAGCGGGGCTTCCCGCCGTCGCGGATCCCGGCGCACAGCTCGTGGCGCTCTGCCACCGGCGCGGCATCCGTGTAGTACCGTTCGTGGGCCCCTCCTCTCTGATGCTCGCGCTTATGGCATCCGGCCTCAACGGCCAATCCTTTGCTTTCTGCGGCTATCTTCCGGCGAAATCCGACCAGAGGCGCACGGCGCTGAAAAATATAGAGAAAGCCTCCTCCCAGCACCGCCAGTCGCAGATTTTCATCGAGACTCCGTACAGGAACGACTCGATGCTCTCGGATATCATCTCCTGCTGCCAGGGCTCCACGCAGCTCTGCATCGCGGTGAACATCACGGCGGAGGATGAATACATCCGGACTCTCAGCGTGGCGGAATGGAAAAAGGAGAAAATGGAAATCGGAAAACGCCCGTGCGTGTTTATTCTTTTGGCGAAATGACCGGGACAATAGAACTTATCGGAATGGAATTCCTCTCCAGACACGGATGTCTGGAGATTGAGCGAAGCGTGGACAATCTCTTCACGGTGGATTTCAGCGGAGAGTATGATATGAGCGCCGCGATGCGCAGCGACTCTCTCTCCGACGCCGTGGATTACGGGGACATATATGACATAGTTGCCACAGAAATGGCGGTGCCGTCCAACCTGCTGGAGCATCTGGCGGGCAGGATATGCGACAGCATCTCCGCCCGGCATCCGGAGCTTATAACATTCAGTGTCAGCGTATCCAAGCGCCGTCCTCCTGTAAAGGGGATTGCCGCCTGGTCCAAAGTAACGGTAAAAAGATGAAGATAGCGTTTCTCACCCTCGGCTGCAAACTGAATTACGCCGAGACCTCCACTTACGAACGGGGCTTTCTGCAGGCCGGCTGGGAGGTTGTGTCCTGGCAGGAGAATGCCGACGTGTATCTTATCAATACCTGCTCGGTCACAGCCACTTCCGACAGCAAGTCACGGAATCTCATACGCAAGGTCCATCGCGTCAATCCCCTCGCCTATATCATCGTGACAGGCTGCAGCGCCCAGCTTCGCAGGGCTGAAATCGAAGGGATAGACGGAGTGAGCCGTGTTTTCGGGGCACACGAGAAACAGAACGTGGTCAGCGAGACATTGGACGCTGCGGGCAGCGGCCACGGGTTCCGCGCCACGGCGGCAGCGGGCTCGGACGGTGTTTTCGGAGCTTTCAGCACCGGCGAGCGCACGCGCTCCTTTCTCAAGGTGCAGGACGGCTGCAGCAATTACTGCGCTTACTGCACCGTGCCTTATGCACGCGGCGAGAGTCGCAATATCCCTATCGCAGAATGTGTTGCGGGAGCCCGCGCCATCGCCGCCGAAGGGGTGAAGGAAGTGGTGCTCACGGGGGTGAACACCGGGGATTTCGGGAAGACTACAGGGGAATCGTTTCTCGATCTTTTAAAGGCTCTCAACGGGGTGGACGGGATAGAGAGATACAGAATCTCCTCCATCGAGCCGAACCTTCTGACAGAGGAAATCATAGCCTGGATAGCTTCAGGCACGAAATTCCAGCCTCATTTCCATATTCCGCTCCAGAGCGGGAGCGATGAAATTCTCAAAGCGATGGGGCGCCATTATGACACGGCCGCATTCTATGACAAGATTCAGCTTGTGCGCCGTTATATGGAGGCTCCGGGACGTCTGAAGGTATTCTTCGGCATCGACCTTATGACTGGCCTGCCGGGAGAGACCGATGCGCTTTTCCGCGAGAGCTGTGACTTCATAAAGAAAGTCTCCCCTGCTTTCATCCACGTATTTCCTTATTCCCGCAGGCCCGGCACTCCGGCCGCATCGATGCCGGGGCAGGTCAGCGAAGAGGTTAAGAAAGAAAGGGTTGCAATTCTCGAGGACCTCTGCGCGCAGCTTCACGGGGATTTCGTGGCGGAGCATCAGGGGATGCACGCCCGGGTCCTTTTCGAATCCAAGGAAAAGGACGGCTCAATGGGCGGATACACCGAAAATTACATCCGTGTCACCAGGCCGTATGACGCCTCCCTCAGCGGAGAGATTGTGGATGTGGTAATTTGAGTTTTATAATATATTGAATTTTACCCTAAGTATCACTTCCATTGGCCTCAGGGAATATCGGGAGCAATAACTGCTCATATCATCGTAATAGCAGTTAATTATTTCCCGAGTATTGAAGATATTCGACCAATCAAGCAGCCATTCGGTTTTCCTGTACTTATAACTGAATCCCACATTGGCAAACCAATGGGAAGAATCAGAAGGAGTTCCGCTGTTATAGTAATGATTGCAGGCAATCTTGACCGAGGATTTTGCGAAAGGTGAAACAGAAAGTTCCAACGACTGTTTTAAATCATGCAACGGATGATTCTGATGTCCGGAAATGACGCTTCTTCCCAAACGGTAATTAGCATCATAAGAAACAGATGCAACCGAGCCAATTAAAGTGAACCACGATGGGGTAATTTGAATGACATCCATTGTATAGTCAACTACCCGTCCCTGAAACAAGGATTCCGACTTGCTGCGTGAAAGCCGGGCATTCAGTTTTACAGTACTGGATAGAGTTCGAATGTCCATACCCGTTTCCACGTTCAGCCACAGGTTGTCTGACAGGTTTTCATATTCAACTCCTGTTGATTGGCAAACTATACCGTTATAGGCAAGACTCGTGAGATAGTTTCTGTGTACCAGATCATATCCGGCCATAACTGAACTGAAAATGGAAGAACCTATATTCTTGTAATGGACGCCCAGATCGATGCTGAATCTTCCGCTTTGGGGAGCGACACCGGTTGTCCGGGAAAAAGAACGGTAAGAGGACATTATATATCCCGTCAAGTCATTCTTTATGTCAGGCACACTTTGCCGATAAGAAGCATTCAACCGATATGTAAAGTTCCGTTTCTGAAATTCCGCATATCCTGTCGGTGAAAGCAGAAGGTAGTTCTGGACATACTGACCGTCAGTTATCCTGTTATTTCTGGCAATAAACAAGTATTGCCCGGCCAGGTTTATAAATGCCGTCAAGGAACTCTTTTTGTAATGCAGTCCCGGTCCGAAATCAATCCCTGATTCAGACCTGACAAAATCATTGGACAAACTGTCCGTCAGGATTTTGATTTCATTTTCACCGGGTATGAAACCGGACGTCAGATTCTTCCGTTTCACAAAAGGGCGTACATTAAACCTAAAGGACAGATTTCTGGACAGATGGACATTTCTGTAATAATTCAAGTCAGCTTCAAACTGTTCGTATCTGACTTGCTGAGTAACGGAATCAGCCAGACGCTGCAAATCCCCCATTAAAACTGGGGAAACAGTCAGTGCATTATCTTGAAAAGAATAAAGCAGGCGAGATGACCAGCGATTCGCGGCAGTTTTGTAAGAAAATTGGTTCTCGATACAAAGAGATGGCAATTTTGCCATTTGAGCTATTGGGTTGGAAGCAGAAATTGTGCAATCCTGACTATTCCAGGCAACATTTGCATCCGTCCGGTTTGTCAGATATCTGTCACGTTCATTCTTCTCAAGTGTTACCGTACCTGCAAGTTCACGTTTTAATCGCGCAGATGACAATTCTTCCATCACTTGTATATCACCGCCTATCGGATCAATGATGGACTGCTGATAACTGCCTGTTTTAATTTGTTTATCCATCAGAAAATGCAGATTACCGGTAAGTGTGAGATTTTTTTTCAGAAGCCGTAAATCATTCAGCGAAAACAAATGAGCATTATTGAACAGATAATATTGTTTGTCAATGGAAGGAGGCGTCAACACTTCCGGAGAGAAAAAAGACTGTAGCGGGGAACGGGACGTGCCATAAAATGATGTCATTTCAGATGCGAAATCACGTCCTGTGTTATCATTTTTGTACATCAGAAGATTTTGCTGAGACTGAGTAAATCGCATACCCAGCAATTCGTTGCTATACAGAAGCGGGCTTATGCCAAGCCCGGCTTGTGCTGTCAGAAACAAAGCTCCGATGGCAGATTTCTTCAGTTTCAAATTGATTGCAGCCTGTGATGGAGTTTCTGTGCCCTCCAAAACCCGAATAGGCTGATGGTTCTCCAAGACCTGGATAGTGGAAACCATTGATGGGTCCAGATTATTTGAGGCCAGCCCATATCTTCCCTGCAGAAGATCAAGGCCCTCTACATAAAATTTATTGATTGCCTGATTCTGATAAAAAATTTTCCCGTCCGATGTCACTGTGACACCCGGGATTCTCCTCAAGATTTCCCCGATATTCCTGTCATTGGTTTTAACATAGCTGGAGACATTATAGTTGAGAGTATCGCCCCTCATAGTCACCTTTGAAGCCTGTATCTTGGATTCTCTTAATTGCAGTTTCTTTTCCTTAACCCTTACAATGATATTTTCATCCGACAAGGTCACGGGCACAGATATCGTTTCCGTCATCATTGAACTGGCCGTCAGGAGAAGATTTTTCCGGTATTCCGGCAACAATATCGAAAATCCCCCATCTTCATCGGTCATTCCGTATGCCAATATCTTATTACCGTTTTCTTCCTGAACAGAAACGACAACACCGACAACCGGGACATTGTCTTCTGCAAGAATAACTTTACCTTTCAGGTTTACATTCTGTGCGCACACGACTGGCGCACCGGAAAATACGCTGAACAGTAATATGAATATGGTTAATCTTTTCATCGGGAACTATCTCTCATCGATTTCCATTTCAAAATATGAATAAGGTCTGTTTTCCGTTATGAACAACTCTCCATCAAAAAGGAAAGTGCCCCTTCTTATGGTTCTTGCCTCATTCGCGATTTTGTTAAAATAAGCGAGTGGCACCTTTTCACAATCATCATTCATTGTTATGAATGCATTTTCGAGCACATCCAGTCCGATAGCCTCGAATTGAAACAGCCGTTCGCGATCCTCCACTTTGAGGATCAATCCGGGAAGGCCTTGAAATTTCCATGGGCCATCAGGAATTGGAATATCAGGAGCATACCAAGCAACATAATCTCTCCCTGCGAAATGGACTTCTGCCTGTTTGCAAGGATAGTTCAAGACTGTATCCTGTATTTCCGTCAATGTCCATTCAAAGGAACATTTCTGTTCATTCAGGATTTCGTAAGATGAATATAATACAGAAAACACTGTCCTGTTATTTCGGTCTTTATATATGACAGACGGATCTCCGAAATTACCCTCGACGTAATCTTTTGACTCGTTCTTCTTATCGAGGACGGATGATAGAGGCACTGGCTTTAACGAAACCGGCTTGGACGCCTGACGGGTCTTCTTCACATTCTGGCGTCCCCATATCGAGAAACGAGTACTGTAAGTGGTGCAATAATAGACCGACCATCTCTGGCCTATTGCCAGAGTCAGAGTGTCTGTCAAAACCTCATTGTCTTTGGTTTGATTATTCTGAGCCACTTGTTTCCGCTTATAATGAACAGCATAATCAGCCGGCTCCACTATGTAATCAGCAGACTTAGCCGAATAGCCGAAATACTGGGTAGGATTATTATTCTCTTGAGCGAATGATGCGTAAGTGGATAGAATCATCAATACAATGACTATCAAATGAACAGAAACTTTCATGGTTTGCCAATTTTAGGGGGGGGGCTAATCTAGGCCAGCCCCCCGAAATCATTTAGCACCACATTAATAATGCCAGAATTAAACGATTAATAACATATGGCGTCATCGCCATAAAGATTCCGACACTCTTTGTGAGTTGTGCAGATAGTTTCAAAAATCAACTCTCCATCAATAAAGCAGTGCTTCACTGAATCCAAATCAGGAATTGGATAATAAGGACCGCCACCACCGATGACATCCTTCATCTGTCGATTAGACAGTTCCATTGCATCTTTCATTTTTCAGGACTTTTAAATTAAACAAATACACCTCATCAATACCGGTTGTTCCTATGAGGGATGAGAACATCCGGGCACTTTTATTCGAATAAAGTATATGTCAGATCTTCAGCTGTATACACTGGAGGAATCATATGGCCGTTAAACAAAATCGTTGGAGTCCACTTAATTTCGTTCCTTTCGATAAATGCTTTATGGAACCGTAATTCATCCTCGGTATCTTCATATTTTTCAGATTTATCGATCAACCCCATCAACAATTCCCGGCCCTCTGCACTCAAGTTGAACCATTCATTGAGACTTGATTCACCATAAGAATAATACGAACCGACCAAATAACGGGACGCTGTCTGTAAAGGAGCATTATTCGCAACGAATATATATCTTATCATAATATCTTTCCGGGATTTAAGCAACCGCATCAAGACTTTATGCACATGAATACAAGGCTTGCAAAATGGGTTACTGATGACAGTAAGACATTGTTTCGCATAAATGTTCCCTGCCAGAATGTGAGAATCATCTTCATCTACCTTTATGAAAGGCTGTTCTTCCAGTAATTCCGAGAATACTTTCTTCCGACACAATGTGGAACGGTATAACAGTTTTTCCCTTTCCTTCGTAGAAACATCATCTCGCAAAGAAGAGTAAAAGTGGATGAGTATCACTGTGATTACATAAAGAGGGATGATCATAAGGTGTGTGAAATCAAAGTTGGAAATGGGCAAATCTGAAACTGCCACTATGGAAGACATCCCCCATATAATGAGTATAATCATGATACAAAGAGGGCAATGCTTTTTGATTTTTACTTTTTGATACCACAAACTCCAAAATGAAAAAGGGAGAGTAAGAAAGCCTAAAATCCCAATTGTCAAAAAGCATTCCGGGCAGAAAATCAGAGATAAAAATGTAGACAGGAAATAGCCAAAGCCAACCTCCGCCCAGCTTATACCGAATAGCGTTCTCGAGCCTGCAGATTGGGCTACAGTATCACAGCTCCCATTACTGAAAGCACTGCAGATTATATTCCCTATCTGACTTTCTGAATTCCACTGTCTTTCCAGAAGCACCCGGGAAATGCCTACCCCGAGAAAACACAGGGCAAGGTAGCTGAGTATCGATGTCGTTCTGGCAGAAAAGTGACTGACCAATAATCCTGCAACAACAGTCAATACAGAGATGTACAAGACCACGGACTTTAATGCTTTAAGATGCGCCAAATTTTGATGGTCCGTATAGTCTATTTCTCCGGAATCCGCTCCCTTTTCGATTAACAGCAAGTTCCCCGACCACGATTCCTTAAACAGGGCGATATCGACATATTGCTTTCCTTTCCCATTGTGGCAAAGGATGTTGTTGCCTGACAATTCCAAAGCCAACACAAAACCGGAGTTCGTTTGTGCGACAAAGGGGAACTGAACGTCTGAAATATCTTTTCCCGCCACATAGTACCCATGACTTTCTATTCCATAAACAGACAGCATATAAGCCAGTCCAAAGAAATTATTTCTGTCTGGAGTTTCACGAAAAAGTCTGTTGGCATACTGATATGTGTATCTTACATTCAGTTCAGACAGTATAGTTGTTAATATATTCTTCATAAATAACCGTATCTATTCTTATGACATTCTTACTGATTCCTGTACAATGAAATTATAGGATTTACGAAATGATCTATGAGCCTTTGATCCCGCGTGACAATCTCAGCCTTGCCATCCATATTCTGAATGAACGGAATTACTTTACGATAGGTGCTTACAAGCCCATTGGGAAATGACACTTCCACGTTATATGCCACATTTCCATCCGGCATTATTTGGGGGACCTGAGAAATTCCTGATATGACACCTTTCAGGATGCCATATTCCATGTATGGGAATCCGTTGAGACGGATATTTACAAGCTGCCCAACAGCAATTTTCCCAAAGCCATCAGAACTCACTTTCATTCTTCCCTCGACATCTGCTTCAACTTTCTGAACCACGGTCGCCAATATGTCCCCATTGTTTACGTATTGTCCCACGCCACAAAAATCCGACAATGACACGACACCGTCAAAAGGAGATATAATTGCATACATTTCAGTCCACCGATCTATTTCCGAAAGCAATTCTGCCATCATTCGTAAACACCTAAGATTGAAATCCTTATTTTCGGTACATCGCCGGATTTCCAATCCATTGAATTTTTGTTCCAAAGCCAATGTCTGATAATCGGCGGGCTCAAGCCATTTCTTTTCAATCTGATTGAGCCCGCAATAAAGTTGATATTCCTTTGAAAGGCAGTAAATTTCCGTCCATTTGCATTGGAGACTTCCCAGATGAAGCGAGGTTTCAAATATGGGATTATCTGCGATTTCTGACAACGAATCATACCTGGCCGATTCTATAAAATTCTTGACGTCCATAATATCCCCATATACAGCAGGCGTTTTCAAAAGAGCTATCAGACTACCCCGCCTGACACTTTGTCCATTTGCCACCGCTATCGTATCAATGATACCGGGATATCTGACTTCGAGTTGTGCAGGCGGATTGGCGCTTATGATTGATATTGCTGAGGAAACAGTCTGTGGATATTTTATGATACAGCACCCTATCGTGATAAGGATAAAAATAGAGGCAATTACTGTAATCCCCCATCTGATTATCCCAGACGGAATGGTTCCCATTATTTCTTGAACCTGTTCACTATAATAGTCCTGTTCTTTCATAATATCACGTGTTATTGTCCCAATTCAAGCTGATTCTTAACCAGTTCGTAATACTTGCCCCTCAAAGCAGTCAAGTCATCATGCGTTCCCTGCTCCACAATACGCCCACGGTCTAAAACAATGATATTATCTGCATGCTTTACGGTGCTAAGTCTATGTGCAACAACCACTACCGTCTTACCTTGAAACAAATGGCCAAGTTTCTCCAAAATCATGCGTTCATTATTGGCATCCAAAGAGTTTGTCGCCTCATCAAAAAACAGATATCGGGCATTTTTGTATGCTGCCCGGGCAATTAGCACACGCTGTTTCTGTCCGGTACTCAATCCCTGCCCTTCAGTACCGATTATTGAACTATAACCGAGAGGAAGTCTTTCAACCCACTCACCGATGTTCGCAATACTTGACACATCACGAACCCGTTGCATATCCGGATATTCATCTGATATTGCGATATTTCCAGCAATTGTATCAGAGAAGATGTATCCTTCCTGCATTACACTTCCACATGTTCTCCGCCAACATCTTTCACTATAATTCTTCAGTGGAATATTTCCCAAATATATATTCCCAGACGTGGGCTGATAGAAGCCTAACATCATTTTCAACATGGTTGTCTTTCCACTTCCCGAAGCGCCCACGACAGCTGTAACCTTGCCTGAAGGTATAACTGCCGTCACCCCATCCAGAACTTTGTCAGAATGAGGCCCATCATACTGAAAAACAACATCTTGGAATCTAATATCGGCATTATCGGGAATACTTTGGATTTTCGGTTCTTCTTCCGGTTCTTCATCCTTCATTTCTTGAACCTCCCCCAGACGGCTCAGAGATATTGACGCGTCCTGAGCAGATTGGGCGAAGCCGATAAACTGTGCTATCGGTGCATTAATCTGCCCCATTATATATTGTAAAGCCATCATCATTCCAAGAGTCATATTTCCATCTATTACTGACTTTGCAGCTATGAAAGAAATCAGAATATTCTTGGTCTGATCAATGAACGTACTTCCCACCTCTTGAACTTGACCAAGTGAAAGACTCTTGACATTTACTTTGAACATTTTTGCTTGAATGTTCTCCCAGTCCCAGCGTTTCTGCTTTTCGCAGCCGTTCAATTTGATATCCTGCATTCCACATATCAACTGTACGATATTGGACTGATTGGCGGATGCCTGCTGGAAACGCAAATAGTCAAGCTTTTTACGTCGATTCATAAACAGGAGTATCCAGCCGACATATAAAAGTGCCCCCACCAAGAAGATGATGAATATTAAGGCGTTATAACCTGCCATAACGATGCTGTAAATCAAAAGAGATACGACAGCTACCGTCATACTCAACAACGAGCCTGTCAAGAAAGACTGGATTCTGTTATAATCGCCAATACGCTGCATAATATCGCCAACCATCTTACTGTCAAAAAAGGCGATAGGGAGTTTCATCAATTTGAAGAGGAAATCGGAAATAAGAGAAATACTCACTCGAGAAGTTGTATGCAGCATCAACCAGCTACGTATAAAATTATTGGCCATGCCGCCCATTGCAAGCATCAGTTGAGCAACCAGAAGCATAACGACAAACGACAGGTTTCCATTGTTAATGCCTATATCCACTATAGACTGAGTAATGAATGGAAGCAGTAGGCTAATGACACTGGCTGTTAGCATAGCCAACAAGATCTGGATGAGGTAAGAACGATATGGTCTCAAATACTGAAGTATATGAAGAAAGCCGTAACTGCGTTCATCTTCACCTTTTTCCATATAGAACGCCGGCATCGGCTCGACCATAAGCGCCAGACCAGATTCCTTATTGTCTGATTGCAACCAACATCCCCGAAAGTCTTCAGACTTATATTTAAGTAAACCTGACGCCGGATCTGCAACTGTCACAAGTCCCCTCCTGTGGTCAATGGCATACACTACCACGAAATGATTCTGTTTCCAATGAACAATGCATGGGAGTGGTATTTCTTGCAGAAATTGACACCAAGTCAGCTTTACACCTGTAGTTCTGAAGCCTATAGACTCTGCAGCATCGCTGATTCCCAACATTGACACGCCCTCCCTCGAAATATGGCATTTGTCACGGAGAGTCTGAAGACTGTAACTTCTGCCATAGAATTTTGCAATCATTCTAAGGCAGGTGGGACCACAGTCCATGCTGTCAAGCTGGTGATAGGTGGGAAAGCGCATTAGCCTAAGCTTTGATCAATAAAAACTTATAGTAATAATTCTGCCTTATACTGTAATCCGCCTGGTACTGATAGCGTTATAGAATGAAGGCCGCTATCTGAACTCAAAATTATTGTCTGAGTGCCTGAATCTGTTGGAAAGTTATTCGAATAATATACTCCTTCCGTTACATTCTCAATTCTGATATTAACCGATCCCAAATCATAAGCAAAGGAAAGATATAATGTATTCAGCGACGAAACATAATACCCTTGTATCGGAATCAGTGCCGGGCTACGATAAATGGGAATACTGATGTCATCTTGCGCAACAATCTGAAAGTCCACATACTGGTCTGAGTCATTTTGTGCATTAAGACCTGCTGAAATACAACAGATCATCAAAAGGATTGTAATAATGCGTTTCATTTTCTTTGACTTTAGTAATCTATGTCACGAAGATAGGCGAAACGATTTGTATTCTTGCTGAATTCAAGCATTTAATTTCTTACAAAAGCAAAACGCAAACCACTGACAATTAAACACATACAAAGAGCAAAACAGGCTTGTAAGAAAATAATCTTACAAGCCCACATCGCCCAAATGGCAGCAATTCATAATGTATTAATTATCAACATTATGCACCTCGATACATTGATTGGAAATTTCACTTGTGTAAGAAAAAAAAGAGTTGTTGAGGCGCAGATGACATAAGAGCACAATGAAGACCAAACTAAAAGCGTAGAGCTATAGCATCCTGAGATATTCTTCTTTATATGGAGTATCAAGGCCTCTTATCCTTTCCTTTAAACGGGACTTTTTTGTATATACATTAGATATGGACAAGCCGAGTACAGAGCTTATCAACTCAGGATCAAAACCCACAATGCAATAACAAATAAAACGGCTGTCCATCTTGCTGACATCACCTAAATCCGCTTTGAGACGTTTTACAATATTGTTCAGGTCCTTATTAATCTGATTTTCAAAGTGCATATGCAGAGTATTGTCATCACTTATACAAGCGATAATACTTTCCACTCTTCTGACAATGAATTCCTTCTTGTCTGAACGCTTGTTTGAATCCATATAGACGCTACATAACTGTCCCACGGCAGAAAATTTGTCTTTATAAGTGGAAACGAATGACTTTCTCAACCTTTCAAGCGTCATTTCAAGTTCTCCGCGACTATCCTTCAAATACTTAATCTCATCCTGTAAATCTTCTTTAGCCTGAATCAAAAGATTATTTGACTCCTCCCCTATTCTGATGAGACGGTCAATTTCCTGTTCGTGTCTGTCTTTATTATACTTCAGACAGCCAAGCGACACAAGCAGTATCAGACTTAATCCCAAAACAACAAGTATCAGCCGTAACCTTAGAATATGTGATTCATTCTTCAGGTTGCCGGCCATTGACAAATAATAATTTTGCAAGGATTGACCTATGGAATCTGATAACAGGCCATCTATAAACTTGGAATTCACAGCGTTTGACTCAATGTTATAAGCAAGAGCCTTTTCATAATTACCACGATGATATTCAATTCTGTAGAGCCAATAGAGGATACTGCCTCTCTGAGATTCTTTAAGCCGTTCCAGTTGATTGACAATCTGTGTACAGGTCGATTCATCACCGGAAAGTGAAGCAGCATATGCCCAAACGCCGTAGTCCGTTATAGATAACTGCCGTTTATAAGACAAGGATAATTTTTGCAGAAGTTCTATCGCGCCAGCCGGGTCAGGGGATGGTTGCACGACCTTTAACCTGGCATAGTTTGAAAAAAAAACAGACATGGCAATGGTATCTTCTCTGGCCTGCTCTATACCCAAGCGGAACAGTGAATCTGCCTTATTCCATTCTTGGCGTCCATAATAAAGAATTGCCAGACGTCCTTTTGACAAATTGCAATGTTTCACATCCCCAGCCTTCTCAAATGATGAGATTCCTTTGGCGACATAGTACTCTTCCTGTTCTTTATTCCTGGTTTTATTGTAAATGTTGGCAAAGGCCATATACAACAGGCCTTTCATTTGCTCATCTTCTGATACAGAAGCATAACCCTCCCCTAAAGAATATGACACTGCAGCATCATTAAAATTACGTGAATTCTCCTGAATTCGTCCAAGATAATAGTATGACTTAAGTTTTTCATCCGGCGTCCCCCGTCTGACATAGTAATCCACTGCAGGCTTAATAACACTCACATCAGTAGTATCAATATAATTCTTATCCAACGCAATAGCTTTAAGAAGAGAATATCTCGCCCTGACGGCCTTGCTTTGGACAGACAACGTATCAATAGACCTGATTATGTCAAGAGAACTATCTGGATAATCTTGCATAACAGCTTCAGCAATGTCCAACTTGTCTGTCACTGATCGGTCTGTACATGACAAGAAAAAAATAGCAATAAAGAGGAAGATGATAACCCTTATCAATTTGATAAAAGAAAGCTGTCTGTTATTACCTGACATATTTCAGAAGAAAAACAAGTTTTTAATTAAGCGAAGATTACCATCAAAATTCCTGAAAGCTATTTTGAGACTGCAAGTCTCGAAACAGCTTCGAGATAATAATAATCCGCGTAAGTGAGGGCGACATCGATTTCGGACTTTCCGGGGAGATTTCCCACGCTGTGCTTCAGGATAAAGCCTCCGTTCTGCCCGGCTGGGGCGAGATACTCAATGGTGGAGAGGGTACGGACCTGCTTCCTAGCCATCTCCAGACACTCTTTCGAGAGTGAGGAATCTTTCACAAGGCCAGAGAGTTCAGCAAAGCCGGAAGCCATAATAGCGGCGGCGGAAGCGTCTTTATAGGTGGAAGGACCCGCAGGGGCATCGAAGTCCCAGTAAGGGACACCGTCCGAAGGCAGGCGGGAAAGCAGCATCCGGGCGACACCGGCCGCCTGTGTCAGGAACTCTTCCAGACCGGTCTCACGGTACATCATAGTGTAGCCGTACAGCGCCCAGGCCTGGCCGCGAGCCCAGGAGGAAGTGTCGGAATACCCCTGAACCGTCTGCGTGGAACGTACTGCCCCCGTGGAAGGATCATAGTCCACCAGATGACAGGAAGAAAAATCCGGACGGAAAGCATTGCGCGCAGTGGTCCGCGCGTGGGAAACCGCTATGTCGCTCAGCGCATCGTTACGGAACAGTTTCGAAGCCCGCATAAGCAGCTCCAGATTCATCATATTGTCTATGATCACAGGGTACTGCCAGCCCTTGCGTACGAAATCCCAGCTCTTTATGGCGCCCACGGTAGGATTGAAACGCCCTGAAAGCTTCTCGGCGGACTCGAACAGTCTTCCCAGCCAGCGGCGGCTGCCGGTGATGCGGTAAGCCTGACCGTAACTGCACATCATCTGGAATCCGATATCGTGGTCGGTTTTCTGACGCACGAGCAGGTCAAGTTTCTCGCTGTTGCGGGTCGCAGCCTCCTTAAGCTGCTCATCTGCAGTATATTCGTAAGCGAGCCAGAGAGAGCCCGGGAAAAAGCCGCTGCACCACCAGCCGATGTCCGAAGTCACGAAGCCGCCGGTTTCGCTGAACGAGCGCGGAGCCCGGTCAGCAGGAGTGGCCGCATCCAGAATCTTCAGCTGGCCTGCGGCCAATGCGAATATCCTGTCCGCCAGTTCACTGTCGCTTTCGTTGCGCCTGAGCGTAGTTACGACATTCAGGCTCTCCCCTGCCTGAAGGGTGAATTCAAAGCCCACGATACTCACTCCCGGATTCGGGTCATTGCAGATATTGAGCTTGGAATCATAGTCCTTCGGATTGCCTGACCGGATATGGTATTCAACGCACGTCTGGTCAGCGCTTAACTTCATAGTTATCCCGTTGCTGCTCAGAAGAATACCATCCTCGCAGAGCTTGGCTTCGGCTCTTGTGACCATAGACCATCTGACGGTAGCCTTCCGCCCCTGGGGAGCTTTCAGGCTGTCCCGGACTTCCAGATATTCATTCCAGCGGATGGCTGCAGTTCTGACGGCATATTCCAGATCCCCTCCGAATAGTGAAGTCAGATCGAACACTCCCCCTTTACGGCTGTCATCACAGAAGTATTTCAGAAGTTCGGCACGTCCCGAGCAGCTATGGTCCTTGTCATTGACCGTCAAGGTATTGTGCTGACGGTTATTCATTCTGAAGAGAGCCCAGCGAAGGGATCCGTCCTTAAGGTCCCAGAAATTTCCGCCGAGTTTCTTCAGAGGATTCTCCACGCTCTGATAGCTCTGCCTTTCCAGGTCGGCAGCCCAGCGCACTCCGTAAGCATCGAACACGAAAGACCCGCCGTCCATATGGGAATGGGATGTGGAAGGACTTCCGCCCTTGATTCCCAGATACAGGGCATCATCATCCCAGGAGGACCGCGTCATCACCACCGGGGTGACTCCCCTCCCTGCGAAAATGAGACTCTCAGGCTCGGAAACCACGGCCTGATCAAGCCTTGACGCATACAGGGTCAGCAACGGAAGGAGGCGATAATTCTCGGTATTACAGTACTTTCCGTTCTTCAGCTTCTGTATCTCACCGTAAAGCAGCGAAGGCTTGGAGAATCTGTCCGCGAAATACCAGAGCGGATAGAACGGCTGGTCACTCCCGATATTGTCCGAATAATTGAAGAGTTTGCCGGCGGTTCCACTGCAATGCAGTATGTAGTCGGCAGTCCTGTCGAAGCCGAGACTGTTCGAAAGCCCGTAATCAGTTCCCTGGACAGACTCCAGAGCCGAAAGCATAAGAACCTCATAGAGAGTGCCGTAGCTCCAGTAGTCAGGTCCTTCTGCATAGTTCCCGTCCGGCGCGTAAATCTTGTTCATCACCGGCGTGTTCGTAAGCAGCGCATCGTCCAGTACTGCCTGCGCGGCTTCGGGACAATTCTCCCAGATCGCAAGCGCGGCCACGGCCAATCCCGAATTGCAGACCTGATTCCAATTGCCCTCGTTCGTGCGGTACCACGAGTAAGAGGCGACTTTCGACGGAGCGAAGGCAAGATCCTGTATGGCCTTGACGGCCAATTCCCTGGTCTCGTCGCTGAGGGCGTCATAGAGCCAGTCATAGCCTATGGCCACAGCGGCGGCCATCTCCCCGACATCCAGGAAATGAGTCGGGTTCCAGGACGTGAATGAGCACACGGCGCGAAGGTCGGTATCGGCCTGTTCGAGATAGCGGAAATCACCGGTATAACGATAGGCGTAGGCGCAGAAATATATATTGGTCAATGCCTTGCGGGAAACGGAAAGCAGTCTTTTCCCGCTTTCATCCAGTTTGAATTCCAGAGGTTTCCTTTCTTTGATGATCCGGTCCGCCCCCGCCATCACGAGGGAATGGAGCATCGCAAGCGGAGAATCTGCAGAATCGGCAATCTTCTGCTTCATTGCATCGAACTGTTCAGCGTTCATAAGAAGACGCGGATGAGGCAATGCCGCCGCAGCAAGACTGTCCTGAACGGGGTTTTCCTGCACATTCAGCGGGGTATTTACAGCCAGACTGTCCTGAGCTTTGGCAGGGGTCAGGAAACAGGTCAGTATCAATGCGATACACAGAACAAATACTCTTATGGGCTTCATATCGTACAATTTTACAAATGGTAAATTTACGATAATTTTCATAAATTTGCAGGCATTATTTGAATGATGAAAGTAAAACTGACTTTTCTGGGCACAGGAACCTCCCAGGGCGTGCCCATCATCGGCTGCCACTGCAATGTCTGCAGCAGTTCCGATCCCCGCGACAAGCGTTACAGGGCCTCAGCCCTGGTGGAATACGGCGGGCTGAAAATCCTGATCGACGCCGGTCCTGATTTCCGTATGCAGATGATTGCGGCGGGGGTGGGGCATCTGGACGCTATCCTGCTGACCCACAACCATAAAGACCATACCGGAGGACTGGACGATGTCCGGGCCCTGAACTATATTGACCGCCGTCCGGCGGAAATCTACTGCGAACCGAAAGTTCTGGAGACCCTCAAATGCGAATACGGCTACGCCTTCGCGGAGCACAAGTATCCGGGTTCCCCCGAGTGGAACATCCATCTGATTGACGAGCAGCCTTTTGTGGTCTATCCGAATACAGGAGGGGAACTTGTCTGGAAGCACGATGTGGGCTACGGTTATATCCAGAGCGACGGATCTTTCGTACTGTCCGGCTCAGGGAAACCGTTGGACGCGGAGCGGCCGACGGAGGAGAACCTCGCGAAAGGCGGAGTGAAAATCATTCCGATTCGCGGGCTGCACGGGGAGATGCCGGTGCTGGGCTTCCGTTTCGGAGAAATCGCGTATATCACTGACATGAGCTACATTCCCGAGTCGGAGTTCGGCAAATTACGCGGGCTCAAGCACCTGACTCTGAACACTGTAAGCTACAAGCCCCATCATTCGCACTTCAGTCTGGAGCAGGCGGTGGAGCTCGCCCGCAGGATCGGTGCGGAACACACCTGGCTAACGCACCTCTCCCACACCTTCCCGGTTTACAGGGACTTCTGCCACTCCCCTCTCCCCAGCGGCTACGGCGCCTCCTTCGGCAGCCGCCTTCCCGACAACATCCAGCCCGCCTACGACGGACTCATCATTGAAGCGTAGCGAAATTTGCGGGCGTCTCGTCAAGCTCAATGAGCGCATTGGGGCCGTGCCGCGGAGACAGCGGCAGACTTTGAGACCGCATTGGACGGCGAAGCCGGCCGGGAAAAGGATTGCGGTCTCATAGTCTGACCGATGCGCAGCGGCCAAGGGTAAGAGAAATAAAAAATTGGCCGGACTGCGAAGCAATCCAGCCAATAGAGTATTGTGCAAGCGCTAGAGATTACTCGGCAGCGACAACCTCGAACTTGAGGTCAGCAAAAACGCCCTTGTAGCACTTAACCTTAGCATCGTAAACACCCGCTTCCTTGACATCCTCGGAAACGATCTCGATGTTCTTCTTCTCCACCTCGAAACCCGCTGCTACGAGAGCCTCAGCGATCTGAGCGGTGGTAACTGAGCCGTAAATCTTGCCGGACTCGTTCACCTTGCAGGAAATCTTCACGAGACTTGCGGAGATCTTTGCTGCATAAGCCTGAGCCTCTGCGACATTCTTGGCCTCTTTGTGAGCCCTCTGACGGATGGTCTCCTCGTGCTGCTTGA
>CAVCRS010000064.1:0-24503 GCA_963604635.1 Faecalibacillus sp.
TGAAATACGATTACGAAAATGTTCTTGAATACGCGGTAGAACAGGCGACCGAAAAGGGTTTCTCTGAAGGCGAAGCGAAGGGCAGAAAGGAGGGCGAAGCCAAAGGCAGAAAGGAGGGGAAAGAAGAAGGCGTGGCTTCTGTAATTTCTAAACTTCTGAAGTCCGGATTTGACGCTGATGCTATCGCTTCTGCCATAGGTTTGTCCATAACCGACATTCAGAAATATTGCTGAAGTTCGCGGTACAATGAGCAAATATCTATCTATCAGCGACTTGTCTTTGCTACGATGATTGCGGCAGTCAGGAGTTGAGGACATTCAATGGAAAAATGTCTGTCTATCAGGGAGTTGTCTGCGCTGCAATAATTGCGGCAGTCAGGAGGTGAGGACAATCATATGACAATTGGCAGCAGCCCGGGGGCGGGTTGCTGCCAATTTTGTTTTGGGGTGCGGTGAAGCGGTCAGGAGGGCGCCGAGGGCGGTGAAGTTCGCAGGGGCGGCGGGGACTAGTCCGTGCGGATGTCGCGGACGCAGCGGCAGACGAAAGCCTTGCCGGATGAGTCAAGGCAGATATTTCCGCCGGCGTAGATATATCCGTGTTTGTCCTCCTTTGCCGCCACCCCATCAGTTCTGTCAGATCCATAGGCCCAATAAGTGCGGGATACCATATTACTTGAAATGACATTATAGTATTTCATCATCGCCATTTCCGTCTGATTCGGCAGTCGGTATCCTTCAGGGCAGTATGGATTCTGGTTCCCGGCATTTATTTCCTTAGTCAGATTATTATTTAAAGCCTGAAAGGTCATTGTTGCTGTCGTAGTGGCCTCGCTTGTCGGCAGAACTTCGAATTTCTTGTAAAGGCGGTTGATGTCTGAAGTGTGGGAGTGGAAGTCGAGCTCGCGGGAAGTATAGTAGCGGAGCGCAGCCTCATCCAAGTGGGTACACTTGAAAGTCGCGACATCATCTGTGTTGCCTTCATTGCTGTGCTCGACCTCCACATAATCCTGCGGCAGATAGTCACCCTCGCTGAAGTCGAATGACGAAGGATTCTCCAGTCCGAGGTTCCTTACGCAGCGGACGCTGAACTTGTTCAGTCCGCCACCCCATTCGAAGGATCCGGATATACTTCCTGTAGAAATTCCTTCCTCGCCCCATACGACCGTCGGTTCTCCGCTTCCATAAAGCGTACTGGATATGATATGCTGTCTCCACGTATTTGCATCGGAGGATGCCTGCTCGCTGGCCGAACGATAGTAGAGACGGGAGTGATGGTCTATCACTCCGTTTCCCACATAGATTCCGATGAGCTGGCGGATGGAGGCTGTGTACCAGCGGAGCTCATCCGGGTCAATCTTACCGTTGCCGTTATTGTCACGGTTGCGGGCCAGACAGATATAACGGAGGCCTTTGAAGTCGCTTTGCATCTGAGGCACATCGTTCTCCACCTCGAAATTCAGATAATGCGACCACTCATCATTTCCGGAATACCACTCCTTGACGGAATTGTAAAGTCCATCACTCTGGGAGGTATTGCTGTAAGAGCCGGTGTAAGTGCTGCTGCTGGCGTTGTAGGTAGTAACCACATCCGTGAACTCATCGACATACTCCAGACCCCAGGCGGAGGTGAGGGAGGTTTCGGAGGCGTCGGTGCTGTAGATGGACTGGATGGAGTGCTGCTGGATTGTCACTACGGAACCGGTGGCGCGGGATTCCAGGTCTTTACTGACTTCGGAGTTGCAGAGGATGTGTAGCGAGCGGTCAGGCTGGTTCACGAAGCTCTTCCAGAGGGTCTGGGAGGTGACTCCGGTGACAGGGTTCTTGTCATAGTAGAACTCATCCACGAAGGCAGTCACGCAAATCTTCGCGTCCGTGATAGCGTCATCGGGGCCGCCGATGTTGTCGAAGTCACCGGTATACGTGTCAACCAAATGGTTTCTATATTTCTCCAGAAGCGTCACCTGATCCTTGATGTATTTCACGAGATCCACGATGTTCATCAGGCCGTCGTTATGACGGCCGGCGAGGCCGGCAGTGCCGTCACCCTCAGCATTCTCAGTATCAGACCGTTCAACGGTAGTGGTCTCGAACTTGCGTTCCGGACTCACGAATTTGCGGCGGTTCTGGTTATAGGTTCCGTCGGAGTTCTTCTTGTTCAGACGGAAATGCACCCAGTCGTAGTCAAGCGTACCAGGAGAAAGCGGATCGGCAGGGGTGCCGTCGCTGAACGGAGTCTTTACGCTCCAGGTGAGGTCGTCGGCGGTACTGTTCAACCCGTTAAAGAAGTTGGCGGCGTGGAAGGTCATAGTCTTGGAGTAGTAGTGCGCGTCACAGACGGCAATCTCCTCCTTCGCGATGGTGACCTGGCCGGTGGCGCCGGGCTGGTTCTCGGTAGTCTCAGTGTCCACCTCCACGCGGATATTGTTCACTGAATTGACAGTAACCGTATAAGTGTAGAATGTGTTGCGTTCAGTATCGAAATTATTGACCGAGCCGTAGGTGTCACTGTCCCAGGATGAGCCTTCGGTGAAACTCCAGTCGCCCAGATGGATCAGATACTGCACCTCACCGCCCAGAACCTTGCCCTGGTCATCGTTTTCCAGCTCCATCTCCACGGTTCCCGTAACGAGCACATAGGTGGAGAAGTCATTGGCATTCTGGAAAACGCGCATATCGCGGGTCACGTCCAATCCCCGGGAGTTGACATAGCTCACGGTCACGGTCTCGTTCTCCCCTATGTGATAGCCGGAGGTCTGCTTTACCTGGCGGCTGCGGTCCTGATAGGAAGTAATAGAGCTGTTCTTCGGGGTCTGCCGGTTCTCCAGCATATAGAAAGTGAATGTCGATGTATTGTCATCCGGGAACTCCTCGAAATTGGTCCATTCGGTGTCGAAGAACTTCGGGGCGTATTTGACATAGTTGGCGGTGGAAGTGGCAGGATCCACATTTACCGCATCCGTTTCTCCCTCCACCAGACGGGAAGTGGAAGGCAGATTAAGAACTTTCCACTGTTTGGCGGTGAAGGACTTGATCTTCTGCCCTGCGGCATCCGCACGCCTTTCGTTTTCAGGGTCAACCTTGAAAATGAATTTTACCTTCGCATCGAGGCGGCGGAGCATAAGGGTGCCGGCGGAGGAGCCGTCAGTCTTCGTGACGGTGCCGTCATCCGCTATCTTGAGGTCGGAGAGCATACCCGTCATCGGGAAATAGCCGTTGCGGGAGGTTATTTCCTGGTTAAGATATACCGAGAAGTCGAGAAGGTCCTGTTCGTTGTCGATATTGTGGCTCAGAAGGTCTGAGGATACCCGCACCATATCCGCGTCGAGATTCGCCATCACATAGATTTTGTAGCCGGAGCCGCTGCTGGATTTGATGCTGACTCCTCCCACGACAGGAGAGGCGTCATTGTTGACCCACCACTTGTCCGCGGCGGAGAGGCTTGAGGTGGAGGTGACGCTTTCCTTGTTCGAAGAATCGAAATAGTTGCTGTAGAGTTTGTTGCCGTTCGCATCGAAAAGGAACACAAAGAGGTTCAGTATGCGTTTCTCGGCGGCATCGGTGACGGCCGCCCTGGTGGTCACGATGCTGTTTTCCTGAGGAGCGAAGCTCAATCTGGCGATGACCTCGCGCCCGGTGCAGTCGGAACCGTCCAGAAGCGGTTCACGGGTGCAGGAGAGCAGACAGAGAGCCAGAAGTGAAAGCAGAACTGTATGTATGTGAAATATGTTTCTCATATCCGAAATCAGTCAAAGGTGGTTTCATTGGTCTTCGTCCTCCACGGCTCGACCTGGAAGTCGAAGGTGCTCTTGAGAGGGTTGTAGAAGAGGTTGACTATAATGTCGACCTTGTCGTTGCGGCAGACTTTCTGCAGCGGCTGGACAATTCCGTAGCTGTCGGTGTAGGAAAGAGGGGAGGTGTTGTTTATCTCCTTTTCCGGGGTCGGGGACAAATTCCCAGTAGTGTAAGTGTATTCTGTCGCTTCGCGGAGGTACCAGCCGGTGCTGATGTCAGTGCTGGTGGAAGTGGTTGGCTTAGTAATGTCGATTGAGCCACTGTTATAGTAGAGATAGGAGTAATAGGAATCGTAATTGGGACTGGAGTTATAGCTACCAGAATTAAAGAATTGCCTTCCGGTAGAAATGCTTGTCAAGAGACTTTGTTCCGAGGTACCGAAACTTAAACTGGAACTTGCCGAGTATGTGTAGTTGCCTCGTCTGCCGGTACGACTGACGCTGACAGTGATATATATACATTCCCCCGTTTTGACATTCTTTATAACCGGATTGGATTCCGAACTGAATTGCCAAAGGTAGTTGGTGACATCGCTCTTTACGAAAAGTTCACTGTCTGAACCGACCTCTTCCTGAGTCAGATTCCCGTCGGCATCAGCTTTGAGAAAATGCCGTGGTGCAGCGGCGGAAGCGATAAAATAATATTTTGATGTATTTATTTCCGTGTTCGTGGCAGAGCCTGTGGCCTCATATCCTGACGCAGTAGTGTACTCAACGGAGGTGACACCGTTGGCGAACAGTCCGCCGGTGACGGTAAGCTGCAGTGCATCCGTTCCGCTACAGTTCTCGAAAAGATAACAGCTGAGCATTGTGCTCCCCTTACCGGGTTCGAGGCGGGTGAGGGCCGTATTGGACGCCAAGTCCGCCTCTGTCATTCCCGAAGGGGAGGAGTGGTCGTCCTGCTGGAACACATAGCCGCTGCTCGGGCTGCGCTGGCTGAGACTCACTCCGGTGATGTAGATGGGTCTGTCGGTGGTACGGTTGTTTATCGTGACGTTGACCTGAGCGCAGACGCGGACGATCTCGGCGCTGACCTTGTTCTCGCCCGGACCTACGCTGATGCTCTTCTTCAGCGAGAGCGGCATACCCTCGGTGTCGGAGTATGACGGATAAGTGGAGCCGGACGGAAGCGAGAGGGCCGCCTTTGTGAATGACTCATCGATGGTACTGCCCGCGACATAAGTGCTCAGCGCCGTGCTGTTCGCCAGAAGGTAGAGGGTGTAGTCGCCGCGCACGACATCGGAGAACGTGACGGTCGCGGTCTTGGAATCGGAGCTGAATGTGAACGTTTCGGTAGCTGTACTTGGGGTGGCGGACGCGTACTCGCTCACCTTGCCGCTACCGTCCACCATCCAGACGCGCAGGTTGTTCATCACATCGCCGTCCTTCGCGGTTCTGGTGTCCGGAGCGGAGCTTATCACTATCTGCAATGTCGCGTCGCCGTCCTGAGCGTTGTCGCCGCCGCGTCCGCCGGAAGGCTGGAGCTTCCCGCAGGAGAGCGACAGAGCCGCCACCGCCGTAAGCAGAAGGGCAGAAAAGCGTATATGTCCAATGAATGCTTTCATAACTAAATGTTTATGTCAACGGTTGACTCGACTTCGTTCCAATCCTTGATGCTTACCACCACCTGTACGCTCGAGCGTTTGATGAGAAGGGTGTAGGTGTAGATTTTACCGGCTTGCCATTCGATGGAAGGCAGGACGGCAGTGTTGTCCACATCGCCGCCGCCGGTGGTCTTGAAATGTATGACGGTGTTCCCGTACTGAGGGTCGCTGCAGGTCTGCGGGATGGCGAAGACTACATTGTCCGCATCGGAAGAGCCGTAGATGTCCACAGGCTCGACAGAAGAGGCCGCGCCAGGGTTATAGACCCCGAAAGTGCGCGACGTGGTACTCTGGTAGAATTCGTGCGTGGAGTCGAAGGCGTCGGAAGACCAGGTGATGGCCTCAGTGAGGTAGTCCCCGGTATGAGTGTATTTAAGCATACCGGCCGCCATAACGCCGGTGATGTGGAATTCTGTCAGGTCGTCGGTCGTGCCCTCATCCACGGAATCTCCGAACGCCACACGGAAGCGAAGAGCCGAGAGGGCGTGATGGAACTGCATCGGCACCCTGTTCGTGCCTTCAGAGTCATACATAGGGCAACGTGTGGAGAAAGCTACCAGCAGGTCATACTGGTCCTCGACAATGCGGTAGTTGATAAGGATGCCGTCGGCACTCGAACCTCCCGTCTCCACCGAGGCGGTGTAAGGATGGTAGGCTCTGAAACGGTAGTACTGGTCGCGTTTCCACAAGTATCTCTTATCAGTTCCCGTGCGGTCAGCATACGCCCAATTTTCGGAAGTCGTGCCGTCATCATTTGTAACAGTCTGGTATTTCACCTCGAGAGGTGAGGAATTGTCGAAGACTTGGGTGGCCGACGAGCCGCCATTGCTACTCGAATAGACCGCATAGACTCCGAAAGAATTGGCAGTCAGGTTGTCCGCCACAGTCTTCGTAGCCCTGGTCGCGGCATTCTCCGCCGCGGAGGTCTCGGCGCAGAAGGAGATGGCATCCCCCGCCTGCGCAGGAGCATCTTTCCTGCAGGATGAGACCGCAACTGCGGTCAATGCGAGTGCGAATATGTATGTTGCTGCCTTTTTCATTATTACGAACCGATGTCAATAGGTGATGAGCTGCCTGTGCCCCAGTTATTCACACTGCCGCTGAACTCGATCGGATAATCCTTTGTGCTGATGCCGATGCGGTAAGTTATGCTCTGGCCGGCATACCAGGCAACGAGGTTCGAGCTGGCATCGGTCTCGAGTGCGCCGGACATCTTTTTGGATGTGCCTGTCTCATCCGTGTAGGTGATGGTGACGGTAGGCTTGCGGGTGCTGGAACTGGTGGAGAACACAGACTGTGGAAGCATAAGGGTCTGAGGGAACACGACGGTGGGAGTGAAGTTCTCGCTTTGAGGGTCGGTGTAAGTCAGGGAAATGGTGCAATCGTAAGAGTATTGTAAAATCTCACTGTAGTTGCTCCAGATGCCGCTGTCGCCGGGCTTTGTCGCTGCCTTGACAAGGTCAGCCTGGGTATAGATGCCGGAAAGTGTCACATTGGTGATGTTCCACTTCTGGATATAGTTCCCGTCCGAATCCTTGTCCGGCTCGTCAATTATGTATGCCACGAACTTCACATTGCAGAGCTGGTGGATGAACTGGGTGAGGACGCCGTCGGAGGAATTGTCCTCGTTGCAGTCGGTGGATTTGGCGAGGAGAAGATCTACGCTGGCGTCTTTCTGATTGCGGTCGTAGGTGCCGGTGGCGGAGTTATAGGTGTAGCCGTAGCCAGGGTCGTTCTTCATTTTCCAGCCGGTGTAGGTGAAGTCTTTGGTGGCGTCGGAAATGGAGAGTTTCGTGGAGGTCACGTAGTCTGAGGTGGAAGTGCCGCCGAAAGTGTACGGGCTCCAGGAGAGGAAAGTCAGGTTCTTGCCGCTTTTATCGGCATCGTCCCAGTAGTAGGACTCCCCTGTTCTGGATTTCCAGACGCCGTCCTGATAGGAAATCTCCAGATTAGCTATGTTCGTGGTGGAGATGTCGGAGGCTATGGAAGTGGAGCTGCCTGTGACGGTATTCCAGTTTTTAGCTGCGTCGATGGCGAAAGCGGTGGTTCCGAAGGTCGAGTCTTGACTGAACGTCGGGACGGTGGATCCCGCCCTGGTCTGGCTGTTTTTTATCGGCGCCATCAGGAAGCTGACCTGACGGCCCTTCTCCAGTTTTTCCGGAGCAAGGCTCATCCGGGTGCAGGCGCTCAGCCCCACCAGTGCTATCGTAAGTATGGTTATTGTTCTGTTCATCCTTAGTCTATTGTCAGCGGCGCCTCGACAGGATCGGCGACCGCTCGTTTTTCGCTGCGGAGCCTCGACAGGCTCGGCGAGCGCGGCTCTTGGTTCCCGGGGGCGGTATCACCCGCCGCCGGGTATGGGTTTGGTGCCGCTTAGACGGCAGGATTGACCGTAACTTCGTTAGTCTGCTCAGTCCAGTCCTCAACTGCAGGATCCCAGAGAATCTCGTCGAGAGAGAACTTGAGGTTGATGTAGTAAACCTTAGCCATTTCCCACTCCTTGAATACGCTGGTTACGTTGGTGTCGGAATTGTTCATCACGCACTCCTGCTCGATAGTCTCTTCGGTACCGTTGGCGTACTTGATGGTGTAGTTGACCACGAACACATCCTCAGTAAGAGCGGTGTTGCCGCTGGTCTCGGCTGTGAACTTCTGAGGCAGATAGAGATACTGGTTGCCGTCAGCATAGAGACCGGCGATATCCTTAGTAACCTTGACACCTGCGGTGCCCTTAGTGTAATAGGTCTGGTCAGCAGAAGCGGAAGCAGTTCCCCACTCACCCATTCCATCTGCAGCCACACCCTGAGTGTAAGTGTTGACCTTGTCGATACCCTTGAAGGTGATGGAGTTGATGGTGAAGGTGATGCCGTCCTGGGTCTCATAATCATAGCCGTCCTTGGTCTGGGCTGTGAAGATGACTTTGGAGAGCTTGTGCCTGAAGAGGGTTGGAACGCCAGTGAACTTACCTGCAGCTGTGCGGTTATCGGTGTAAGTGCCGCTATAGTCAGTATTCACGTTCTTGGTCTGGTCAGCCTTCATATCAGCTACGAGGATATCCACATTCTTGTTGGCAACGACATCATAGTCTGCATACTTGACACCTGTGGTGTTGCTGACTGTAGGCTCGATAATGGTTCCGAAAGTATAAGTGGACTTTCCCTTGCCGTCAGACAGGGAGGCGTCAGCTGCGATAGACTCAGTCACATTCGTGTATGCGAAGAAAGTGAGCTTACCGGCCTTCGGCCAATAGTACTTGCTGTCTTCGTTTCTCCAGACATTGCCGGTTGCGTCATGCTTGATTGTGATACCCTTGATGTACTCGGTTGCGGAAGCGTAGTTTGCAGCCCAGTCACCGGTAGCGTTGGCAAGATAATAAGCATAGGACTTGAAGTTCCAGGTCTTATCGAAGTCATTGACAGTGGATCTCACCTTAGGAGCCACGGTGTAGGTGATTTCGGTCTCAGCCTCGTTGACTGCCGGAATCACCTCATTCTTGGAGCAGGCTACAAGTGCAGCGGCTGCCGCGAAAAAGAAAAGATACTTTCTCATTTTCAATATAAAAATCTTAAGGGTTAATATTCAATTAAAAATCAATAATTTATTGCAAAAATCAAGCCATCGGCACTATCCCTGTACGGTAACGCCCTTGTTCTCGACTTCCCAGTCGTTGACTGCAGGATCCCAGAATACGAGGTCGAGAGTGAACTTGAGGTTGATGGTGTACTCCTTGCCAGGCTCGAATTCGCCGTCTTCGGAACCCTGAGAGGTCTGGAGAGCCTCCTTCAGAGGAATCTTGACAGTAATCTCCTCCTTGACGCCGCTGAACTCGTCAACGATCTCGTAAGTGATCTCAATCATCTCGTCACCCGTGAAATCCTGAGGGATGAAGATGGTCTGCTCGCCGCCGAAAGTAACGGTGGAAGGGCTGGTAGGAACCTCGGTACCGGATGTGCCGCCGTCATACAGGTCCTCATCGTAGTTGGAATTAGGGTCTGTAGTCCACCGGTCGATTACAGTCCAGCCTTTCGTAGGATCATTCTCGCCTTCCTGATAGTCAGCCTCGCCATCCACATTTGTGATGGTGATCTTCTTGATGGTGATGGTCTTGCCAGGGTAATCCTCCTCGGTAGCCGCAGTGATCTTCATACTGGAGAGCTTGTGGCGGAAGAGGGTAGGAACACCGTCGGTGTAGTAGAGGTGCTCGTTCTTGGTCTTGTTATAGGCAGGATCGGCCACGAGGAAATCGATGCCCTTATCGACATTGACGTTGAAGTCAGTGAGAACCACACCCTTTTCCGGAGTGATTTCGACCTTGGCGCTGGAGCCCTGGCTGAAGTTCAGGTCAGACTTGTTAAGAGACCAGGAGAAGAAAGTGAGGGTACCGCCGTTCTTCGGCCAATAGTAAGGCTGAACAGTCCTCCACACGCTTGTCTGGGTGGTCTGGGTGGAAGAAGAGTAGGTCATATAGGAAACGGTCGATGCAGGAATGTAGTTGACTCCTGCAGCGAAATCATTCTCCCAAGCCTTGCCCTTCTCAAGATACCACGCGGCGGATTCGAAAACGTTCGTCTGAGCGAAATTGCTCCAGGTTTTGGTGGTGGCGCCGCCGTCATCCTTAGTAACAGGTGCAGTCTGGAAGTATACAGGAGTCTGCACCTCGCTGTTCACAGAGGCGAGATCCTGAACTTCGGTCTTTGCGCAGGCTGCCACTGCAACTGCAGCTGCGGCGATGTAAATAAATTTTTTCATAATGCTTTATTTTTTGTTTTACTTATTTTCTTTATTTCTTTGCGGCACCTCGACAAGCCCGGCGACCGTTACTGCGGAATATCCACCGTCCTGTCCTCGTCCGTCCAGTCCTCGACCGCAGGATCCCAGAGGATCTCGTCCAGTCCGAAGATCAGATTGACCGTATATTTGCGTCCCCACACGAACTCGCTCCCCACTATGTCCTTCAGCTTCTTGTCAGTCTTCACATACTCCACGACATTGTTCGTAAGGTTCTTGATCTGGTAAACTATCTCCACAGTCTCCTCTCCGGAGAAAGTCTCCGGGAGATAGTATGTCTGGCTGCCCGGCACCTCCACAGGGGCATTCTCGTCGAAGGTATTCACCTCCAGGCCCGCAGCCGTCTTGCTGTCCTCCGTTCCGGAGTACTTGTAAAAATCCACGTCCCAGAGCGTCCGGGAGCCCGAAGCGTCCGTCACCGGCGTCCAGGCGTTGATTTCACTCCACTTCGGCGTAGCGGCCGCATCCCAGCTGCTCTGCCGGTAAGAAGCCTGCTGAAGCATACCTGTCAGCCGCACCGAGCGGATGTATATCCGCTTGACCGGGGAATAGTCGTCCTTGGTCCTGGCGGTAATGCGAAGTCCGCTCAGCATATGCCTGAAAAGGGTCGGCACACCGCAGTCCACAAGGGAAGTGGCCACGTACTGCTTCTCGTTGGCGTTCTTGTCCTCCGCCACCTTAGCGACCATAAAGTCGGTGTTGCCCTCCAGCTTTATGTCATAATTCTCCAGTGTGATGCCCTCGGTCGGAGAGCAGGACACCTGCGCGGCGCTCCCCGAAGCGAAGTTCAGGCTGCCCGAGTTCAATGTCCAGGCGAAGAAAGTCAGTTTGCCTTTCTTCGGCCAATAGTACTTTCTCCCATCGCTCTTCCAGACATTCCCAGTGTGCGAGACCGTCACGCCGGCAGTCACTCCTGCGGTCTCCGTGCCCAGAAACAGCGAAGGAGTGTCGCTGTCACTTCTGCCGCTCCAGCTGAGTCCCTCGCCGAGATAATACGCCACCGAAGCGAACACATTGCCGTCGTCAAACTTATCGACACCACGCGTCACCGGCGCAGTCTCGTAGGTAATCTCCGCAGAAGCTTCGTTTCCGGCGGGAGTCACTTCGCTTTTCCCGCAGGCCGCAGCCACTGCGGCCAATACAAGGGTCAGGATTATATTAAAGTTCCGTTTCAATTCTCTGCCGATCACTTGGTAATCCAATAACAAACAACAACTTAATTAATCTCAACCTTTGCCGGAGTCTGCTCTGTCCAGTCCTCGACCGCCGGATCCCAGAGGATTTCGTCGAGGGCGAACACGAGATTGAGGGTGTATTTCTTGCCCTTCTCCCATATACCGGCACCTGAAGCGGTGGCGTCCGGGAAGAGTTCGCAGAGTTTCTTCTGCTCTGTAACAGTTTCCTTAATGGTTCCGCCAGTGCTGGTCGTATATTCTATAGTATAAGTAATCTCTATAATCTGTGAAGTGCTGCCGATAGGATTCGCGTCTGCCGCAAAGGTCTGAGGCAGATAGATGGTCTGGTCCACCTTGTCTGTCGCGACAGGCTGTGCAGCAGCGGTAATCTCCTGAGCGGCATCACCGTCAGTATATGTCTGGTCGCTGTGAAAATACTGGAGCCCCCATACCGACATTTTATCATCCGGGTACTGGGCATAGTTGGCTGTATTTGCCAGATATTTGAACACAATCGTATTAAGAGTCATTTTCACGCCTTCATAAGCTTCTTTCTCCTTTACCGTAAAATAGAACTTGGAGAACTTATGCTTGAAGAGTGTAGGGACTCCTGACTCGACACCGGACGTGGCTATATACATTTTCTCGTTTGCAGTCTTGTTCGAAGCGACCTCGGCAACCATAAAGTCGATATTCTTATTGTTGTCGATGGTGAAGTAATTCAACATGATGCCGTGTGTCGGGTCACAATCTACGGATACGTTTGCATCCGGAAAGGTAAGACTGCCTGAATTAAGCGACCAGGCGAAGAAAGTCAGTTTGCCTTTCTTCGGCCAATAGTACTTTCTGTCTGCGTTCTTCCATGCGTTGCCGATCTTGGATATGGTAACGCCGTCGGCAGAACCGTCTTCATTTTCATCTGAACCGATGAAGATGCTCTTCCCGGTGGCATCCCAATCCCAGTCACCTGTATGATAATAGGCTATGGAAGAGAAGATATTGCTGTCCCCGAACTTCTCGATGGTTCTGGTGACAGGTGCGGTTTCATAGGTGATTTCTGCCTGAGTGTCGTTCTGCAGCGGGGTCACTTCATTTTTCGTGCAGGCTACAAGCGCTGCAGCCGCAGTGAAAAAGATAATCGGGTATTTTCTCATATTGTGCATATTCCTTTATTTCCTTTATAATTCTTAAATGTCTCTATGACACATCAGTCACTGTGACGCTCTTTCCCATCGTCTCCCAATCCGTGACCTCAGGATTCCAGAGAATCTCGTTGCTGGCGGAGATGCTGAGGGTGACAGTATATCTCTTGCCCTTTTCGAGGCCCGCATCCACTGTGGCGCTGCCTCCGAGAAGCCTGTTCATCGTGATGGTAGCAGTCTTATCTTTCGAGCTGCCGTTCTTCGTGATGGTATAGGTCACGCTGAGAATCCTGTCGGCCTGAGTATCCGTAAAACTCTGAGGGACAAGGATTGCGGAGCCATTGGTCGAAATGACCGCGCCATTGGCCGGGACGGCCGTCGCAGTTTCAGCGAACGGCAGCTGAGTCGCGGTGTCGTCTGTGTAGTAGGCGACGGTCTGGTCAGCGGTGCCGGCGGTCCAGGTCTCGGAGCTTGCGGTGGCACTGGTCGGGGCGCTGCCCTGAACGTAAGTTCCTGTGGTCGCTATGTTTACGAACTTGATTTCTTTGAGTGCGAAAGTGCGTCCGGAGTAGGCCTTGTCGGTCTTGACCTTGAAACTTATCTGCGAGGCCTTGTGGCGGAAGAGCGTCGGGACGCCTGTATGGCTGTAAGTCTTGACGTTGCCGGTCTGGTCGGTTGCTGGGTCGGCGACCATAAAGTCGTTGCCGCTCACGTAATTGCTGAGGGTGATGCCGCTTGTGGCGTTGAAAGTGACGTCCGGGTCGGTGGTGCCGTCGGCGAATTTCAGGCTGGAGGTGTTAAGCGACCAGGAGAAGAAAGAGAGGTAGCCTCCGTCCTTTGGCCAGAAGTAGTGCTTGTCGGTGATTCTCCAGTTGCTGTCGGTGCCGTAGCTTACCTCGGACCAGTCGATGAATGTCTCGCCGGAGGCGGTGTAGTCGAATGACGTGGCGGTGTAGTAAGCGTAGGTTTTGAAGAGATTGGCCTCAGCGAACGTCTGCGGGTCGGCTTTGGTGAGGGGCGCGGTGGTGAAAGTGATCTCCGCCGGAGTGTTCGCTCCCGGAGCCACCGTTTCATTTTTCGCGCATCCCGCCAGCACCGCCGCGGCTGCTATCACTATCAGGTACTTCTTCATTTTTCTTTTACTCGTCTTTCTGCGCTTCTGCTCGGGCACCTCGACAGGCTCGGTGACCGTGCTCTCCCCCTCTCTGCGGGCACCTCGACAAGCTCGGCGACCGCAGGCTTTTCCGCTTCCGCGCTATTTGGTCCCGCAGGAGGTTTCACCCTCCCGCGGGTATTGGTTTAAATGGTTATACTAAATTACTTAATCACGTATTCGCCCTTGTTGACGGTCTCCCAATCAACAACTGCAGGATCCCACATAATCTCGTCAAGAGAGAATGTAAGGGTGATCACATAAATCTTGCCCTTTTCGATGGCTACGCCGTCTCCCAGAAGAGTATTGATGTCTACCTCAGAGATATAATCTTTATTCTGAGTTCCTCTGGCGACATTGTACTTCACCTGAAGCTTCTCGGCATTTGCGGTCGGAGTCTGAGGGAGAAGGGAATATGTAGCAGTAGATGTTACCTTTTCCGCGTCAGAGAGATTTTCCTTATAGTTGACAACCTGGCTTCCGTTGAAGTATTCATCGCTTGCTGTAGCAGTCCCATCGGAAGTGACAAGATCGCTCCAACCGGCTGTAGTGCTCTGGGTATAATTTCCCTTGGTCTTGAGACCGATGAAGTTTATCTCCTTTACAGTGAACACCTGGTTGTAAGGGCTTCCAGTGTAGTCTTCCTTGGTTCTGACCTTGATGAGTACCTGGGCAGTCTGGTGCTTGAACAGGGTAGGTACACCTGCTGCAACACCGCTGGTAGCAGTATACTCGGTCTCATTGTATGTCTTATCTAATGCAGGATCAGCTACCATAAAGTCATCATTATTAAGGGAAGAGAAGCCAGTAACGGCTACACCCTTGTCCTTGGTGATGGTAGGAGTGACTCCACATTCGAAAGTCAGATCCGATTTGTTCAGAGACCAGGAGAAGAATGACAGCATACCTCCGTCCTTTGGCCAATAGTAACGTGTAGGCTCAGTTGCAGTTGCACTGGCCGCTGCTTTCCAAACGTTGTTATCAGCCCAGTACTTCACCAGAGTAGGTTCGATATAGTTCTCGGATGAGGTACTTGTGTAGCTGAAACCGGTAACATCATAGAAAGCTGCAGACTGGAAAACGTTGGTGTTTTCAAATTTGGTGACTGCCTTGGTTACTGGCGCTGTGAGGAAGGTAATCTCGGCGTCCTGATTGAGGACTTCTGGGGTTACTTCGGTCTTGGCGCAGGCTGCAAGTGCTGCAGTGGCTGCGCAGAGTAGGATAAATTTAGTTTTCATAATACTTAACAGTTAATAATTTTTCACTTAATAATTATACGTTTATTGAACGGGTCGTACGCAAGGTACTTTATCTTCTGTATTTTGTCCAATAATAACTATTCTTTTACAACTCGTTCATTCTGTTACAATTCTATATCCCTGTGCTCCTCATCCCAGTCGTCGATGGCCGGGTCGAATCCGCCCTTCTGCTCCGGCGGGTCGATCGTGATGGTCTCATCTATGAGCAGCCAGTTGTGCAGGACGGCAGGCTCTGAGAGGAAGAGGTCAGAAATGTCGAAGGTTCTCGCCACGGTGCGGCCGTCGGAAGTGCGGATATTGAAGGTGACGGAAAGGTCGTTGTCCGACTTCGGGATGCGGCCGAAGGTGTTGAAGATAGTGCAGAGCACCGGGACTCCATCGTCATCGCTCTTGTCGAGCTTGAACCAGATGGTACATTCAGGATCCTCCACGCGGCTGTCGTGGGCGATCATATTCGCGGAGACCATACCGGAGAGCACCGCCTGGGCGCTGGAGACGTACTCGAGACCCTGGACCTTGATCTGGATGTACCAGCTCTCGACCACCGAATGGGCGTCTGCGGTCACGGTATAGGTACCGGTGTGATATGGAATGACCTCGTGCTCGTTGCTGGAGACCACGAGATGGTCAGGTTCGTTGAGGATGTTCGGAACGGTGCCGGTCTTGGTGTTGAAGCGGCTGAGGACGCTGTAAGGGGCTGACTCTGTGTAGGCTTCGGCCTGCTCGTAGTGGTAGAAGTCCTTTACGATGGTGTTCTCGGTTCCGTAGTCGTAGATGAGCATACGGTAGTCTCCCGGCAGGATGGCGATGTCGCCGCTGAGGAAACGGTTGCCGTTCTCATCGTAGGTGATGTCGGTGATGAAGGTCTCGGCTACGACGTTGTCCTCTCCCTGCTCGAAGAAGATGACGTGCATCGCCGTAGGCTCGATGACAGGGGCAGGAATCTTGGCGTTATAGACGTCGGAGGTGACGTTGCGGATGCTGTCGATGTTCACCTTGACCCTGATGTCGCTGACTTCGGCCGGATCCTCGAGAGGACGGCGGTGGCAGCCGCCGATGATGAGGGCTGTGCACAGCCCCGCCAGGACCGCGCTGAGGGCGCGTCCTTTCATCATTCTCTGTATGGATCTTTTTGTCATACCTTTTCTCTTTTTTTCCGCGGCACCTCGGCAATCTCGGTGACCGCAATTCCTTTCTTCCGCGGCACCTCGACTGGCTCGGCGACCGCCATTTTTACTCACCGGGGGCCGTATCCCCCCCCTGGGGTCGCTTCGCTCCTTAGGAGCTCCGACAGACCCGCTCGTCCTCAGTTTCGTCCGTTCTCCGCCGCCTTGCTGGTGTGGCTGTCTCTGCCAAGAGGGATCACGAGCGAAATCTTCGCTTTCGTCGGGCCGAACCAGGTTACCTTTCCGGCGTTATAATAGTCCCGGAACAGATGGCCGTAGTCATCGTCCGGCTGATAATGTCTGTAGTCGCTGTGCAGGTAGCCTGCCGAAACGCTGAATTCCATATTGGCCCACTTGCAGATCGGAAGGGCGTATCCGTAGGTGAGGCCTGCCGACCAATACTCTCCCTGCCAGCAGAACTGCTTGTCGTTCTGGAAGTCATACTTGCCAGACATCGCGTATGCTCCGATGAAGTGGCCGGTGAGCCAGTCGCGACGGTCCGTGCGGATGAACCACCAGCGCGGTTCGAAGCCGATGTTCCAGATCTGGAAGCAGTATTTCTTGCCGTTCGGGCCCCAGTTCCACCACGGGAAGTCATCTTCGACGGCGATGGAGAAGCGGTCGCCAAGCGGGAATTCCAATTCCACATTGACCGCGGTCACGAGGTCATAGAGAAGATTGGTCTTGACCGCAGGGTACCAGTGGAGCTTGAGGCTGTCGGAGCCGGCCTTCGGCCAGACGTACGGAGCGACGCTCGGCAGAGAATCGGTGAATTCGATCTTCTCGCTCTCGATTTCGATTTCTTCGTCTTCGACCAATGTCTCCTCATACATTATGTGCGATACGAGCACGAGGTCTGCGTAACGCATTTCCGGGAGGATGTGCTGCTTGATGTAGGCGTATGGCACGCCGCCGCGGAATTTCATAAGGCGCCTGAACGCTGCGTCATTGCCGTAAGCCTTGATGGCGGTCTCGTATTCGGCGATGGTCTCAGCCTTATACGGGAGGCCGTCGGCCGCCTTGAGTCTCTCGAGGAATTCAGGGTAGTTGGCGCCGAGCGGCATTATGTTCACTCCGGCGAACTTGCGTCCGTCGTGCAGCTGGACAAGCCGGTCGCGCAGGGCTTCGCCTCGCTTCTGGGAGAGACGGGCATTGAGCGCCGCGCCGCCTTCGGAGGAGGAGCTGGAGTAGATGTAGAGGGTATCGACGGAGAGGCTTTCGCTGTTCAGCAGGTCGGTGAGGCTGAAAATCGTGATGGCGTTCTCCTTATAGAGCGGGTCGAGTTCGGCGTTGTACCAGCGGAAGTGCACTCTGAGGGTGTCGCGCTGCTGCGGCGTGGAGGCTACCAGGTCGGCGGCGGCGGGCTTTTCGGCTGGCTTGACGGTCGGCTTGGTGGTCGGCTTGACGGTCGGCTTGGTGGTCGGGGTTTCGATGGTCGCCTTTTCGGCTGTCGCGGTGGCAGGCTTTGCGGCGGCGGCCTTTGCGGTGGTGGCGGCAGGATTTTCTGCTGCGGCGCAGACCGGAGCTTCGACTGCTGCGGAATTTTCTGCGGCGGCAGAACTTTCAGCAACGGCCTGAACTTCGACCTCGACAGAACTTTCTGCGCGGGCAGGAGCTCCGACTGCGGCGGAACTTTCTGCGCAGACCGGAGCTTCGACTGCGGCAGAACTTTCTGCGGCGGCAGAACTTTCAGCAACGGCCTGAGCTTCGACTTCGACAGAACTTTCTGCGCGGGCAGGAGCTCCGAATTCAGCGGTCGTGGCCAAAACGGCGGTGGTCGCGCCGGCAGCCGAGGTCAGGACACACGAAACCATCCCTCCCTGCCGGAGTGGTTCCGCGCTGTCGGATGAAACGTTTTGCACATCCTTTGCGGCAACCATTTCCGCGAGGAGAGACGAGCCTCGCCCGTTCTCAACCGCTGAACTCGGCACTGTGAGGACATTGGCTGTCAACGCCAACACGCTCAACAATATCTGAGCTGCAATCACCATTTAATAAACTGTCAATATTGTTTCACGGTCGTGCTTGCGCACTTCCATTTGGTCATGCTTGCGCACTCCCGTTATTTTCTCCCGGTCATGCTTGCGCACTTCCATTTGGTCATGCTTGCGCACTTCCGTTATTTTCTCCCGGCCATGCTTGCGCACTCCCATTTCATAATCTTTTCAATAGTTCAGTTGGCTAACTGTATCGTAATTTACTTATGTTCGCAATCAACACGACAATCTCACAGAACAAAAGATACTGCAAACCCCACGCCGCAAGCCTCTGACCCCGAATCTAGTTTTGCACACGCTCCTGTTTCGTTCCTTCAGTTTTTCGCCGTTTCGGGACGTGCTGTACTTTTGTCTGTGTTAAGACGCTGTCAGAGAAACCACTGATTATCATCCATTCAGCAAATTTCGGCAGCATTAATAAATTATACTCAACACCAACATAAACATATACGGTGCAAAGGTACAACTATTTTTTAATTTTTCAAACTTTTCGTATATTTTTTATGCACCGGGGGGGGTGAGTTATCTATTTGATTTTTAGCGGATTATGAGAGGCTTTTTATGGATTCATACTGTTTGCTTAAATACCCTGTGGTTTGCGGTGCGCTTAGGGAGGGGCCCAAATAACGATTTTTAACTTTACCGGGCCCGGGATTTCACTTATGAAAGGCATTGCTACGTTCTGCCGCAAATCGGCAACTTTTCACCGCGATGGATCTAACAATATGAATGGCCGGCTTAACCGCGAGTTACATTCGAGCGGCCTTGCCCCATCTAAGCTACTGTTTTGAAATGGTTTGGTTCAAGAATGGCCTGTTTTTTCAACCGAATCCAAGGATAAGGATATTTGGTTCAAGAATCCCCTGTTATTTTTACCAAATCCAGGGAATGGGCTGTTTGGTTCAAGAATGGCCTGTTTTTTCAACCAAATCCAAGGATAAGGATATTTGGTTCAAGAATCCCCTGTTATTTTTACCAAATCCAGGGAATGGGCTGTTTGGTTCAAGAATGGCCTGTTTTTTCAACCGAATCCAGGTATAAGGATATTTGGTTTAAGAATCCCCTGTTATTTTTACCAAATCCAGGGAATGGGCTTTTTGGTTCAAAAAAGTCCAGTATTTTCTACCGAATTCGGAGGCAGAGACATTTGGTTTAAGAATCGAAAGTGTTTTTAACCGAATTCAGAGATAGAGGCAGTGAAAGGAAATCCGGTGTGAAAACCATAGGGGTTTTCACACCGTAAGCTCCGGAAATGGCCTCCCGTGTGAAAATGGGTACCTTTTTCACACGGGAAAGCGAGCCACTTGTTTATTGCCGGGAGAAAACGCCGTGTCCACAGCCGCGGGAGCGGGGGCAGGGGTTCGGGAGAGGCCACTGACCGCCACGGGGGCGGAACAGAAGTTCAGGGCGAGACCACAGCCGCGGGAGCGGGGGCAGGGGTTCGGGAGAGGCAACTGACCGCCACGGGAGCGGAGCAGAAGTTCAGGGAGAAACCACAGCCACGGGGGCGAATCAGAAGTTCAGGGCGAGGCCGAGGCCGCGGGTGCAGGTGCCGAAAGTCAGGTATGGGCGGGGGCGCTGGAGGGGGGGGTGTAGGAAAGGGAGCCGTGAAGGGCGTTGTAGTTCTGTTCCAGACGGACAAGGCTGTTCTTGCCGACGACCATCAGGGGGATGCCGACCCCGGCGATCAGGGTACCGGCCACGTATCCGCCGAGGGCAATCGTGCCCATAGTAAAGGCGCCCCCGCCCATATCATTCGAGAACGCGAACAGGGTGAACATCATTCCGCCGAAAAGGAGCGAGGGCGTCGCGATCACCGATCCGCAGATCACGAGGGCGCGGCCAATCTGGAATTGATGTCGCGCCTTGAGGTAAGTTCCGTTGAAAAGGTCTGATCCGAAGAGGGATTCGGCCCGCTGGCTATCGATTAGCAAGCCGTCGGAATCATAAAAGTTCGCGTGCCGGAGCGTGATGCTTCCCGGAACGAAAGGAGAAACCTGAGAGGTCTGGTCAGTCTGAGATATTTGAGTGGTATAGGCGATCTGGTTGGCCTGAGTGACAGGAGCGGGCCGGATAGCCGAAGAGACCTGGTCAGTGTGAGAAACCAGAGAGGCAGGAGCAGCCTGAGAAACCTGAGTGTTCTGGGCGAAAGAAGTGGCAGGGGTGACCTGGGCGGACAGGGTGCCATAGAGGAAGATGAGGCCGGCCACGGCCAATAAGGTTTTGATTTCCGCACTCATAAAGCATTGTGGTTTAACGGGTTAATATTGATGATTCAAAAACAGCGCCGGGGCGGTGAAAGAGCGCGGCGGCGCTGAATATGGGATTGGACGGCTGCGCCGGCCGGGGAATCGGGCGGTTTGCAGACCGCAAGATGGAGCGGTTTGCAGACCACGGGATTGGACGGCTGCGCCGGCCGCGATGGGTGGTCACATCAGCGGCTGCGGCGGCGCGGGGAGCTAGGCTTCCTTGTCCTTTTTGCAGCAGCAACAGCAGCATTCGCCGCCGATCCACTTCCATACGCCTGCTGCGAATGCGCCGCCGGCGAGAGGGCCGAGAATGAAGATCCAGAGCTGCTTCAAAGCGTCACCACCCTGGAAGAGAGCTGGGCCGATGGAGCGGGCCGGATTGACGGATGTTCCTGTGTATCTGATACATACAAGATGAACGAGAATGAGCGAGAGACCGATGGCGAGGCCGGCCAAGTTGCCTGCGCCCTTCTTTTCGTCGGTGGTGCCGAGCACTACGAGCACGAATACGAAGGTGAAGAATACTTCGGCGAGGAGTCCGCCCCAGAGGCTGACGCCGTCCTGGCAGACATTGGCGCCCGTGCCGGAGAATTCAACGTTGGCCGTGAGCAGGAAGAGGATGGCGGAGCCGATGATGGCGCCGATGATCTGGAAGATCACGTACATAATGGCGTCCTTGCCGCTCATTCTGCCGGAGAGCCATACCGCGAGGGTGATGGCGGGGTTGATGTGGCAGCCGGAGATGCCGCCGATGGTGTAGGCCATTGCGACAACTGCGAGTCCGAATGCGAATGCAGTGCCGACGACAGTGGCGGTGATGGCGGTGGTGCAGCCGAGGCTGACTGCGGCGCCGCAACCCATAAGTACCAGAACCATAGTTCCGATCATTTCAGCAAAATACTTTTTCATAATCTTTAATGGTTTATGGAAGCGGGGTTGAGGAGATGATGTCGGGCTTCGTGATGTCGGACTTCGTGGTGCCGGGCTTCGTGATGTCGGGCTTTGTATTGTCGGGCATTTATGACGCCTGGCGTTAATGAAGCCTGGCATTTGCGGTGCTGGCGTCATGTTTGGAGTCTGGCATTTGCGGGGCTGGCGTCAAGTTTGGAGTCTGGCATTTGCGGGGCAGGTACCGTGTGATGATGCCTGACACTTTTTATGCCGTTCTTCACCTCTTCAAATGGCTTCGTTATTACACGTTCGTGCACAAATATAGCAATAAGATTCGAGAAAACGGTGGATGGCGGGGAAAAATTCCTGGATGTGGCTTTGAAATGGTTGATTATGTGGAACTTTATTGACTGATTCTGATGCGGGGTGCGATTTCTGATGACAGGAATCGGTTTCACCTCTCCTTGAATTAAAGAATTTAAAGCCATTTCTGATTACGGGATCTGGTTACGGGTTCCGGTTCACCTCTCAGTATCCAAGAATCTGGGGTGAATGGTTCCAACAATTCATAATGGGGAAGCTTTGAAGCGACTTTTGATATGGAGGCGATTTCCGATGTCAGGGATCTGCTTCACTGCTCCGCTCTCTGCGTCAGGTGGGGATGGTAACTCTTCCCCCGTGAGGTAGGGCGGTTCTGATGGCAGGAATCTGCTTCACTGCTCCGCTCTCCGCGTCAGGTGGGGATGGTAACTCTTCCCCCCGTGAGGTAGGGCGGTTCTGATGGCAGGAATCACCATTTCAAAATGAATCGAAAGCGATGGGAAGGCGTATTTCTCAGAGCTGGCGGGGGTGACTTTGTGCTGGGATGAACGGGATATTTAAGAAAAGTATATTTGTAACCGATATATTTCTTTAATCGCGGGGAATTTCGTCACAAATATCTGATTTTCTATGGTTTTCTGATTGGGGATATGTACCTTGCAGGCGAACTCGGAAATGAAAAAGGGATTAATTCGCCTGAGGGGTGGTCCCTGGGAAAAAGGAATAGTCGCTCTCCGGAGGGAAGGGAGCAAGTCGAGTGACGGCGGACTCAGTATGGAAGTGATTAAGTCATCTGACGGCGGACTCAGTATGGAAGTGATTAAGTCATCTGACGGGGTGGCCCATGAAAGAAAGGAAAAGAACAGTGGATTTCAGGAGGGAAAGGATTAATTCGGCTGACGGAGCGGTCTTTGGAGAGGGAAGAAATGGGTCATCCGCATTATGGAATGAGTCCCGGGAAAGGAATGACAAAAGGAGTGACTAATTCGCCTGACGTGGTGGTCATTCGAAAGAAGGGAAGTGATAATTCGCCTGATATAGCGGTCTCGGGAGAGGTCCTGGGACACGGAAATATACAAACGATTAAATTATGAAAGACATTCGCAAGGCCGCCGGGCGGAGGGCAAGTCCGCTGCGCTTTTCTGCATCCGCGGGAGGGCACGATACCCCACGGCTACAGGGCGGAGGGCGATGAGAATTCCGCTAAAGCATTAAAGCGCTTTAGCGGCAGTTCCATCTAAGATGTGACGGCGAGAGCCCCGCTAAAACGTTTTTTCGGGGCAGTCGACGGTAATTTGGTGGGTGGTGGCCCCATTAAAACGTTATTTCGGGATTCTCATCGCCCCTAACACCCGGTTTTCTTAAAGACCGATAACGGGAACGCGATTTGCAGGTGAGCCGAAACTTTCGCAGGAAGTGCAGGAAGTCAAAACGGTGTGAAAAAGGGGGCCTGTTGCACCGAAGGACGGAGAGTACGCCTCTGGGCGGAAGGCAAAACGGTGTGAAAAAGGGGGCCTTTTTCACACAGGAGGGCGATTTCAAAGGTTGCGGGGTGAAAAACATAGGGCCTTTTTCACACAGGAGGGCGATTTCAAAGGTTGCGGGGTGAAAAACACGAGGCTTTTCACACGGAATTCTATACCGCGTGAGGCACACCATAGTTTTACCACGAGTCAACCAAAATCGAGACAATCTTTGGGTAACTTTCCACAGAACTTTGCAGGTGAGCCAAAAATGTACCCAGCAATTTTAAACACAACAGAAAACGATTACATCTGCAGAAAAAATAACGAGGCTTATGACTAAGAATACTCCAATACAGTCCTCCGGACCGGTCACAAATTGTGAACGGATTACTATGTCGGCAACAGAAATCTCCAACGTCGCTGTGGAGAACAAGATCATCGTGCTCAGGGACAGTCAAGTGATTCTCGACAGAGATATCGCAGAACTGTATGGCGTAGAAACGAAGGTTCTTAACCAGGCTGTAAAGAGAAATTTAAACAGATTCCCGGAGCGCTTTATGTTTCAACTCACCAAAGATGAATGTTCAGGGTCACAATTTGTGACCTTGAACGCAGGGCGAGGACACAACGTCAAGTATCTTCCGTATGCGTTTACAGAGCAAGGCGTTGCTATGTTGTCTTCAGTTCTTCGCACGGATACGGCAGTTGAAGTCAGCATCAAGATAATGGATGCCTTTGTGAGAATTAGGCACTTATTTGTCACTAACGCTCAGATATACCAACGTCTTAACCGTCTCGATAGAAAGCAACTCGAGAACGAGCAGAACTTTGAGAAGTTTTTTGCCAAGTTTGAGGAGCATGGGCCGGCCCGTCAGGGAATCTTCTTCAATGGCCAAACCTATGATGCTTACACCTTCGTCTCTGATCTCATACGCGAAGCCAAGTCCAGGATTGTCCTTATTGACAACTACGTGGATGACACAGTCCTCACGGTGCTTGACAAACGTTCTACCTGCGTTGCCGCCACAATCTACACGAAGCAGATAAGCAAGGCCTTTCAACTGGACATCGACAAGCATAATGCTCAGTATCCGCCAATTGAAGTGGAGGTATTCAAGAACTCGCATGACAGGTTCTTGATAATCGATGACAGCATCTATCACTTCGGCGCCTCCATCAAAGACCTCGGCAAGAAATGGTTCGCAGTCTCCCTGATGACTGAATACACTGCGGCCGAACTGCTCCGCCGTCTGTAGCTTCACTATACCTCGCGACATAGAACTTTGCCGCGGGACACCCAAATCGAGGCGGAGAATGTGAGTGGAAGTGGAAGTGCGAGTGGAAAGGAAATAAGGAAGGGAGAAAGGAGAAAGGAGAAAGGAGAAAGGAGAAAGGAGAAAGGAGAAAGGAGAAAAGAGAAAAGAAAGAATAGAGGGAGATGGAGAGGAAGAGGAAGAGGAAGAGGAAGAGGAAGAGGAAGAGGAAGAGGAAGAGGAAGAGGA
>CAVCRS010000065.1:0-17765 GCA_963604635.1 Faecalibacillus sp.
TTTTTTCGTGGTCCCAGTAGGGCATGATCCTACGACCCCCTGATTATGAGTCAGATGCTCTAACCAACTGAGCTATGGGACCCTATGCCAGCCAGGCTTCAGGGAGCCTGCGCTCCCTGTGACCGGCTTGCAAATATACTAATTCTTTCGGGATGCCTTGCACCCTTCCGGAAAAAACTTCGATCAGACTTTGATCTCAACCTCGACACCAGAAGGCAGCTCGAGCTTCATAAGAGCATCAACTGTCTTGGCGTTCGAATCCTCGATGTCGAGAAGTCTGCGGTAAGAGTCGAGTTCAAACTGCTCGCGGGACTTCTTGTTGACGAAGGTGGAGCGGTTTACAGTGAAGATTTTCTTGTTCGTAGGAAGCGGAATAGGTCCGTTAACCTTGGCGTTTGTAGCCTTCACTGTGTCGACGATCTTAGCAGCTGACTTGTCTACGAGCATATGATCGAAGGATTTGAGCTTAATTCTAATTTTCTGACTCATATCTACTTTCTTTTTTAATAATCATTACTCATCATCTGAAAGCTTATATCCACTCTTCTCGATAATGCCCTTTGCGAATGCAGGCGGCACTTCGGCGTAGTGGTCAAAACTCATGGTATTTGTGGCTCGACCGGATGAAAGGGTTCTGAGGACAGTCACATAGCCGAACAGTTCCGAAAGCGGAACGAAGGCCTTCACGATACGTGCTCCGTTGGCTGCGGAATCCATAGCGGAAATCTGACCGCGACGGCGGTTGATATCACCGACTATTTCACCCATATAGTCTTCCGGAGTGACTACCTCGAGATTCATAATAGGCTCCATAAGCACAGGCTTGCACTTAGGACAAGCGTGCCTGAATGCCATTCTGGCCGCAAGCTCGAAGGACAGCTGGTCGGAATCCACCGGATGGAATGAACCATCGAGGAGAGTAACCTTCATAGACTGAACCTCATAGCCTGCCAGAACACCGTTCGACATAGCCGTCTCGAAACCTTTCTGTACACAAGGAATGAATTCCTTAGGAATATTGCCACCCTTGACCTGATTATCGAACTGAAGCCCGGTAACGCCCTCGTCCGCAGGACCGATCTCGACGATGATGTCCGCAAACTTTCCACGGCCGCCGGTCTGTTTCTTGAACACCTCACGGTGCTGGACGGTAGCTGTGATGGCTTCCTTGTAGTTAACCTGAGGGGCGCCCTGGTTAATCTCTACACCGAACTCACGGCGAAGACGGTCCACGATGATGTCCAGATGGAGCTCACCCATACCGCTGATGACGGTCTGGCCGGTCTGAGCATCTGACTTCACGGTGAATGTAGGGTCTTCCTCTGCAAGCTTTCCGAGAGCGATTCCGAGTTTGTCGAGATCCTGCTGAGTCTTAGGCTCCACTGCAATTCCGATAACCGGATCCGGGAACTCCATAGACTCGAGAGCAATCTGATGATCCTCCACGCAGACGGTGTCACCGGTGCGCAAATCCTTGAAACCTACGGCTGCGCAGATGTCGCCGGCCTCCACGAAATCGATAGGATTCTGGTGGTTAGAGTGCATCTGATACAGACGGGCTACTCTCTCTTTCTTGCCCGAGCGGACGTTATAGACATAAGAACCGGCATCCAGATGGCCTGAATATGCTCTGAGGAAAGCCAGACGGCCTACATACGGGTCAGTGGCAATCTTGAACACCAGAGCGCAGAAAGGATCGGATGCCGAAGGCTTACGCTCCACCTTGTCACCGGTCTTTGGATTGGTTCCTGTTACGGAACCCTTGTCCAGAGGTGAAGGAAGGTAACGCATCACGCAGTCCAGAAGGAACTGGACACCCTTGTTCTTGAATGAAGAACCACAGCAGGCAGGAACTATCTGCATTGCGATGGTGCCCTTTCTGAGGGCCGCGATGACTTCGTCCTCGGTAAGAGACTCCGGATCCTCGAAGTACTTCTCCATAAGAGCCTCGTCGCACTCGGCGGCGGCCTCAAGGAGATGATCCCTCCAGGTATTGACCTCGTCCACCATATCGGCAGGAATATCCTGTACGGTATAGTTTACAAGCTCGTCACCGGAATCATAAATAATGGCTTTTTTCGATAACAAATCCACGATCCCCTGGAAATGATCCTCTGCTCCGATAGGGAGACATACGGGAACCGCTTTTGCCCCAAGCTTGGTCTTTATCTCTTCGACAACTGCGAGGAAGTCAGCTCCCACGCGGTCCATCTTGTTGATATAGGCAATCTTAGGGACTCCATACTTATCAGCCTGACGCCAAACGGTCTCAGACTGAGGCTGAACGCGACCCACAGCACAGAAAGTTGCTATGGTTCCGTCCAGAACTCGCAGGGAACGCTCCACCTCAACGGTAAAATCAACGTGTCCCGGAGTGTCGATCAGGTTAATCTGATATACCTTTCCGCCGTAATGCCAGAATGCAGTGGTGGCGGCAGAAGTGATGGTGATACCTCTCTCCTGCTCCTGCACCATCCAGTCCATAGTGGCGGCGCCGTCGTGAACCTCACCGATCTTGTGTGTCTTTCCTGTATAGTAAAGGATGCGTTCGGATGTGGTGGTCTTGCCGGCATCGATGTGCGCCATGATGCCGATGTTTCTTGTGTATTTAAGATCTCTCTGAGCCATTCAAATACAAAATTAGAAACGGAAGTGGGCAAATGCCTTGTTGGCCTCTGCCATTCTGTGCATATCCTCTTTTCTCTTGTATGCACCACCCTCGTTGTTATAAGCAGCTACGATCTCGGCACAGAGTTTTTCTGCCATGGAGTGACCGGAACGCTTACGCGCGAACATGATCATATTCTTCATAGAGAGGGAGACTTTTCTCTCCGGTCTCAACTCCGTAGGCACCTGGAAGTTTGCACCACCGATACGACGTGACTTAACCTCGATCTGAGGAGTAACGTTCTCGAGTGCTTTCTTCCAAATATCCAGAGGAGCCTTGTCAGAATCTTTCATCTTCTCGCCTACCATATCAATGGCATCGTAAAAAATAGAATACGCGATACTCTTCTTCCCCTGCAACATAAGGTTGTTCACGAAACGGGTTACCTCGATGTCGTGAAACTTCGGATCAGGAAGTAGAATCCTCTTCTTAGGCTTCGCTTTTCTCATTTGAAAAAAAATTAAGGTGAATGAAAAATTAATGAAAAATTACTTCTTAGATTTCTTTGGTCTCTTGGCTCCGTAGAGGGAACGGGACTGAGTCCTGCCTTCTACACCAGCTGTATCCAAAGCTCCTCTAAGGATGTGGTAACGTACACCTGGAAGGTCCTTTACACGACCGCCGCGTACGAGCACGATGGAGTGCTCCTGGAGGTTGTGGCCCTCGCCAGGGATGTATGCGTTGACCTCTTTGGAGTTGGAAAGACGTACACGGGCCACCTTACGCATAGCGGAATTAGGCTTTTTAGGCGTGGTGGTATAAACACGCAGACATACGCCCCTCTTCTGAGGACAAGCATCCAACGCACGAGATTTTGATTTTACCTCAAGAACCTCGCGTCCTTTGCGAACTAATTGTTGAATTGTTGGCATAAATAATTGTTAAACTGTAATTTATGTTTTAACCCCATAATTTTGGGGCTGCAAATATACGGACTATTTTGCTAAAATACAAGAGGTTGGGCAAATTCGCGAACCGCGATGCTCCGATCGGGCGAAGCGGCGGCACACAAATACAGGGAAAATAATTGGAGGGCTGCCCTGCGGGCCAGCCCTCCAATATGGAATTGGAAGTTATCCGCGGATGCGGGAACTTCCGGAAAACCGACTAAAGATCGATGCCTGCGAACTCAACGTCCTTTGCAGCGCGAGCCTTGAACTTGTCGTTGGTCTTTGCGAGATAAGTCTTGACATCGCTGGCCTTGCCCTGACGTGCGGCGATGATGGCGCGCAGGTACTGAACAGGAGCGTCACCGCACTTTGCGGAAGCGGCAGCCTTGTCGATCTGGCCGTTAAGGATGTATGCGAGAACGGTGTTGTGGCAGCAGCCGCTTACATTTGCAAGCTCGGAAGCAGCCTTTGCGTAGTTACCGCTGAGGATATCTACGACACCCATATTCTTGACAGAGTCCTCATTGCCTGAAGCTGCGAAGTGCTTTGCAGCGGACTTGATGTCATCCTTGCGGAGGTCGAGAACACCGAGAAGATTCTCAACGTCAGCATCCTTTGCGCACTTGGCGGCAGCTGAAGCGGCGTCAGACTCCTTGCCGAGGTTCAGATAAGCGACTGCGAGGTTGAACTTGGCGCGCTCGCTGTCATACTTGCTGATGGCCTTCTTGTAGATGTCCACCTTCTTGTCGGTATCCACGAGGGATGCTGCGCGGAGCAGCGCCTCCTCGTCAAGAACGTCGATATTGTCCTCGATGAGGTTCATAAGCTCTTCCTTGGTGTAGTTCTGATACTCGACGTTTGCGATGAAGCGTGCACGGCGGAGTTCAGGAAGAACGCCGTTCTTGAGCTCCTTGTAAACCTCGGACATATTCTTGATCTCGCTCTCGCGTACTGCAGGATCGCTGTACATTGAAAGAACGCGGAGGATGAGATCCTTGTCCTCGATGTTGGACTCGCTTACGAGGCTCTTGAAGCCGTCCCAGTCCTCACCGATGCTCTTGACCTCAGGATCGGTAGCCTCGTGACCCTTTACGACCTTCTTCCAAGCCTTCTCAGCGGAAGCTGCGCGCTTGTCGGAGAGCTTGCTGTTTGAAGCCTCAGGACCGTCTGGAGAAGCGTAAGCTACAACCTCGGTGCCCTTGAGAGTCTTGCGCTCGTTGGCTTTGATCTCGTCGAGAGCCTTCTGGAAGTCCTTTACAGACTCGCCCTTGATCTGGCTGCCGCGAACGTCGGAAGAGTTGATGGTGTAGAGAATCTGACCTTCAGCTGTCTGAGGGATAACCTCCTGATAGCTGTCAGCCTTGTAGGAAACGAAGCCTGTTCTCTTCACGAGCATATAAGTGGTGTTGCAGCCGTCAGCGACCTTCTTTACAGGAAGATTGACGCTCTTGCTCTTTATGGAAGCAACGCCTCTGAGCTCAAGATAAGCCTTCTCCATTCCCGGAACATATGTGAAGTGTACCTTCTCGGTAACTGTGCCACCGTCGGAGGAAACGACTTTGTAGTTGTCCTTAACCTTGGAACCCTGATACTTGAAAGGCTCCATTGCAGCCTCACCGCCTTCGTAAACGAGTACCGGAGTCACTGTGAGGATAGCCTTAGGATTGAAATATCCGTCAGGATAGGTCACTGTAAGAGTAGCGTCAATGTTGCCGGCTACGACCTCGAGAACCTCAGGATCGCAGGTAACCTTGACATTTTCTGCCTGTTCTGCCATCTTCTCAGCTGAAGAGCAGGATACGACTGCGAGACCGATGACGGCAGCAGCCAAAAGTTTAAAAGATTTTTTCATACCTTTTATTTTATAAGTAGTTATCAATATTGTCCTCTTCGCACAATAACACGCAAAGTTAATCATATTTCTTATTTTTACCTATCACAAAGCTGATTATTTGAAGCGATTTCTTAACTTTGTGCATCCAGACAGTATTTATATATGGATAGCCAGGAACTTCAGCGGATAAAAAACCGCTATGACATAGTAGGAAATGACCCGGAACTGAACAGGGCCATCGAGATGGCCGTAGCCATCGCACCCACGGACCTGACCGTCCTGATTCTCGGCGAGAGCGGCGTGGGAAAGGAGAACATTCCGCGCATAATCCACCAGAACAGCGCCAGACGCAACGGCAAGTTCCTGGCGGTGAACTGCGGAGCGATCCCGGAGGGCACGATAAACGCCGAGCTCTTCGGACACGAGAAGGGCGCGTTCACGGGTGCCGTCGGCGAGCGCAAGGGCTATTTCGAGGAGGCGGACGGTGGGACCATCTTCCTGGATGAGATCGGCGAGCTGCCGAAAGAAACCCAGTCGATGCTGCTGCGCGTGCTGCAGAACGGCGAATATATGAAGGTCGGTTCCTCGAAGGTCGAAAAGACTGATGTCCGCGTCATAGCCGCGACCAATGTGAACCTTCTGAACGCCGTGGCGCGCGGAAAATTCCGCGAGGACCTGTATTACCGCATAAACGCGATGCAGATCACGATGCCGGCCCTGCGGGAGCGCAAGGATGACATCTATCTGCTGTTCCGCAAGTTCTCCTCTGATTTCTCGGAGAAGAACCACGTATGCAAGATAAATCTGACCCACGAGGCGATAAGCCTGCTGAAGAATTACCGCTGGCCGGGCAATGTACGCCAGCTGAAGAACATCGCGGAGACGGCCTCGGCTCTGGAATCCTCGAAGCTTTCCCCCCGCGCGGAGCGCTGCGAGATAGACGCCGAAACCCTCGCCAAGTATATCCCGAAGGAAGTGGGGAACACCCTTCCGGCCACAGTCGACCGTCAGACCAGTTTCGACGAGGATGAGAAGAAGATGGTCTACAAGGCCATCCTGGATCTGAAAAGGGATGTAGATGCGCTGAAAGCCATAGTATATGGAAGGGGCGAACAGCACAGAAGCCTGCCTGCACCCGAGCCTGCCTCCGAAGATCCCGAGGAGGTTATGGAAGCCGAATGGCAGGATTCTGCTGAACCGTCTGACGCCCCGGGGCTGAGTCCCGAGAGAAAGGTGGACATCACCCCTGCCGGGAGAAGCGGGGTTCAGGAAATCCCTGTACCGGACAGCCTGTCCCTTCACAAGATAAGCGAGGAGCTGATACTCAAGGCTCTGGAGAAACATAACGGAAACCGCAAGCTGGCTGCCGACGAGCTCGGAATCTCCGAGAGAACTCTCTACAGAAAGCTTTCGAAGAGCAGCAAGAAATGAAAAAAGCGTTTATCATATTTGCATTGGCCGCAGCTGCTGCCCTCGTGAGCGCCTGTGGAATCTACTCTTTCTCAGGCACTTCGATTCAGCCTGACGTGAAGAGCATCACAATCGACTTCTTCGAGTACAAGGCTCTGCGGGTGAACCCGTCGCTGAGCAATGACATAACGGAGGCGCTGCGCACGCAGTTCCGCAAGATGACGAAGCTGGAGCAGGTGGATATGGACGGAGATTTGGAAATCAGCGGTGAGATTACGGGCTATGACGTGAAGGCCACGGCCGTGACCGCGGACGAAGTCGCGGCGCAGAACCGCCTCACGATTACGGTGAAAGTGAATTTCCAGAACCGCAAGTATCCGGAGGACGATTTCGAGAACAAGAGCTTCTCGGCTTACGAGGACTATGACTCCACGCTCTCGCTCGATGCTGTGGAATCTTCTCTGTGCGAGGAGATTATCACGAAACTTATAGAAGACATCTTCAACGCCACGGTAGCACAATGGTAGGAAAGCGGGACATAGCCGCCCTGAATCTGGACGAGCTGATAGAGGTCGTGAATCTCTATCCGTGGTTCGGTGCGGCCCAGAAGGAGCTCTGCATCAGAATGGCGGGGCGCTGGGGTGAGGAGGATTTCGCCAGGGCCGCCCTGCATATAGCGTCCCGGCGTATGGTCGCGAAGATAGCGCTCGCCGGCAGAGAGAAGCAATGGTCTGACACTGAAGTATCTACGCTGCTTCAGACCTACAGCACGCCTCAGCGCAAGGTGCGCGCGGTGGGCGGGGATTTCTTCTCGCAGAACGACTATGACCAGGTGCGCCGCGAGGATGACAAGATATTCTCGAGCTTCGCCGCGAAGGCGGTCAGCGGAAAGGAGGAGAATGCAGATCTGGACATCCTGGACGATTTCTGCACTGAGCCTATAGCCCAAATCTATTCAGAACAAGGCTATTTTGAGCAGGCTAAGTACATTTATTCAAAACTTATCTTGCGTTATCCAGAAAAAAATGCTTACTTTGCAGCCCAAATTGAAAAATTGGGCAATAACACAGATAATTAAAAAGTTAAAGATATGAATGTATTGTTTATCGTCCTGACCTCATTGATTCTCATTGCGGCCGTTCTGCTCTCCATCGTAGTGCTGCTTCAGAACGGAAAGGGTCAGGGACTCGCCAGCAATTTCGTCGCTGGAAACCAGACTTTCGGCGTAAGACAGACAGCCGATATCCTCGAGAAAACCACCTGGGTTCTCGTCGTTTTCATCTTCGTGCTTTCAGTCATAGCTTCTTTCACCACCGGTTCCACAAGCTCCAGCATCGACGTTACCAACCAGATCGAAAACGCTGCGACCCAGCAGCAGCCTGAATTCCCCACCGCTCCTATCGAGTCAGAGTCCCCTACCGAGACCCCGGCCGAGTAATCACGGCGGAAGAACCGCGAGGCTGACAGAATGTCAGTTCCTCAAAGGTTGGAATACTATTTGACCTACAGTCGTTTGTCTCGCAAGAGGCAAACGATTTTTTTATGGCAAATATGGAAAACTACAATTTTTTAAGCAAGTACGCCATCAATCTGAATGACCTGGCCGCACGCGGCAAACTTGACCCTGTCATCGGCCGCGATGAGGAGATAAGGCGAGTACTGCAGATTCTTTCGAGAAGAACGAAGAACAACCCTATACTTGTCGGTGAGCCGGGTGTCGGCAAGACTGCGATTTCGGAAGGCATCGCCGCCAAAATAGTGGACGGCAATGTCCCTGAGAACCTTAAGAACCGCAAGGTCTATTCCCTGGATATGGGTGCGCTCATCGCGGGCGCCAAATATCAGGGCGAATTCGAGGAGAGGCTGAAAGGCGTCGTGAAGGAAGTGGTCGACAGCGACGGCGAGATAATCCTGTTCATAGATGAGATTCACACCCTGGTGGGTGCCGGCCGCTCGAGCGGCGCGATGGATGCGTCTAACATCCTGAAGCCTGCCCTGGCCCGAGGCGAACTGAGGACCATCGGTTCGACCACCCTGAATGAGTATCAGAAGTATTTCGAGACGGACAAGGCGCTCGAGAGGCGTTTCCAGATGGTGATGGTCGATGAGCCGTCGCCTGCGGAGAGCATCGCGATCCTGAGGGGCCTGAAGGAGAAGTACGAGAACCATCACCACGTGAAGATCGAGGATGATGCGCTGATTGCGGCCGTGAACCTTTCACACCGCTACATAAACAACCGTTTCCTGCCGGACAAGGCGATCGATTTGGTCGATGAGGCCGCGTCGAAGCTGCGTCTGGAGATGAATTCGGTGCCTGAGCCTATCGATGACCTGAATTCCCGCATCCGCCAGCTCGAGATCGAGAAGGAGGCCATCAAGCGCGAGGGCGTGTCCCTGAAGATGGACAAGATAAACGAGGAGCTCAAGGATCTGGAAGCCAAGCGCGCGGAACTGACCAAGCGCTGGGATGAGGAGAAGGGCATTCTCTCCGATCTGCAGACCTCCCGCCAGCAGATGGAGGACCTGAAGAACCAGGCGACCATCGCGGAGAGGGGCGGAGACTACGGCAAGGTCGCGGAGCTCCGCTACGGCAAGATCGCGGCTCTGCAGAAGCACATAGATGAGTTGGGCGACCGCCAGGCGGCGATCAAGGATCCTATCATCACCGAGGCCGTCACGCCTGAGGATATCGCCGAGATCGTGGCCCGCTGGACAGGCATCCCCGTGAACAGGATGCTGGAAAGCGAGAAGGAGAAACTCCTGAGGATGGAGGCGGAACTTCACAAGAGGGTGGTAGGTCAGGACAAGGCCATCAGCGCCGTATCCGATGCCGTAAGACGCTCACGCGCAGGGCTTTCCAACGAAAAGCGCCCTATCGGTTCCTTCCTTTTCCTGGGAACCACAGGTGTGGGAAAGACCGAGCTTGCGAAGGCTCTCGCCGAGTTCCTGTTCAACGATGAGGCGATGATCACCCGTATCGATATGAGCGAATACCAGGAGCGTCACACCGTGAGCCGTCTGGTCGGCGCACCTCCGGGATACGTCGGTTACGATGAGGGCGGTCAGCTGACCGAGGCCGTAAGGCGCAAGCCTTATTCGGTAATTCTTCTCGACGAGATAGAGAAGGCCCACCCGGACGTGTTCAACGTCCTGCTGCAAGTCCTTGATGACGGCCGTCTTACGGACAACAAGGGCCGTACCGTGGACTTCAAGAACACTATCCTCATAATGACGTCGAACCTCAAGAAGGAGGAGCTCGCCACCAGAATGAGGCCTGAATTCCTGAACCGTATCGACGAGATTATCGTGTTCGACGCCCTGACCAGGGATGACATCCGCCAGATAGTGCGCATCCAGATGACTCAGCTTCAGAACAAGCTCACCGAGGACGGCGTGGAACTGACTTACACGAAGGCGTTCGAGGACCTGATGACCGAAAACGGCTACGATCCGGACTTCGGCGCAAGACCTGTCAAGCGACTGATCCAGAGGGAGCTGGTGAACAAGCTCGCGAAGGCCGTGCTCGAAGGCGCCATCCGCAAGGACTCCGCCATCGAGGTCGATGCGGCTCCGAACGGAGAGGTTCTGATACGAAACAAATAAACCCTGCGGCGCAGCTCCGGCGGAGTGTGACGGCGCAAGGTGAAATTGAAATTGGCTGGACGGGAGCTCTGCTCCCATCCAGCCAATTTTGTATTAAACCTTGTGCTTCTAGTACAACCTTAAGAACACCTCCATCGCCTGATACTCAGCCATTCCGAGCTGGTCGTAGAGCTTGGCGGTGCTGCTGGTGCGGTCCTCTGCGCGCTGCCAGAACTCTCTAGGATCGTCGCCCGGGAACGGAACGATGTCCTTCTGGGAGAGATGACGGTAGATGGCGTGGCGCTTCTCGACGACCTCGTCCGGGCTGAGCGGAACTGCCATATCGACTCTTCCGAGCTCCCACTCCATCCAGGCGCCGCGGTAGAGCCATACCATACAGTCTTTGGCCCACTGTTCGCCTTCGTCCTTGAGCTGCTGGAGAGCTTCCAGAGCGGCCTCGGTGCAGACTCTGTGCGTACCGTGAGGGTCAGCGAGGTCGCCGGCCATAAACATCATATGAGGCTTGATCTTCTGCATCAGGTCCTTGATGATATCCACATCTGCCTGGGTGCGAGGGAGTTTCTTGATACCGCCGGACTCATAGAAAGGCAGGTTCAGGAAGTGGACATTGGTCTCGTCGTTGAGGCCGAACGAGCGGTCCGCGCCTCTGGCCTCGCTGCGGCGGATGGCTGCCTTGATGTTCAGGAGCTCGCGCGGCTCAGGTTCGCCCGGGCGCTTGCTATCGATGATCTTCTTCACCTCGTCGAAGCGGTCGCCGAAACCGAGCTGGCGGGCTGCATCCATATGCTGGAGGACCACGTCATCGTGAACCGCGACATTGCCGGAAGTCTCGTAAGCCACGTGGACATCGTGTCCCTGGTGGGTGAGACGGATGAATGTTCCGCCCATCGAAATCACATCGTCATCAGGATGAGGTGAGAAGATGAGGACTTTCTTAGGGAACGGATTCGACGGAACCGGACGTGTGGAATCATCCGCATTCGGCTTTCCGCCGGGCCATCCGGTGATGGTATGCTGCAGGTCGTTGAAGACGTTGATGTTGATCTTGTCGTAAGGACCGAAACGGTCGAGAAGCTCCTCGAGGGAGTTCTGGAGATAATCGTTCTCGGTGAGCTTGAGGATAGGCTTGTTCACGGTCTGGCAGAGCCATACCACAGCCTTTCTGATGAACTTCGGAGTCCACTCGCAAGGGCCGATCATCCACGGAGATACGACCCTGGTGAGGAGGCTGCCGCCGGTCTCGTCGGTATAGAGGGAGATATTCCCGTGCATCTGCAGGAATGATGCAGGACAGCTTGCGGAAGGTCTTCCTTCAGCCACGTCCTTGACCGCCTGGGCCTTGTCCTCGCCCCAGGCCATCAGGATGATGCGCTTTGCGGAAAGGATGGTGCCGATGCCCATAGTCAGGGCGGAATGAGGAGTGTTCTTTATGTCGCCGTTGAAATTGCGTGCCTGACGCTTGCGGGACTTGTAAGGGAGAAGCACCGTGCGGGTGCGGCTGGTAGGGGTGGCTCCGGCTTCATTGAAACCGACCTGACCGCCTTCGCCCACACCTATCACGATGAAGTCCAGACCCGTAGCCTCGGAGTCGAACTTCGCGCAATACTCTGAAATCTTGTCCTGGGGAACAGTTCCGTCAGGGATGTGGATATTCTCCGGGGCGATGTCGATATTGTCCAGAAGTTCGGCGTGGAGCTTCTGGTTGCGGCTCTGCATCTCTGTGCCGGCCACCTGATAATACTCGTCGATGGAGAAGATGTCCACGTTGCGGAAAGATACCTTTCCTTCGCCGCAGCGCTTGCTGAGGACTTTGTAGAGGGAAACAGGTGTCACACCTGTAGAGAGACCGAGCTTGAAGTTGCGACCTTCTTTCGCGCTGTCGAACTCGGAGATGGCTTTGATGATGATCTCGGCAATGGCCTTGCTTGCAGGCGTGGAATCGTCATAGATTTCCGTCGGGATCTTCTCGAAACTGTGCAGAATGCCTTCCGGAAGATTCTCTTCCAGAAGGCCTCCATCCTTTGGTAAGGTAAAATGTTTCATTTGGGGAATTATTTTTTCTTCTCCGCGGAGCCGCCCTCTACCAGTGTAGGGTTAAGAATAACCGTCTTCTGACAAGGAAGATTCTCGATCATCGAGTGGAGCAGGTCCACCGACTTCTCGCCAAGTTCCCTGAGAGGCTGCACGATATGGGCCACTGTCGTGGAGTATAGTTTATAAACATCACTTTCATCGAAAGCCACGAGAGCCAGGTCGTCAGGAGAAACCACATTCAGCTTCTTCATTGCCGACATTGCCCAGGCGGAAAGGGAATAAGTAGGGATGAACAGGCCGTCCACTCCCCTGCTTACCACATCCTTGATGATGTCCTGAAGGTCATTCTCCGCACTTGTGTAATCGGTGTAATGCACCTTCGCCTCAAGGCCCTTTTCTTTCATAGTCTGTTTATAACCTTCCTCACGCTCCTGAAGGCTGGAGATGTCGAGTTTGTAGGAAACCATCTCGACGCTCCTGCAACCGTTCTTGAGAAGAAGTTCGGTAGCCATACGGCCGGCCTCCACGTCATTGAGGAGAACCTTTCCGACAGTGTCCATAGACTCGATGTCGCGGTCCAGGAGAACCACAGGGACATTCACGTCTATGGCTTTCTGAATGGCCGCCTCGCCGCCGGCCACCGGAGCCACGATTATGCCGTCGATATTGTAGGCAAGAACCGTATCCATCACGGAATCAAGTCTTTCTGCACTTTCATCGGAACTGCCGAACAGCACGGTGTATCCGTATGCATAGGCCTTATCCTCGATGTAGCGGGAGATTCCTGCGAAGAATTTGTTCGAAATGTCGGTAGGAATGACAGCGATGGTGTTGGAACGGCCGCTTCGCAGTGAAGCGGCGGCGACATTCCTTCTGTATCCGAGTCTTCTGGCCACGCTCAATACTCTCTTGGCAGTTTCAGCGTTAACCGGGCAGTCAAGGCGTCCGTCAGGACCCTTCTTGGCGTTCATCACGAACGATACGAGAGTTACAGAAACTCCTGCCTCCCGTGCGACATCTTTTATGGTTATCTTTTTCATACTAAGTCCTATTGCTCTGAAAGTACAAAATTAATCATTTTAATCAATCCTTTTGCAGATTGCCTAAAATATTTTAACGATTTCCTGCAAATTCGGCCGCATTTTCCGCCTAAAGCAGGTGGAAGCCCACGGTCAGTCCGGCCATCACGATGGAAACCATACTCATAAGCTTTATGAGAATGTTCAGTGACGGTCCTGAAGTATCCTTGAACGGATCTCCCACAGTATCACCCACTACAGTAGCGTGGTGGGCATCGGAATTCTTGCCGCCGTGATGTCCCTCCTCGATATACTTCTTGGCATTGTCCCAGGCACCGCCGGAATTGGACATAAACACTGCAAGAACGAAGCCGGAACCGAGTCCGCCGATGAGAAGTCCGAGAACTCCGGCCACCCCGAGCAGGATTCCGGTGAGCACAGGAACGATGATGGCGATAAGTGCCGGGAGAAGCATCTCGTGCTGGGCGGCCCTGGTGGAAATCTCCACGCAGCGCTTGTAGTCAGGAGTCCCCTCGCCTGTGAGAATGCCCTTGATCTCGCGGAACTGACGGCGCACTTCGACCACCATCTTGGACGCTGCGCGGCCGACTGCGTTCATAGTGAGACCGCAGAAGAGGAACGCCATCATCGAACCGATGAATACGCCCGCGAGCACAGTCGGGTTCATCAGGGAGACGTTGTAGGCGTTCAGCACGTCGAGAATGCTCGCCGAAGCCGCGTCGATCTTGCCTGCGACGCCGTCGATCATCGCGCCTGTGCGTGCGAGAGCGATCTTGATTTCCTCGATGTATGAGGCCAGAAGGGCCAATGCGGTAAGGGCCGCAGAGCCGATGGCGAAGCCCTTGCCGGTAGCGGCCGTGGTGTTTCCGAGAGCGTCGAGAACGTCAGTGCGCTCGCGGACCTCAGGGTCGAGTTCGGACATCTGGGCGTTACCTCCGGCGTTGTCGGCGATAGGGCCGTAAGCGTCTGTGGCAAGGGTGATTCCGAGCGTGCTGAGCATACCGACTGCGGCAATCGCGACACCATAGAGGCCGCGGGAGAGGTTCGCCGCGCTGAGCATATTCTGGACGTCGAAGTTAATCGCGCAGAGGTACGCGACAATAATCGCCACGACAATCGCGATGACCGGAATCGCAGTCGAAACCATTCCGAGGCCGACACCGTTTATGATCACCGTGGCCGGGCCTGTCTTCGACGCCTCGGCCAATTTCTGTGTCGGTCTGTAGGAGTGGGAGGTGTAATACTCTGTGGCCTTGCCGATTATGACTCCAGCCGCGAGGCCGGCGACTACGGAGAGCGAGAGCTGCCACCAGTTGTCGAATCCGAGGATATACAGAACGAAGAATGTGGCTACGCCGCTCAGGAGAGCCGCGCAGTTGGTGCCGACACTCATTGATTTCAGAAGCTGAGCCATACCTGCACCTTCCCTGGTGCGTACCGTGAAGATGCTTATGACGGAGAGAATGACGCCGAAGGCAGCGATGAGCATCGGAGCGAGGATCGCCTTCATCTGCATAGCCTCACCGTCCATAAAGAAGGCTGAAGCGCCGAGGGCCATAGTGGAGAGGATGGAGCCGCAGTATGACTCGTAAAGGTCTGCGCCCATACCGGCCACGTCACCCACATTGTCACCTACATTGTCCGCAATGGTGGCAGGGTTGCGCGGATCGTCCTCAGGAAGGTCGCTCTCGACCTTGCCCACGATGTCCGCACCCACGTCGGCAGCCTTGGTATAGATACCGCCTCCCACACGGGCGAAGAGGGCCTGTGTGGATGCGCCCATTCCGAAAGTCAGCATCGTGGTGGTTATGACTACCAGAGCCTGGGCATCGGTGCCCTCGAAAATGCGGAGGATGATGAACCAGAGCGAAATGTCCAGAAGTCCGAGACCGACTACGGTAAGTCCCATCACGGCGCCGGAGCGGAACGCTATCTTCAGACCCGCGTTAAGCGAACGGCGGGCTGCATTGGCCGTACGGCCGGATGCATAAGTTGCGGTCTTCATTCCGACGAAGCCTGCGAGGCCGGAAAAGAAACCGCCGGTCAGAAATGCGAACGGCACCCACGGATTCTGTACGCCGAAGCCGTATGCCAGAATGGCAAAGAAGATGGCGAGAATCACGAATACGATGGTTACGACCTTGTACTGCTGTTTGAGATAGGCCATTGCGCCCTCACGTACGTACTGCGCAATCTGTTTCATAGTAGGCGTGCCTTCATCTTCTTTGCGCATCTGACGGTAGAACCACGCTGCGAAGAAGAGTGCTATCACAGAAGCGGCAGGCACCAGGTAGAAAAGTAAATTCATAGGTTTTTGATAAAATGTTATAATAAATCGTTTAAGGCTGCAAATATATAAATTAATTTAATAAAAAAAGAGGATCGCAAAATAATTTGCAATCCTCTTTTCTATTTTGAGTATTGTTTTTTACTCAGCCTTAGGTGCCTCTGCCTCTGGAGCGGCCTCTTCGGCCTTCTTCGCACGACTTCTGCGGGTAGTCTTCTTTGCGGCCTTTGTCTCGGCTGCAGCTGCCTCGTTGAAATCGACCAGCTCGATGAGAGCCATCTCAGCTGCGTCACCCTGACGGAAACCTACGTGAAGTACACGTGTGTAACCACCCGGACGGTCAGCGATCTTAGGTGCGATGTTGCGGAAAAGTTCTGAAACGGCCTCCTTGCTCTTCAGGTAGCTGAAGACTACGCGGCGGGAGTGGGTCGAATCGTCCTTGGACTTTGTGATGAGCGGCTCCACATAGCTCTTGAGAGCCTTTGCCTTTGCGACTGTGGTGATGATTCTCTTCTCAAGAATAAGGGAAGAAGCCATATTCGAAAGGAGGGCCTTGCGATGAGCGCTCTTGCGACCAAGATGGTTGATTGCTTTATTGTGCCTCATTTTTATACTTGCTTTTTCTTAACTTCAATATTGTACTTGGATACATCCATTCCGAATGTAAGCTTCATATTGTCCACGAGAAGGTCGATCTCATTCAGGGACTTGCGGCCGAAGTTGCGGAATTTCATAAGTTCGCTTCTGGAGTAGGAAACCAGGTCGGCGAAGGTATCGATGTCCGCAGCCTTGAGGCAGTTGAACGCTCTGACTGAAAGGCCCATATCGGAGAGTTTGGTGAGAAGCAGATGTCTCATTCTGAGACTCTCCTCGTCAAGCTCCTTGGACTCGGACTCCACTGCGCTCTCCAGAGAGAGCTTCTTGTCATCCGTGAAAAGCCTGAAATGGTAAATAAGGATGTTTGCAGCATCCTGAAGAGCGGCGTTAGGAGAAATGGAACCGTCGGTTTCGATCTCGAGGTTCAGTTTCTCGTAGTCGGTCTTCTGCTCTACGCGCCAGTTCTCCACTGTCCAGTTCACCTTGCGGATAGGGGTGTAGATGGCATCGATGGCGATGGTGCCGATCGGTGTGTTCTCATCACGGCTTTCCTCTGCAGGAACGAAGCCGCGTCCCTTCGTGACGGTGAGCGAGATTTCGAGTTTTACGGACGGCTCGAGCGAACAGATGTGCAGATCAGGATTCAACACCTTGAATGAAGACAATCCATTGGAAATATCCCCTGCGGTAAACTCCTGTTTGCCGCTGATTGTGATGTTTGCTACCTCTGAATCCACGGTCTCGACCATTCTCTTGAGCCTAACCTGCTTGAGGTTCAGGATGATATCCTGCATACCCTCGATAACGCCAGGTATGGTTGCGAATTCGTGGTCGACACCTGAGATCTTTATCTGACTGATAGCAAAGCCTTCCAGAGAGGCCAGGAGGATGCGGCGAAGAGCGTTGCCGATAGTCTGTCCGTATCCCGGCTCAAGCGGGCGGAATTCGAAACGGCCTACGGTATCAGTGCCTTCGAGCATGATGACCTTATCCGGTTTTTGAAATGCTAAGATTGCCATAAATATTCAGGATGTTAAATTTTATTTCGAGTAGAGGTCAACGATGAGCTGCTCATTGATGTTCTCAGGGATTTCGGTTCTCTGAGGAACATTGAGATACTTACCTGTGAGGGTGGCGGCATCGAACTCAAGCCAAGCGTACTTGGTAGCGTTGCCGATGCTGTTCTGGATAACCTCAAGGCTCTTGGAACGCTCTCTTACCGCCACCGCGTCACCAGGCTTTACCTGAGCTGAAGGGATGTTGCAGACAACACCGTTCAGGGTGATGTGGTGATGGGAAACGAGCTGACGTGCAGCCGCTCTGGTAGGAGCTATACCAAGACGGTAAACGATATTGTCAAGTCTGGACTCGAGGAGGAAGAGAAGGTTCTCACCCTTCTGGC
>CAVCRS010000066.1:0-16579 GCA_963604635.1 Faecalibacillus sp.
TAAATTTACAATAAGTGGCTCAACCACCGCATTGGACGCGGAGCGGCCGGGGAGAATCGAGATGTGCAAAAGCACGGCGAAGTGCACATCTCGAGGTGAAATTTTGACTCGAAATGCGCAGATAAAACGTTATTTGCACATTCCGAGTGGGGCAGCGGGGCGAGATTGGACGCGGAAGCGGCCGGGGAGAGTTAGTTCAGGAAGTTCGAGAAGAAGATGATGAGGATGGCGAGGGGGGCGAGGTAGCGGATGGCGAAGTAGAGGGCCGGGAACCAGCGGGTGTTCACGGTGCCGGAGTTCGTGAGCTCGTCGCGGACGTCCTCGCGCTTCATTTTCCATCCTACGAAGATGACCACGAGGATGGCGCCGAGAGTGAGAAGAATGTTCGACGAGAACGCGTCGATGGCGCCGAAGGCATTGATGCTGAATACGCTGACAAGGCCGAGGGTCCAGATGAGCGCGAATGCGACTGCGCAGGCGGGACGTCTTTTCATATGCCTTTCCTCGATGAGGTATGCCACCAGGACCTCGATGAGGGAGACGGTGGAGGTCATCGCTGCGATGATCATCACGAAGAAGAAGATCGCCGAGATTATGGAGCTCAGGGCGACGGATTTCTCGCCCATACTGATGAACACGTTCGGGAGGGTCTGGAAGATGAGGCCGGGGCCGGAGCTCGGCTCTACGCCGGAGGCGAATACGGCGGGCATTATGGCGAAACCGGCGAGGATGGCGAACATCAGATCGGCGATGGCGGTGCCGGCGCCGGCGGTCAGCAGGTTCTCACTGCTCTTGACGTAAGAGGAGTAGGTCAGGATGATGCCCATTCCGAGGGACAGGGAATAGAAGCTCTGGCCCAGGGCGAAGGTGAAAGTCTTCGGGGTGAGCTTCGAGAAGTCCGGTTTGAGGAGGTACTCCACTCCCCTCTCGGCGCCCGGCATATTCAGGGAGTATACCATTATCAATACTATGAGTACGAAAAGGGCCGGGATGGAGAATTTGCTGAATTTCTCGATGCCGCTCTTGACGCCAAAAGCCACGATGGCGGCGGAGATTCCGAGGAAAATAGTATTATAAATCAAGACTTTCCAGCCGGAAGGAATGAATTCACCGAAGTGGAGGCCGAAGGATTTGACGAGGTATTCGCAGGCCCAGCCGCCCACTACGCTGTAGTAGGAGACGATGATGAACGGAGCGAGTATCGAGATGATTCCCAGGACTTTCCAGCCTGTACCCGGGGCGAGGATCTTCATCGAGCCGATGGCGTTGGCGCGGCTGCGCCGGCCAATCACGGATTCAGCGAGAAAGATAGGCAGGGACAGCAGGAAGGAGCAGAAAATATAGACAAGCACGAAGGCGGCTCCGCCGTATTCGCCTACCATATAAGGGAATCTCCAGATGTTTCCGAGGCCGATTGCCGAGCCGGCAAATGCCATAATGACGGCAGCGCGGCTGCCGAAGTTCTCTCTTGTCGCCATAATGTACTGCTAACTAATTTCCGCTAAGTTAGGATTTTTTGGATATGAGAGCAATTTAATTATTAAAAAAATTAAATTTTTCTTGCTTTTGTCGCTCAGACGGCTAACTTTGCGTCAGTTAGTAGTTAGTTTTAATTTATAAGCACAATGAAGAAGGTTAATTTGCTTTTGTGCGGCCTTGCCATAGTCTTTGCGGCCGCAGCGTGCGACAAGCACAACACCACCCCTGATCCAGAACCTGAGCCGGAACCGGAACCGGATCCTGAAGTCGTGGAGACACCGAAGAGCCTCTGCGAAGAAGGCACCGCGAACTGTTATGTGGTCACCGAAGCCGGCTGGTATTCGTTCGACGCCACCGTAAAGGGCAACGGCGCCACCACCGAAGGCATTGCGGTCCCTGCAGCCATCGCAGCGGAAGGAGCGAAACTTGTCTGGGAGACAGACAAGGAGATGATCAAAGACGTGGAGTACAAGGACGGAAAAATCAATTTCACCGTCACCGAGAAGAAGGGCAACGCCCTCATCGCGGCCACGGACAAGGCCGGGGACATCCTCTGGAGCTGGCACATCTGGGCTCCTGAAGACAAGCTGGAATATGTCGAAACCAAAAACGGATACAAGATTGCGACTATGAATCTCGGCGCGATGAAGTCCGAGGCCACGGGCGACGTGAAGCCTTACGGTATGCTCTACCAGTGGGGCCGCAAGGATCCGTTCCCTGCATCTCCTACCGTCACAGGCACCACCTCCACCGTCGGCGCTCCCCTTTATGATGCAAACGGCAATTCCGTAAGCATCTCGAATTCATCCTGGTATGACGTGAACAACAATACCGTCGCCTACTCGATCGCACATCCTACAGTCTGCCTGTCCAACTACTCGCAGTACTCTTCCAGCAGGGACTGGCTCGCAGCATCGGCCAGCAACGACGCTCTCTGGGGCAATCCGAAGGGCAATGTCAAAGACGGGAGCAACAACTACACGAACAAGGGCTCAAAGTCTTACTACGATCCTTGCCCGGTCGGTTACCGCGTACCGCCTGCGGACGTGTTCAGCTATTTCACGGGGTCCGGCGGATATTCCGAGAACATCGCCGACTATGACATCGCCGATGCCAACGGTGACGGCAAACTGGACGCCAATGATTTCAACTACGGCTGGTATTTCAATATGAAGACAGGCAGCCAGTATTTCCCTGCCGCAGCCCGTTATGACGGTTCCTATGCAATGCTTTACGGCTCAGTCAGCGGAATATGGGGCTCGTACTGGGGCAACTGCCCGGCATCCAGCGCAAACTCCGCGGGCACGGCGTTCTGCGTGCTCTCGTTCCAGAAGATCACGACCGGCACTTCCACTTCTCCTAACGGCGTCGCCAGCAGAGCGGACGCATACTCAGTGAGGTGCATAAAAGAATAATGGCCTGAGGCCATCAGATTTATATTGACAAGGAATAGGCTGGCCCGATATGAGCCAGCCTATTTCTTGTCTATTCACTGGGAGACATTTCCCACAGCCCCCCTGATGCCATTGGAAGCTTCGAAAACACTGCATTGGACGGCGGAGCCAGCCGGCCGCACGCTGCGCGACGCGTCCAATGCGGGTGCGAGTGACGGGGACTTCGACTGGCCGTGGGGAACGCGGGCTCGGGGACCGAGGCAAAAGCGGCCGGGGAGGATTGCTCGCCGGCCGCATGGTTTTATAGGGTATTCCGTCCGGTCAAACCTATGCTTTTTGCAGGTGAGCCCTATGGGCACACTGCCCAAAATGTCGAGTGCCCTGAGGCGGAAGGCAAATGCTAGATTGGACGGCGGAGCCGGCCGCACGCTGCGCGATGCGTCCAATGCGGATGGCGAGTGCGTCGAGGGTTGCGATGAAACGTTAATTCGCCACTCTCGATGCACCTGAGTGTATCGGGTGTGGCGTTTTAAACGTTATCCGCACTTTACGATGCTCGGAACGGGCGCTTCGACTTGCTCAGCGGCCGGAACGGAGCAGCGGGATTATTCGCCAGGCTTGATTTCGAACTGAGCGTGGAATGTTACAGTGTGCTTCCCGTCAGGATAGTCATCTGTATAGTCATCTTTGAATGAGCCGTCAAGCTTGTATGAACCGTCAGACTGCTTTGCAAGAGTTATGCTGCCTGATGAAGGATAGAGGTGGGAGTGATTGAGCGGTCTGAGCCAGTTCGCATCGGTTGGGTCAGGATATACGCCGGTGAACCACCAGGATCTTTTATAATATTCGATTGTGTATGCAGCGGCTGTTAAATCCGGATCGAGATTAAATGTTCCGGAATAGTCCTCTGCGGTTGCAGGGACATACAGATAGAACTGCGCGTCGGTAAAGTCGCCTTCTGAAGGATTGTCACCCATCGCAGGATCACCCTTTGTCAGAGTAAGGTCGATGTATTTGACTGTTCCGTCATAATCATAGCAATAAGCATTGCCGGCTGCGAATGTAATGTCGTAATCCTTCTTGATGTCGGAAGATACTCTTGTGTCGTACTTTCTGAGATCGTAGTCTCCCGTGTCACCGCAGACTGCCTTGAATGTAAATTTAAAGCTTGCAGCCTCTGAGGTCTCGGTCTTTGCAGTCGTACCCTTTACATAGAACATATACTCATCGGCAACATCTGTAGCCTCGATTGTTACTGTCGCTGCGTCATAACTGATATATGAATATGTAGTGCCGTCGAGGACATTGGAGTTAATGCTGTATATGGCGCCGACCTCAGAGACAGGATTCAGTGTAAATGTGCCGGTAGGGAATTTACCGCTGACGAAAGTGAACTCACCGGACGCCATAAGGTCAAAGGTATAAGTATATTTGTCTCCCTCGCTTGAATCCATATAGTTCTTGTCGTAGAAAGTGATCATCCAGTTCTGGGTACCTGCACCGTACTGGTCAATATGACCATAATAGAAGATTTCAGCTTCGGCGATTTCATCAGTTGCGCCGGCGGACTGAGTCAATGTGAAAGTAGCCTCAACTTCAGTGTTGTACTCGAGATTGATGGTTGCAGAGCGCTCTGCACCGTAGTTTTCCTCGACATCGATGCTGAGGGTTCCGTTTTCAACTTTTGCTTCAAACCAGTCAGCATCTGTCACAGGGGTAAGGGCGACATTGCTTTCAAGGTTGATTTTCAGATTGTTCGCGTCAGCGGAAACAGTTTCGCTGTCTTCATCGATCGAGACGGAAGGAACGACTTCCTTCTGGCATGCGGCCAAGGTCAGCAGACATGCAGAGGCCGCAAAGAGAATTTGTTTTGCGTTCATTTTGATAATTGTTAGAGTTCGTTAATGATGTTATTGAAATATTTGAATTTTCTGTTTTGGCAAGAGAGATGTAGCGGTAGGCTTTATTGTCGAGGAAATCGCCGGTATTGCTGCCGTCATCGTTGAGAATCAGGAACTTGTATCCGTTGACAGAGTACTGCATACCCGGAGTCGCCCTGAGATACAGACGTCCGTCCGAACCGAAACCGAGTTCCGCGGAATACTCCGCTCCCCACATTGAATCGATTATCGGATTGCTGTATGCGAACATCACATATTTGCCGTCATACCTTCCGCAAAGCTGGGTCGGGATTCTGAGCGTGTGCTCTTCGGGAACATATGTCGCGCTGAGTATAGGAGAATACCCTTCCACATCGCTCAAGCCCTGAATCAGGACATCACCTGTCGATGACTTTATTATGTTCACCAGCACATTCTCCTTTGTCGGCTGAGGGGAATCGCTGCCGTCATAGACGGTGACTTCCACGGACGCGATATAGCTTCCGAAGAAATCATCCAGAGTTTTCGTCCTGTCGAAATTATCCGAATGGGCCATAGGAGCGAACGGTTCTTCTTCGACAAACTCGTCACCCAGAGGGCTGACAAGCCCGACAATGACTGCGTAATCGGTACCTTCCCCAAGGTCTGTGAACTTCACATTGACCCCGTCTGCGTTTGCCGCAACCACCGCGTCTGTCTCCATTTCCGTTCCATAATCAAGCAGCTCTTCCGCGGTATATCCTATGCTCAGATAGTAATCTATGATATCCTTTTCATACATGAAGAACTTGATGGTCTGGGCATTCGATGTTTTCAGGTGCCACTCCACCGTATGATACGGGTCATCCTCTCCGGCTTTGAACGTGCTTTCGACAATCTTAGGCATCAGCAGGTCCAGCGGATCATATGTAAACCTTCTGTACATCATCTCGCCGGCATTGCCGGATTCATCAAACGGTATGACGAAAATGGTATTCGAACCTTCTGTAAGCTCCCAGGTATCAGAACCGTCCTCGGTGTATATTCTCAGGCCTTCCGCCGAGCCGTCAATAATTGATTTCTTTACTTCCGCCGCCTTTACGGTTCCGGTGCAGTCACCCGGAAGAACCAGAGCCCGGCAGGAAGAGGCGTACTCGCCCAATTCGAATGAGAACCTGCCCTCTCCGTCATAAGTTACCATGACGGTCGGGTCATCGTCGTGATCTGACGCCATTACAATATATTCTGTTCCGTAGTTTATAATGCCGTCGCTGACATAGTACACGAGATTCAGGACTATTGTTTCATTGCCGTCAAAGTAGCACGGATAAGAATCGTAAGCGGCCTCATCGTTCATATATTCGGCGATATCGGAGGCATAGACATCCTCCCCTACTGCATCGTAGTAATATCCGATGCTCTGAGCAGGTACATTTATGGTATGGTCCGCATTCATCTTGAATACAAGGGGAACGCCTCCGGCCCAGTCAAGGATCCTGAAGATATTGGTAGTTCCCGCAGCTCTTTCCATCAGCATGTCAGTCTGACTGCCGACATAAAAGAGATTGTAATAGTATGTACCCGTCTGCTGGACTTTTTCTCCGGTCTCGGTCATCCTCATATATGGTTCCCATTCAAGTTCAAATGAGACACTGATATCGAGCTTGTCCTTGAACTGAGTGATATACGACGCGTCTTCGTCGAGATATGCGTCACGTGATTTGATGAAAAGACTTGTCGAGACTGTGGCTCCCGGCACAAGGGATGTCAGGTCAACTTTCAGCGGAACGGTCACGGAATACTGCCCGTCCGCGACAGTAACGGTATCGCTGAAAGAGAACAGGTCCTCATTCGAGCCTTCCTGAGACAGCACCACACTGTACTCGCCCACATTCGAATTCCTTGACAGGACTACATCTATGGTGCCTTCCTTCGAGTTCATCGGGAATGTCTTGGCCAGAGAGGACTGGATGAAATGGATCCCGGCCTTGTCCTCTTCCCTACCCTCCGAAACGACTCCAACGTTGTCCTTGGAACAGGAACAGAGCATAGCGGCAAAAACCGCCAATATAATTGCTATTTTGTTTCTCATGGATTCTGGTCGTTTTCGTTGATGTTGGGATTCGCGTCGAGTTCATCCTGCGGGATTGTAAGCACCCAATAGTAATTGTCCGGCGATGTCAGATCGACTCCGTTAGATGCCATTGCCGTAAGGCAGTCATCGGAGAAGCCGTCTGATGTCGATCTGGAGATTCCCTGGCCGAGTCTTCTCACATCCACAAGCCGGCCGAATTCGCCCCAGAGCTCAATCCTCTTGTTGATCAGGATATTCTCCAGAAGAGAACCTGTGAATGTATTGGTAAGAGAGCCGAGGTAATCACCTGTATAATCCGCGGCATTGTACTTGGAATCGCGCGGCGCCATCACCATATTCATATACTTTATGGCCGCGTCTTCATCTCCGAGACGAAGGGAAGCTTCCGCCGCGTCAAAGTACATTTCCTCAACTCTCATATAGATATAATCTCCAAGCCAGGACGACACGTTCGAGAATGAGAATTTATGGGAAATGTAAGGAGACACCTCATCGTCAGGATCCCACCATCCTCTTCTTATGTCCTTGTCACCCATCTTCTTGTAAAGAGTGCTGCTTATAAGTTTGGGAGCGGCCTTGGCATAGGCGCCGTTCTGATTGTCCATATGGGAGAAGAAACTTGCATAACCTCCCGCCTGCTCGGTAACTTCGATTCCTGCGCCCCACATCACATTCGAAGCGCTGAGATCGTTCATTCCGGACATCAGGTCATTTTCGGTGCCGACAGAGTACTCACCGGACTCGATGACTTCTTTGGCGCAGTCAAGCGCCCCCTGCCAGTCCCCTTCCGCAAGGCATACTCTTGTCTTGATGCCGAGAGCGGTGTACAGACTGATATGCGACTTGTTTCCGCGCAATTTCGAATCCGGGCTCCTTCGAAGGCAGACTATACAGGAATCAATGTCTTCGTCAATCCTGGCATAAAGCTCCTTAAGAGTTCCCCTTGGCTTGCCGACAAAGTCACGGCCGGTCGGTTCTGTATATACGGGGACTCCGGGATCCTCCCAACGGTACTTGTCAGCAAGGGCATTATATGGCGCCCTTGAGTAGAAATTGGAAAGGTTGAAATATGCCAGAGCCCTTATTCCATAAGCTTCGCCAAGGACATAGGATTTGTCCTCCGTGCTTCCCTCCATTGTCCGCTGCGCGGAAAGCACATAGTTTGCATTTGAAATCCAGGAATAATTCGCAAACCAGACGTCGTATGAACGGTCCGCGCTTGACGAATTGAAGAATTTCACATTGTAAACCTGGTCATACCAGAACCATCCGTTGCCGGGGCCCTGCATGATGAAATCATCACCCATTGCTTCAAGGGCGAGATTGTATGCGGATATGCCGAAGCACTCGTGAGTGTTTCCGGTCGTGGACCAGCCTGCAGTCCACATGGAACGGCAAATGCCGTCAACGATCGCAATGGCAGACTCCGCATCCGTGACCAGACTTTCGCCGGAGCCGGCATCTGTCGGCGTGAAATCCATCTCACAAGCTGTGAGCAGGACTCCCAATATGAATATGAAAACTGACTTCTTCATTTCTAGAAATTAATTTCCAATCCAGCGACAATCACCCTGGATGGTGTATAAGTGTAACTTGTCGTTCCTGTAAAGTTGTATTGCGGATCCATTCCGTCGAGATGGCTGAGAAGGAAAAGATTGTCTCCGGTCAGGAACACTCTCAATTTTTCAATCCCGGCTACGGACGATATTGCAGAAGGAAGAGTATAACCGAGTGTCACATTCTTCAGCGCCAGATATGAAGCATCTATGAGATCTTCTCCGCAGCAGAGACGGCCGCTTGCGATTTCCACTCTCGGGACATCCGTGATGTCACCGGGCTTCTGCCATCTTCTGAGTACGTTCTTATGCCAGTTGTTTCCCGCGAATGTCACATTCATCGAATCATCGTAAAGGCTGTCGTGAATCTTGCCTCCTACAGAATATGAGAACATAAAAGATAGGTCGATGGCACCGAGGAACACAAAGCGTGAAGAGAAACTTCCGGAGAAGATAGCCTGACGGCTGCCATAATAGTATTTGCTGAGCGTCGCCAGCTGTGTATCATCAGTCACGTACGGATCACATTCTACCGGGACAACCGCTCCGGACTCGCCTACTTCATACTTGTAATAAGCCCAATACAACTGCTCGCCCGTGGCAGGGGAAACACCTGCTGATTTCGGAAGATAGAAAGTATATATAGGCTTTCCTTCCTCGATTACTATGATACCGTCCTTGATCGAGCTCTGGCTGCTTGTCAGGGACAGGACTTTGTTTCTGTTGAGAGATGCGAGCAGAGTAGTGTCCCAGTGGAAATTATCGTTGTCAAAAACAGTATAGTTCAAAGACAGTTCAAGGCCTCTGTTGACCATGGATCCCACATTGTCATCGTATCCCGTGAAACCTGAAGATATGGCAAGAGGGTTATTGAGAAGCATATCACGGGTCTTTCTTGAGTAGAACTCGACGGTCGTGTGCAGTTTTCCGGAAAGGAGGGCAGCTTCAATACCGGTATTGAAATTACCGTTTTTCTCCCAGGTGACTTCCCTGTTCTCTATGCTTGAGGCAAGTGCTCCGGCTCTCGAACCGTTATCCCATCCGTAATCAAAGAGTCCCTGCCAAGCGTAATAGGATCCGAGGTTATCGTTTCCCTGAACTCCATAAGAAGCCTTGAGGGTCAGGTTGTTAAGCCAGCCTGATGTTCCTGCCATGAACTTCTCCTGGCTGATTCTCCAGGATGCGCCCACAGACCAGAATGTTCCCCACCGGTGCTCAGGGCTGAATCTTGAAGAACCGTCAGCTCTGAAACTTGCGTCGAAATAGTACCTGTCATCATAGCCGTAATTGATTCTGGCAAGAGCGGATGATATTGCGTAATTATCTGAATACGAGGTATTCGTCATTGTAGTTACCGCAGGAGCCAGTTCGGCTATTCCGTCCACGATACCGCTCTTTTCGCCCAAGGCGTAATTGAAGTTGTAGCGATAATATTCCGTTCCGGCGAGTGCAGCGACAGAATGCTCTCCGAACGTTCTGTTGTAGTTGAGAAGCGCATTGGCCGTATAGGAAAAGATTCTGGAGTTGGTCTTGGAGACGCTGCCGCCCTGGGAGGCCATATTGCCGTGGTATTTATCCCTGACTGCGGTCTTGGCGAAATCGTTGAAGTCAAAGCCGAAATTGGCCGTGCCGGTAAGACCATAGATCGGAGAGGATTCGTCTGCCGTTCCGAGTGTGGCATAAGCACGCCCTGACAGCGCATTCCTTACATATCCGGTCGGATTGTTCTTGAGTTCAGCCAGAGAGTTGAAGCCCTGGGCATTCACTCTGTTGGCATATCCGTTGTCGTCTTCGTCACCGTATTCGTACTGGAGACCGCCGTTCTCATCGAGGACATTGTTTCCGTCCATATCCTTCAGATACAAAGGATATATTGGACCCATAAACTGCGCCGTGTACCAGACGTTCGACGTTTCAGAGCCTGAAGCCTCCTGGAAATGGGAAATTGACCTGGCGAAATTGGCATTCATGCCGACTTTGAGCCACTCCCTGGCCTGCACGTTTCCGCTGATTCTGCCGGTATAACGCGTGAAATCCGTGCTTGTAAGGGTTCCTTTCTCGTTATAGTAGCCTGCAGACATGAGATAATCCGATTTTTCGGAACCTCCGGAAACGGAGAAGATGTGCTCGGTACGGAATGCCGCATTGTCGGAGACCTTGTCCATCCAGTTGTCGGACCCGTTCCGGCTGCCGTTCCAGGCGGCTTTGGCATCAGACTTTATCTTGCCGGTGGTCTGGTCGATAAGTTCCGACCAGGTATAATTCTTATATGGATTGTAATACTCAGAGTTCTTGATACCTCCGAGGGTTGTGCCGAGATTGGCGGCAGCGTATGAGGAAGCGGCTTCGAAATCCATTCCCTTGCCATACTGGGCTGCATTCCGGAGCGCCTCGTAAGTAATCTCGACGAACTCATCCATATCCAGAAGGTCATATCTCTTCAAGGCACGGGATGAAACACCCGCATTGCCCTTATAGTAGATGTTCACCCTGTCCCTGTCACCTTTTCTGGTCGTGATGACGACGACTCCGTTGGCGCCTCTCGCTCCGTACAAGGCTCCCGCAGACGCATCCTTAAGGACTGTCACACTCTCAATATCAGCTGGATTGATCGAACTTACCGCGCCGTCATAAGGCACGCCGTCGACAACATACAGAGGCAATGCCGAAGCGTTGACCGAGCCGGCTCCACGAACGAGCAATTTGGCATCTTCGCCCGGCTGTCCGCCACCGGAAGTCATCTGGACTCCGGCCACGGAACCTTCGAGGGACTTTGTAATATTGCCCGTCACGCGATTCCGGATATCGTCGGCTTTGACGACTGAAGCGGAGCCTGTAAATGACTCCTTCTTCGCCGTTCCGTATGCAACGACCATCACCTCATCGAGATTCATAGAATCCTCCTGAAGGACTATGTCAATTTCTGTCCTTCCGTTCACATCGACAGAAGCATTCTGATAGCCAAGACAGGAAAACGACAGCTTTGCATCTGCAGGGACATTGCTTATTTCATACTTGCCGTCAATGTCGGAAACTGTTCCGACCGCAGTGCCTCCTATGAATACGCCGGCGCCGATAACGGGATCGCCGGCAGAATCGGAAATACGTCCTGTAACTGTCAGATTATTCTGCGCAGCGGCAAAGACAACCGGCATAAGGAGCATGGCAAGGGCCAGCGGGATTCTCAATATATTTTTCATTGTCCGGCTCCTGTTTTAAAGTTCATTGTATAGATTTCAGTCATAGCGTTTCCTTCTCCGTCAATCCCGACCGCCGCTACAGTATAAGCCGTGTCAAACTCAAGCCCCGTCAGGGAAACATCAGTAGTTCCGGTTCCTTCAGACGATGAGCTCAGAACTGACCCGCTGGAATATGAAGAAGCCGGGACGACACAATATCTGTACTTGATATTTGACATCGCATAAATTTCGAAGGTGACTGAATTCCCGTCAATCTCCGGAGTCGAGAATACGAAAACAGGGACATCCACATCATCGGATTCCGTAACGAATCTGACGGTAGCAGGCTCGGAATCAGAAATATAAGAAACTGATGACCGGGCTTTTACGCTGAATTCATATTCTTTTGACGCGGCAAGGTGATTGAATTCGACCCGGTTCAAAGAAGTATTGGCGGTCACGCCGCCAAAAGTATATTCGAATGACTCCGCACCGGCAGGTTTCGTCCATTCGATTATTGTCTTGGATTTGAATGAAGAGACTACCGTGACGGCGGGAGCTGACAATACGATTTCAGCGCCTGTAATGACGTGGACTTCAGTCCATTCCGAGGATGCTGACTGTGAGTTGGGACCGGCATCGGCTCTGACGGAAAGTACATACTCGGTATCTGGAGCAAGTCCGCTGAACTCGACGCTGCGGTCTTTCGTCGTCACTTCGGAGTCTTCGCCAAATACGTAAGTATAAGAACCGGCGTCCTGAACAACAGACCAGCTGGCTACAAAGGAATCCCCTTTGACTGAAGTGATTCTGACTTCAGGGGCAGGGAGCGGAACTGCTTCCGGCTGTTCTTTTTCGGAACAGCCGACAATGCTGAAGACCGCCGCCAGAAGTAAAATATTCTGAAATGCTTTCATACTTTCTATCTGACTGTTACCGTAAAACTTCTTGTTGCGCTTGTCGCATCGGACAGCGTAACCGCAGTGGTTCCTGCGGAAATTCCTGTGATTGTGAGCACGCCTCTGCTCAAATCAGCCGTAGCGATGTCTTTGTTCTGGATAAATACCGTAATCGCCGCCGTCGAGAAGAAATATCCGGAAAGGTCCAGAGTGATGGTGCCGCCTTTGGAAACCGTCTGATCTTCAATCGGGCTCAAATATCCGGCCGACGGATCGACATAACGCAGAAGCGCATAGGTATCGAGACTGCCTCGTCCCATCTCCCCTCTCATATCCTCCGGCATATTTATGTCAACATCCGCAGCGGAACTGAGCAGAGCTTCACGGAGCATTTCAGCGGTCAATCCCATTCTTTTCTCCTTGCCGTAATAGTACGAAACTGCAAGAGCGCAGGCTCCGCTCACGTGAGGACAGGACATTGAAGTTCCCTGCAGATATCCGTATGACGATTCTCCGTTTTCACCGACAATGGTGCTGTAAACTCCGCCGTTTTCAGAATCAGTTTTGAAGTCTCCGCCGGGAGCGGAAATGTCTATCCAGGAGCCATAATCGGAGTAATAAGCCCTGGCGCCATTGTAGTCGGTTGCGGCGACAGACACAGCCAGTTCATCCGCAGCAGGATAGCAAGGGAGGAATGTATTGTCATTCCCGGCGCTGAACACCATAAGTCCGCCCTTCATCGGACCTGTCTGGTTACCGTTATCATCGGTTCCGGCATATTTGGTGAAATAAGCCATCGCTTCCTTGACGGAAGAATATTGGGTCCGTGTCCAATCTGCCTGGCTTATGTCGCTGTCATATGACCAGCTGTTCTGGCAGATGACGGCGCCGTTGTCGGCGGCATATTTTATGGCTCTGACCGTTCCGGCAATACCGCCTGACGCGTTTGAGTCTGCAAGGGTTCCGACTGTTTGAAGCGTCATGATGCGGACGCCGTCGCCGTTTCCTGAGCCGCCGGCTATTCCATTGACGCCCTTACCGTTGTTGTTCACTGCAGCGATGGTTCCGGCGACGTGGGTGCCGTGGGTAAGATCGGATGACCACACAATCGACGCGTTGCCGCTGACAAAATTATACCCGTAAATATCGTCAACATAGCCGTTGCCGTCATCATCGACGCCTTCGACACCGTTGAGTTCCGCCGCATTCACCCACATATTGGCCGCAAGGTCCTCGTGGTCATACTTTACACCCTGGTCAATGACTGCGACTATCACATCGGAGTCCCCTTGGCAGAGACTCCACGCGGCCCAGACATTGGCATCCGCGCCGCAAAGAGATGATTTGCCGAGAACGTCCCCCGTGTTGTTGTAATGCCACTGCTTCAGGGCTTCGGCCTTGCTTTCATTGAACGGAAACTCGAAATTCCTTGTCACGGACTCCGAGTAAGACGATCTTGTCACCGGGCCCTCGGCCGGCGAGGCTTCATCGACATCGATCTCAGATGGGAACTCCACGACATCGACGACGCCGGTCGCCTTGAGAAGATTTACGATTTCATCACCGGAGGACTTGCCGTCAAGTTTTGCGAGATACCAGCGGTCAAGTCCCTCCCGTTTGGTCCTGCCCTCAAACCTGGTGTCGGCCGGGAACAGGCGTTCCATCCTGAAAGAGCCGCGGGAGGAGAAAGCATCCCTTACTTTTTCTGCAGGGACGGTATAAGTAGATGGAGATTTTGTCTCAGGACTGTCGCCCTTGAGTTTGAGGATGAATTCTCCGTTATCAGGCAGGACATTGCCGATGACAGAAATTTCCTGTTCCGATTCAGATTCATTTCCTCCTATGTCATCACTCAGACTGCAGGATGACGCCAGGGCACAAAGAACCAACAGTCTTCCGACATTACGAACACTTCGCATGAATAAAAATACACTACGTATAATAAAAATACACTACTATGACACAAATATAGCTTTATTTGTTTATCCTGTTCGGACAAAAGCAAAATTTGGGGTGACAATTACATAAAAAACGCACGTTTTTCTAACTTTGCGGGGCAATGGGAACAGGACTGCTGACATATACGCTCTTCACCGGAGGATACATTGCCGAAGTTATCCTTTTAGGTCTTTTTCTGTCTACGCATCTTTTCGAAAGAGAGCGCAGCAAACTGTCCGTTTTCCGGCTTTTCGGCGCACTGGTTCTTTTCATGGATGCGCTGGCGACAATTACCGCAATAGTCCTGTCGCAATATTCGAATTGGAACAGCGGGGCGGACGGCATCTCAAGGGCGGTTGACGGCTTTGTATTTCTTTTCATATGTCTTGCCGGAGAGGCCCTGATTCAGGGACGGGCTCCGGGCTGGAAAAAGTCGTTACTGTTCGTGACGCCATACCTGGCAATATTTCTGTGGCAGATATGCGACCACGAACATTCATTCCTTGCCGGATGTTTCATAGCGGCGATCAATATAATATTCTACTGCTATATGGTGTGCGCGACCTCTGTCCATGACCATAAGCTGAAAGAGAAATATTCGAATTTCGACGGGCATACGGCAAAATGGTTTCTGATCATTGCATTCATGACGCTGACGGATATGGTTTTCTGGTTCATGCCAGCCTTGTCCGGAGTCACAAGCTATTGGCTCGGGTCAATCTACACATCAGCAATGGCTGTGACGTGGGCATTCTTCGCATCCTGTGTCATCAAGCAGAAAGAATCGGCCGAAACTATCGCCTACACGGCCAAGACGGATTCTTCTGCAGAAGGCAAAACAGAAGAAAGCATCTCGAATCTTGCCGTGAGCCTACAGAAATTAATGGAAGAAGAAAAGATCTACCTGCATTCGGATCTGACTATCGAATCGATAGCGAAGTCTTTGAACACGAACAGCACCTATGTTTCCAGGTGCCTGCACGATGAGCTCGGAACGTCTTTTTACGAATATATCAACGGTAAAAGAATTGACCATTCCAAAACTCTTCTTTCGGGCACAGACGAGAAGATAGAATCCATCGCCATCCAGTCAGGATTCAATTCATCCAGAGCCTTCCTCCGCGTCTTCAAGCAAATCACAGGAGAGACCCCGACTTCGTGGCGAAGCAGCAACAGCTGCTAGCGGAATCCGCGGCAGAGAGTCGTTTTCAAGGCGAACTCTCCGTTTCAGAATTGGACGGCGAAGCCGGCCGGGAAAGTCAGGACGGCGGATTAGATTCACTCGGCCGCACGCTTCGCGATGCGTCCAATGCGGTGACGGGCGCTTCGGGAGTGCATCGCGATGCGCAATCGCGGAAACACTTACACCGAGAGTTGCACTAAAACGTTATTTCGCGACTTTCGATGTACTTGAGAACATCGAGAATAGCGTTTAAAACGTTATCCGCACTTTTAGATGTCTGATTGGGCGGAGGCGCTTACATTGCATTGTCAGGACAAATGTCACTTGACTGCCGCGAAGAGCTGATCTGCAGTTATTTCGCTGTGTATGAGGCTTGAATTGATGCCTTGAGACACTCCATACGGTGTGACGAAAGTGAATACAGGGGTGTTTCTTATGCTTTCGTCCTCCATAAACAGTTGCCTTCTCTCGTGAAGCTGAGCCATGTTTTGTCTGCAAAGATAAACATCAGAGGGAAGAAATTAAAGATTTTTGTCCAAATCCAGTATTTTGGGGCGGATTTGGACAAGTTTTAGGCGAGTTTTGCCCAAATCGCGGCATAAAGGGGAGATTCGGACGAGAATTTAGAGCAGTTCACTATTTATAAAAGTTTTACGCAGTTTTAACATTAGATGAGTAGGATTGGACGGCGGAGCCGGCCGCACGCTACCGTAACGAGAACATCACCCTAGCTAATCTGCGCACCGCCAACAGCCAACACCAATAGAAAGTCTTAATCTTCGCCTCCGGCCGCTCCAGAAAAGGATAAAGGCAGGTCATCGTTATAATTGATGCCTGCCTTTTTCAGACGCTTGCGGTCATAGACCTTTTTCGGCTTGTGGAAAAACGAATTTACGGATAATTTTGTAGATTTGTGAGTTGTCGCAAAAAATAGACAACTTTGGATTATGATTAAAGACATCGCACTGGTCGCTCACGATTCCCGCAAGGCGGAACT
>CAVCRS010000067.1:0-16320 GCA_963604635.1 Faecalibacillus sp.
AGGTGGGTGACGACAAGGTGATTCTCGGTCTGAGCGGCGGAGTGGATTCGACGGTGGCGGGTGTGCTGCTGCACAAGGCAATCGGCGAGCGCCTGACCTGCATCTTCGTGAACAACGGTCTGCTGCGCAAGAACGAGTACGATGATGTGCTCGCTTCATATAAGGATATGGGACTCAATGTGATAGGAGCTGACGCTTCGGCGGCGTTCCTGTCCGGACTTGCGGGCGTGACGGAGCCTGAGAAGAAGCGCAAGATTATCGGCCGCCTCTTCGTGGAAACTTTCGACAAGTACGCGAAAGGCATCGAGGGCGCGCGCTGGCTGGCCCAGGGCACGATTTATCCAGACGTCATCGAGTCCGCTTCCGTGAACGGCCCGTCCTCGACGATCAAGTCACACCACAATGTGGGAGGTCTTCCTAAGGAGATGAATCTCAAGATTATAGAGCCTCTGCGTATGCTCTTCAAGGACGAGGTCCGCCGCGTGGGCCGCGCGCTCGGCATCAAGGATGAGCTCATCGGCCGCCATCCTTTCCCGGGCCCGTCGCTCGCAATCCGCATTCTCGGCGACATCACCGAGGAGAAGCTCGCCGTGCTGCGCGAGGCTGACAACATTTTCATCCGCGGCCTGCGTTCGTATGTTTTAGCCGAGCATCCCGAGGCCATAAAGGAGCTCGCGGGACCTGACGCTACAGCAGTGCGCTCCGCTTCGGATCCGTCCATCGAGGCCCGCACGCTTTACGATGCCATCTGGCAGGCCGGCGTGATTCTGCTGCCGGTGAAGAGCGTGGGTGTAATGGGCGACGAGAGGACCTACGAGAGCACGGTGGCTCTGCGCGCAGTCATTTCGACCGACGCGATGACCGCCGACTGGGTGCATCTGCCGTACGATTTCCTCGCGGAAATCTCCAATGCGATCATAAACAAGGTCCGCGGAGTGAACCGCGTAGTCTATGACATCTCCTCGAAACCGCCGGCGACGATTGAGTGGGAGTAAGGTGTTTATTATGAGCTTCTTCGCCCGTTTCAAGAAGTTGTTTTGAAACTGCTCCGGAGACACAGTCAGAAAGAGAGCGGCTGTCAGCCTGAAGGCTTTCAGCCGCTCTGTTTTTTATACATCACTTAACTTTGGTGAAAACCACGTCTTCATCGAAGAACTCTTCCGGGAATGTCAGGGTGTTCCCGACGACCGTAGCCGTGAATGTGAGCTGTTTCAATTTTGCCTGAATTTCATTCAGTGATATATCCGACTCCTGAGCGATCAGTGCCCAAACGATTGCGCTGTTTCCGTCCAGCACCAGTTCTCCGTCGGAGAAGGTGACGACCGGTTTGTCATAATCGTACGAGAAGCTGACGGCAACCTCGTACCACATGATATTGGCTTTCAGTGTAACCTTGTCATCAAAAGTCAGGGTACAAGATGTGGCCAGACTCCATTCAATGTCTTCATCGTATTCCAGGATTGCAACCCATTGGGTGCCTCTCAGTTCATTCTTTTCTGCGGATTCTTTCTTGCAGCCGGCCAGAACGGACACGGCCATCACGGCACAGACCAGTGACATCAGGGCATTCTTGATGTAAATTTTCATAAAGTAAACAACTTTGGGTCAATAATTATTTTCCGCAAGATACGAAGAAATTCCGGAAACGCAACATCACACCGGATGAATATAAATACAGATTTACGCAACTTTTCCTATATTTGTAAGAACATAGACATTGATGCAATATGGAAATCAAAGACATACGCATAGGACAGGGATATGACGTGCACGCATTGGCCGAAGGCCTGCCGATGTGGCTGGGAGGCGTGCGCATCGAGAGCGAGACGGGGTTCGTGGCGCACTCGGACGGGGACGTGGCAATCCACGCGCTGTGCGACGCTCTGCTCGGAGCACTCGCGCTCGGCGACATCGGAAAGCATTTTCCGGACTCCTCCGACGAGTTCGCGGGCATCGACTCGAAGGTCCTGCTCGCCCGCGTGCGCGATATGGTTTCGGAGCGCGGCTGGCAGGTTGCCAACGCCGACATCACCATCGCTCTTCAGAGGCCGAAAATCGGCCAATACGTCCCTGCGATGCGCTCTACGCTTGCCTCTGTCCTGGGAATCGACGATGAGCGCATCAGCGTAAAAGCCACCACTACCGAAAAGCTGGGGTTCGTCGGCCGCCGCGAAGGCTGCGAAGTCTGGGCCGTAGCGCTGCTTTTCCGATAGTTCTTTCCGTGAATTCCTGCGATGCGCTGCGGATGCAGCCGGCCAGGAGTCACTAAAGCAGGCGGATAAGTAAAAAAATCTCAATTATTTTGGTTTATTTCCAAAACTGTTATAACTTTGCACTCCCAAACTTTTGGGGCTTTGAAATACGCACTGAGATATGGTGTAATGGTAGCACTACAGATTCTGGCTCTGTCAGTGAGGGTTCGAATCCTTCTATCTCAACTAATCTTGCCCCGTCAGGGGTTATGATGGCGGGGTAGCTCAGCTGGTTAGAGCGTCGGATTCATAATCCGGAGGTCGTGGGATCATGCCCCACTCCCGCTACAAGCTGAACTGAAACAACGAGAAAGGATGACCGGTCGATGGTCATCCTTTTTTCGTTATCTCGATACTCTTTCGTGTGTGGGGCCCCTCGACAAGCTCGGGGACCGCACCCGCCGCGGAGACAGCTGCAGACTCTGCGCAAGCATTGGACGCGAAGCGGCCGAGAAAAAGATTACGGTTGCGGAGCTTGCCGAAGCGGAGCGGCTGGGGGAAAACCGCCCGGCCGCGGAGACAGCGGCAGAAGGAGAAACTACTTCTTCTCGATCTTAGCGGCGAAACCGCCGCCAGGGGCCATATGAACGGTCAGAGAACGGGAGGCGTCGAGAGCGAAAGTGGAAACGGCGAAATCCCTCGCGATACGGTGGGCATTCACTCCGTCCTTATAGAGAGTGACGGTATAGTTTCCTTCCGGAAGGAAAGAAAGGTCAAGAGTAATGTCACGCGCATTCCAGTCGGTCATAGCGCCGACATACCACTCATCCCCGCTGCGGCGGGCCATAGCCACGAACTCACCCACCTTGCCGTCCAGGCCGAGAGTTTCATCCCATACGGTAGGAATATCAGAAATGAAATCCGTACATACTGCCTCGCGCATATAAGCCGAAGGAGTGTCGCAGAGCATCGTGAACGGAGCATCGAAAATCACATACTCCGCCAGCTGACGGCAGCGCGTACCCTGACTCATAGGCTCATCGTTGAACGGAGCATAATTCGAGCGGGTCGCATTGCGCATAGCGCCCTGGGTATAATCCAGCGGACCGGAGTACATTCTGATATAAGGAATTGTCACATCGTAAGTTACCTGATCCACAGTCTTCGGCGACCACTTCATCTGCTCCAGACCGAACACACCCTCGAAATTGATCACATTAGGATAAGTTCTCTGAAGACCGGTCGGCTTGTAAGTTCCGTGATAGTCGATCATAAGACCGTACTTAGCAGCGATCCCGGCGGTCCTGGTACAGAACTGAACCATCTCCTGATCGTCGCGGTTCATGAAATCCACCTTGAAACCCTTGATTCCCATCTCGGAATAATGCTTGCAGAGACCCTCTATATCGCGGTTCAGAGCATAATAGCCGGCCCAGAGGATAAGGCCCACATTTTTCGAAGCGGCATACTCGCAGAGCATAGGAAGGTCGATCTCAGGCACCACCTGCATAAGGTCAGCCTGCAGATTCACAGCCCAGCCCTCATCCAGAATCACGTACTCGATACCCTTAGCCGAAGCGAAGTCGATATAATACTTGTATGTCTCGTTGTTGATTCCAGAAATGAAATCCACACCGTCTATATTCCACGCATTCCACCAGTCCCAGGCCACCTTACCCGGGCGTACCCAGCTCCAGTCGGTCGCTGCATCTGCAGGAGTAGCGAGATTATACACGAGGTCGGTCGCAGTCAGGTCGCAGTCACGGTGCGAAACACCGACGACCCTCCACGGGAAAGCCTCACCAGCCTGACACTCTGCGAGATAGTCCGCACGCTTGGTGACCATACCCTGAAGCATATTGTGTCCGCCCTGCACGGTCTCGGCAGGATAAGGAGCCCAGACGCCGTGAAGCGTAGAGGAAGCATCTGTATTGTTAAGGTACATTCCAGGATAATCCAGCAGATCAGCCTCGGCGATCACGACCTTGATACCCTTCGGAGCCTCGACCATAAAAGGCAGAATCGCGAGGCGGCCTTCGCGGAACTGTGAAAGCGGAGCGTGCTGATACTGAGACTCGAAGGAGTTGTCGAACTGAGCCTCAAAGCCGCTTTTCTTGGCGTTGGAATACGGCGCGAACATCATCCAGTCCTCAGGGAAGCAGAACTCGGCCTGCTCCTCCTTCACGAAGAAAGGAGCCTTCGCATTCGAGATGAAGCGATACGCCACGCCCTCGTCATAAGCTCTCCAGACGAGACGGAAGTCCCTGAAAGTCAGAGTCATCTCATTGTAGCAGTCGCGAACCTGCGAGCGTTTGTAAACCGCGGCGGCATAGGTCTGGTCCACCGACGTGCGGCTGACCTTGCGAAGTTTCGCCGCTCCGCCATAAACCTTTCCGTCAGAAAGAGTCATCGAAATCTGCGAAGGCGCAAGCAGCTGCACGCCGTCAGCCTCCACGGTATAAGAAATCTGCTCCCCGAGCTCGACCGTCGCTTTCAGACGGCCGTCAGGAGATGCGAGAGTGTAATTTTTCGGGGCTGCGCCCAATGTAAGGGTCGCGCAAAGCGCCAATGCGGTCAATAAAAGGAATCTTTTCATAATCTGTATTTTTGTGATCAGCAAGCGGTCGGGACTCATTCCCGGCCTCTTCCTAACGTTTCTTATATACGACGAACCTGTAGTCCAGCCCGCTCGCCTCATCGTGCTGGAGCGCAGACACGGACTCAGTGTAAAAAATCTGCGGATCTATCTTCGGAAAGAACGCATCCGCCTCAGGGACAGCGGTTTCCACGTGAGTTACATAAAGAGTGTCCATATCGTTCACGGCTGCGCGATACACGGACGCCCCGCCCATAATGAAGCATTTCTCTGCCCCTTCCGCAGCGGCCGCGGCGTAAGCCTCATCGAAACTCAGCACGCAGCAGGCCTCCGGAATCGGATCCCCTCCGGCATTCAGCACGATGTTTTTGCGCCCCGGAAGCGGATGCTTCGGGAGGGAGAAATAAGTCGTGCGGCCCATAATCACAGGATAGCCGTGAGTGGTGGACTTGAAATACTGAAGGTCCCCCTTAATATGCCACGGCAGTCCCCCGCGGACCCCGATCTCATTATGCAAACCGATTGCGACGATCAGACACTTTTCCATATAACCAATTTATTGTTAAACAGCTACCGGAGCCTTTATGGCCGGCCAAGGATCATACCCCTCGAGGGTGAAATCCTCATACTTGAAATCGAACACGCTCTTCACATCCGGATTCAGCACCATCCTCGGCAGGGTGCGGGGCTCGCGGGAAAGCTGCAGATCCACCTGCTCGAAATGGTTCAGATAGATATGCGTATCGCCCGTAGTGTGCACGAACTCACCCGGCTGCAGCCCGCAGCACTGGGCAATCATCATAGTCAGAAGGGCGTAGGAAGCGATATTGAACGGAACCCCGAGGAACGTGTCCGCACTCCTCTGGTACAATTGGCAGGAGAGCTTGCCTCCTGCCACGTAAAACTGGAAGAGACAGTGGCACGGCGGCAGCGCCATCGCATCGACTTCGCCCGGATTCCACGCGCAGACGAGCATCCGCCGCGAGTCCGGGTGATTCTGAATCAGGTCGATGACATTCGCGAGCTGGTCTATGCTGCGGCCGTCCGGAGCCGGCCAACTCCGCCACTGGTGGCCATAGACGGGTCCCAGGTCTCCGTTCTCATCCGCCCACTCATCCCAGATGCTCACCCCGTGATCCTTGAGGAACTTGATGTTCGTATCCCCTGAAATAAACCACAGAAGCTCGTAGATGATGGATTTGAGATGGACTTTCTTCGTGGTGAGAAGCGGAAAGCCCTTCGACAGGTCGAAACGCATCTGGTAGCCGAAGACGCTCTGCGTCCCCACTCCGGTGCGGTCAGTCTTGATGACCCCGTCGCGGCGGATATGCCTCAGAAGATCCAGATACTGCTGCATATTACTCTAAAGTCTTGAATGCAAAAATGACAGCCTCCTCGAACACTTCGCCCGGACGCAGAACCGTGGAAGGATAGTCCGGATGGTTCGGAGAGTCAGGATAGTGCTGGCACTCGATGGCCACACCGTCAAAATCGTGGTAGGTATGGCCGTTCTTGCCCTGCGGACAGCCCTCAAGCCAGTTACCGGTATAGACCTGCACTCCCGGCTGGGTGGTGGTCACTTCCAGCACGCGCCCGCTCTTTTCCGACCAGAGCACAGCTGCAGTCTGCAATTGGCCGGGCTCGGCCCCGTCAATCACATAGCAGTTGTCATAGCCTTTGCCGTAGCGAAGCGCCGGGAAGTCCGCCTTGATGTCGCGTCCGAGCGGCTTGGCGACTACGAAATCCATCGGCGTGCCGGCGACGGGCTCGGACTCTCCGAGAGGGATAAGTGAGTCACTGGTAGGCAGATACTCGGATGCGTTGAGGCGGAGCATATGGTCGAGAACGCTTCCGCTGCCCTCGCCGTCGAGATTGAAATAAGCGTGGTTCGTCAGGTTCACCACTGTCGGAGCGTCGCACTCGGCGGTGAAACTGAGCCTGAGCTCGCACTCCTCGCTCCACTCGTAGCGGGCCACGGCTTTCAGCGCGCCCGGATACCCCTGCTCGCCATCCTCGGAATAATAGAGGAACTCTACGGCATCCCCGCTCACGCGGCTCTCCCAAACCCTGTTCTGGAAGCCCTCAGGGCCTCCGTGAAGATGGTTCGGGCCGTTGTTTATAGGCAGAGTGTACTCCTTTCCGTCGAGGGTGAAGTGGCCGAGAGCGATTCGGTTCGCGTAGCGCCCCGGGCATTTGCCGAAGCACGGACCGTCACCTATGTAGCTGAGCGGATCATCGTAGCCGAGGACCACGTCGGCGAGCCTGCCTTCCTTGTCCGGAACGATGGCGGAAACGAAGCAGGCTCCGAGCGAACTCAGAGTGACGCTTGCGCCCTTCGCATTGGTTATGGTGTATTTGATTACGGCCTTGCCGTCAGGGGTCTTGCCCCAGGTTTCCTGTGTTATTTTCATATGATTGCCGATTTTACATTCCGTTTCGTGTCCGGGCCACGCCGGCCCGAGTCATCAAATATAGGAATATCAATTCAGATTGTCAATGAAAGCGAAGATATTTTCCTGCGTTGCGTCTTTCAACAGGACGCGTTTTTCCGCATCGAGCATATACAGCGACGGAATCGCGCGGACACTGTACAGCAGGCTCTTACGTATCACGAAATCAGCGTCATAGCCGTTGTACCAGCTGTCCGGATAGTAATCCTGGTAGGAGCGCCACGCATCCAGATCCTCGTCGATGTAGATGTTCACGACGGCAAGCTTGCCCGCGGCGAGAAGCTCCGAAACCTTATCCGAGGCATTCAGAGCCTCGATTATCTCTTTGCAAGCCTCGCAGCCCGGGTTCGAGAAAAACAGAAGCGTGTGCTCCGCCTTCACGTCGTAGAGGCGGTGCGTGCGGCCCTTGATATCAGTAAAGCGGAAGTCCGCCGCCGGACTTCCAATCGGGTTCAGCGAACAGAGCTTCACATCGAACCCCAGAGACTTCCTGCGGGAGTCCGGAGTCAGATCGGAATCCACAAGGCGCTTTACATAAGCAAGATACAGGTCCTCGTTACGATACGGGGAATTAGGATCGTAGTAGTATTTCTCCACCATTTCGGCCATCTTCGCGAAAACCGTGGAGGCGGTGTCGGCCTTCTGATAGGCTTCCGTGCGGGTAAAGAGCTCATCCAGAGCCTTCTGGCCGGACGGAATGTCAGTCATCTCCGTCAGATAGACGTAGGTCGCGAAGGACTCCTCGAGTTTGTCCACCGGGACTCCGTTCACCACAGTGGAATCGAGGCTCGGCCATATCTCCTTAGTGGAAAGAAAGTTGTCAAAATAATGCAGCTGGAACCAGGTCACACGCTCATCATCCTGGGTATAGACCGACGGAATCTGCGTTGTCGGGAAATTGCGGGTTGTAATCTGCGAGCCTTTCTGACTGCGAGAGCCGCAGCCGCAGAGCAGCAGAACCGCCGCCGCAAGTGTCAGGAATCTTATTGTCTTCATTTTTATGAATCTTTCCGCTAATATAGCAAATATTTGCATACCGGAGGTCCATACTGAAAAATCCACGGCAAACTTGCCCGGGGCAGTAAGTGACGCGCCCCAAAAAATAAGTCGGCTGATATTTGCTTGGGGCACAAAGACTTTCTACATTTGCCATATGACTAAGTTTGGAAAAATCCTGTCAGCGGCGGCGCTTCTTTTCGGGGCGGTGTTAAGTCTTGACGCTCAGGTATATACCTCCGGCGACAATCCCGGAGGAGTGAAGTGGTGGCAGGTGCGCACGCAGAATTTCAGAATCATCTATCCCGAGGGGCTCGACTCGCTCGCGAGGGTTTACGCCTCGCAGCTCGAACTCTGGAGGGAACCCATAGGGCAGAGCATCGGATTCACCCCTAACTGCCGTTACCGCAGACCGATGCCAGTGGTATTGGAGGCCTTTATGGCCGACAACAACGGTCTGGTGTCCTGGATGCCGCGACGGATGGAGCTTTACACCGTGCCGGACGCTTACGGGGCGGGCGCGCTGCAGAGCGAGACGGAGCTGGCGATCCACGAGGGGCGGCACGTGGCGCAGATGCAGCTGGGACGCACGGGGCTGTTCAGGCCGCTCGGGTGGCTGACGGGGCAGCTGAGTGACGGAGTTGCATCTGCGCTGTATGGCGGCCCGGTGCTGCTGGAGGGCGATGCGGTGGTCGCTGAAACGGCGCTGACGGCGGCGGGACGCGGCCGGACAGCGGATTTCCTGGAGTATATGAGGGTGAGTTTCGGCAGCGGGGACTACCGGAACTTTTACCGCTGGAGATACGGGTCCGTGAAGCGTTATACCCCTGATTACTACAAAGTTGGATATATGACCGTGGCAGGAATGAGATATTTCTACGACGCTCCGGATTTCACGAAACAGTTTTATTCGAGGGTTTCCGGGCGCAGGTTCTCGCTGCCTCTTTTCAATCTCCAGAAGACCGTAAAGGAAGCGAGCGGGATGAAGTTCCGCAAGGCCTGGGCGGAAGTGGCGGAAGGGTATGGAAAAATCTGGGAGCAGGAGCGCGAGCAGAGAGCCCCGTTCACTGAAATCCAAGCACTTACGCAGACCCCGAAGCAGTACGTAAAATACTCAGGAAGCACTCTCGCGAACGGAAAAATCTATGCCATAAGAGCCGGTCTGTACGAGCCGGCAACGCTTGTCGCCATCGGAGAGGACGGGAACGAGGAGTGCCTCGGAGCATTCGCCGCCAGCACCAGCGCGCTGCGATACGACTCTTCCCTCGGGCGGCTGTGGTGGAGCGAAACCGTCTCAGACGAGCGCTGGGGGATGCAGGAAGCATCGCAAATCCGCTACATCGAACTCGGAGATGCTTCTGCGGCCGCTGTCGCGTCCAATCCTGACAGCCCAGCCTCCGCAATATCAGCCGTCGGGAACAGTAATGGCGGCAGTGATAAGGTCGGGAGCGGCAACGCAGGCAGAGGGAAGGGCAAGCAGAGCCTGAAAATCAGCGGACGGTATTACAACCCGGCCCCGGACGGGGGCGGGAGGCTCGCTGTCACGGAGTACCCGCTGCAGGGCGGCTCGGCGGCCGTGCTGCTGTCCGGGACAGACGGCAGCGTGATCGGGCGCTATGCGGCTCCCGACTCGATGCAGGTGGTGGAATGCGGCTGGATGGAAGGGCATCTGTATGCCAGCGCAGTCACCCCGAAGGGCTTCGGAATATATGACGTGGAGGGGGGATTCAAGGCGGTATTGGACGCAAGTCCGGTCAAAATCAAACAGTTGCAGAGCTCTGCCGACGGCTCGGAGCTGCTTTTTGTGAGCGACCAAAGCGGCGTGAACGAACTTTACAGCCTGAGCCCCGACGGACGGATTGTGCGCCTGAGCTGCACCCCTTACGGCGCCGCCGATTTCGTGCAGCTGCCTGACGGACGGATGGCTTTCACCCAGCCGGCGGTGGACGGAAGGATGATTTATACTGCGGCGCAGGACTATGCCGTGGAAGTGGGCGACTGGACCGGGACGAGGCATCTGTATCCTGTGGCAGAGAGGCTTTCGCAGCAGGAAAGGGAGCTTGCGGCGGCTTCCGGCGACGGGAATGGAGCGGATGAAAACGGGATTGGACGCGGAGCGGCCGAGGTAGAAACGGGCAGCGCGGAGATAGGGATAAGCGAGGCGAAGCGTTACCGCAAGGTGCTCAACGCCATCAATATACACTCCTGGGTGCCGCTGGGATTCAGCTACGACAGCATCCTCGAAGCGAGCTATGATGAGGTTTACGAGACGGTCTCGCCGGGAGCGAGCGTGCTCTTCCAGAACACTCTCGGGACGCTTTACGGCCTGGCGGGCTACAGCCTGAAGTCCGGAGAAGGGTCCGAGTGGCGGAATACCTTCCACGCAAACGTGACATATTCAGGGCTTTATCCGGTGTTCGAAGCCTCCGTGGACTTCAACGACCGCGACATCTACCTCTACAACCTTCAGCAGTTCACCGGAATGAGCAAATCGCTGAGCGCGCGGCAACTGTCCGCACCTTCCTGGAGCGGGACGCTTAAAGTCTATGTTCCGCTGAACTTTTCGGGCGGCGGCTGGTACCGGGGAGTCATTCCGCAGCTTAGCATCAGCGCATCGAACGACATTCTGGACAAGTCTCTTTCCCACTTCCTGCGGGCAAGGGTATTCGGGAGCAGCGAGCGGTTCCTGAGGCAGCTGCAGGGCATCGAGCTCGGGGACAGGAAATTCATAAGCCGCTCTGTGGCAAGCATTCGCGCATACACTATGAGACCGGCGGCCTCGAGTGCCGTCTATCCGCGGCTGGGCATCGGCATCGAGGGCGGCGTGGCTTTCCGGCCGGGTCTTACGGAGATATTCTCCCCTTCGGCGTTCGCGTATTTTTACGGCTATGTGCCGGGGCTTTGCAGGACTCAGGGCGTCAAGCTGACGGCGGCTCTGCAGAAACAGCTGGGGGACAGCCCTCTGGCCAAAGAGGCCTATCTGGTGACCACGCCGAGGGGCTTCACTTCTTCGCAGGCGCAGCAGTATCTGATGGGACGTTACAGCAGCCAGGCCAAGTTCACCGTGGATTACGCCCTCGGAAGCCTGCCTCTGGACTGGGCGGGGCTAGGGCCGGTGGCTTATGTGAAGAGCCTGGATTTCGCGCTGCACGGGGACCTGGGCTACTACAGCGGGAACTATGCCCACGTGACGCCAGTCCAGGGCACTCTCTGCAGCGCCGGCGCGGACATCACCCTGAGGATCGGGAATCTGCTCTGGGCTCCGTACGAATGCCATATCGGCGTGACCTGGTCCTACAACGGCGGCTCGCTCTGGGCTCCGTTCACCTCCCTGCAGAACGCCCTCCCATCCCGCCACTGCTTCGGCGCCATCTTCTCCGCGGATTTGTAGCCGCGACCCGGCCGGAGAAAATGATTGCAGTCTCAAAGTCCGGTCGTGGCTGCCGCAAAAAGCAAATGCGCAGTCAGGCTCGTGTGTGGGAGGGGGAAAGAGATATTGTAAGATGAGAATCCCGAGGGTGAAGAAGATATATTATAAGATGAGAATCCCATTAAAACGTTTTCTCGGGGCAATCGGATGTCTTTAAGTGCTCGAGTGTCCTATTAAAACTTTTTTTCGGGCAAACGGATACCTTTAAGCGGTCGAGTGCCTCGTTAAAACGTTTTCTCGGGGCAGTCAGCAGTCTTTGGCGAATCTGTTGTAAGGTCTCTTTAAAAATCATAAGTGTAAACACAAAGTGTTAAAAAATCTGACACGGGTGTAAAATTTCTTTACACTTTCCGAAATGCGCAAAAGGCGCAAGTGGTTGATACTAAATTATTTAGCAAGTTCGGCACGGAACTCGTAACAAGTGCGGACGTAACAATGGAAAAGATGAAAAAGTTTACACTCATATTTATGGTTCTCGCGCTTGCGGCCTCGGTCAGCGCCGCCGCGCAGATAATGCCCGACGCTCAGCAGGGCGCGACTCGCACGGACTGCGGCGCCGCTGACTCAAATGCAGTTTCCGGCAACACATCAAAAGGCACCGCCGACGAAAAGGCACTCACCGCCACCGGCAGCACCGCTGCCCTCAACGCCATAGAAAAAGCCGCGCAGCCCGCAGCCGACACCATCACCATCCACAAAATGACCCTTCGCGACTGTATGCTCTACGCACTGGAGCACTCCACGGACGTTCTGGTCAAGCAGACCGAAACCGCCGACGCCAGAGTGGACCGCCGCGAAGCGATTCTGAAGACCTTCACCCCTTATGTAAACGGAAGCACATACGCATACTCATACTTCGGCCGTAACATCGACCCTGAGACGAACACCTACGTCACCACGACTTCCTTCAACAACGGAATGTCCCTCAGCACAGGCATAACCCTCTTCGACGGCTTCAGCGCAGTGAACAATATGCGCATCGCAAAGACCTCTGTCTCAATGGGGCTGAGCAACGAAGAGCAGGAAGAGGACAAGGTCTGCCTCGCCACCACCGAAGCATTCTTCAACGTAATCTACTACACTTCCCTCGTGGATATCATCGCCGAACAGGTCGATAACGCGAAAACCGCCGTCAAACTCGCCACCCGTCAGGAGGAGCTCGGCTCCAAAGGCCACGCCGATGTGGTCCAGATGCAGGCCGACCTCGCCGACAAGGAATACGAACTCGTGACCACGCAGAACTCCCTGCAGAACGCGATGATAACCCTTCAGGATGTGATGCTGTGGCCATTGGACGAGCAGCTCGTCCTCGATACCGACATCGAGAGCCTCAAAGCGGAGCGCAAGCTCCTGAACTTCGGAGAGATCTCCGCGAACGCCGAAGCATTCCTGCCGAAGGTCGCGATTTCGCGCGGCACCCGTGACAACGCCCGCCTGAGCCTGCGCACCGCGAAGTGGAGCTTCCTCCCGTCGCTCTCGCTCTACGGCGGCTGGTCTTCAAGCTATTACACCTATCCGGGCAACGATGACTACATCTCCACTCCGTACTTCGAGCAGATCAAGCGCAACGCCGGCGAATACGTCCAGCTCTCTCTGAGCATCCCGATCTACGGGCGCCTCGACAAGATCAACACCCTCGCCCGCAAGCGCAACGCCTACCGCAAGGCCTCCCTGCAGTACGACCAGACCCTGCGCGAGGTCGAGAGCGAGGTGCGCCGCGCGATGCAGGACCGTGACGGAGCCGAAGCCGCGTTGATTCAGGCAGAGCGCCGAAGCGACGTGCAGAGCGAAGCCTACAAGCTGAATTTCAAGAAGTTCGACCAGGGTCTCATCTCCTCGATCGAGTACCAGACCGCAGCCAGCTCCTACCTCAAGGCCCGCGCCGAGCAGCTCAACGCCCAGATGCAGTACCTGCTGAAGGAGCGCGTGGTCCGCTACTACAACGGCGAGCACTACCTCGACCAGTAATTGATTTTCGCGGCCTGCGGCCAATGGCAAAACGGCCTCCGGCCAATTTAAGATTCATTCAAGAAATAAAGAAAAGTACAATATGGATAAGATTATTGAACAGAAAAAAGGCATCCGCCGCGCATTCACCAGAAAAGCCGTTCCGTTCTGGATCGGCGGAGCAGTATTGATCCTGCTGGTCATACTGATGCTGGGCAGCGGCAAGTCCTCGCTCAGAGTGAACGGAGACAACCTCCTGACAGGTACAGCGGTCCAGGGAGAATTCAACGACTACATCCGCGTGAGCGGCCAGGTACAGCCTATGACCACCGTGCAGATCAGCCCGACCGAAGGCGGTAATGTGGAAAAGATAGTAGCCGAGGAAGGCAGCCACGTGAAGGCCGGAGACGTTATCGTTATCCTGGGTAACGAACAGCTTGATATGCAGATTCTTAACTCCGAGGCCGAACTTGCCGAGAAGGAGAATATCCTCCGCAATACTATGATTTCGATGGAGCAGCAGAAGCTCAGCGTGGAGCAGGAGAAACTCCAGCTCCAGATGGAGGTCCGCCGCAACAAGCGCGCCTATGAGCAGCAGAAAACCCTTTACGATGAGAAACTGGTCGCAAAGGAAGACTACCTCAAGGCCGAGGAAGACTATCAGCTCTCCCAGGACAAGCTCAAGCTCGTTCTGAACCGCGCACAGCAGGACAGCCTCTACCGCAGCGTGGAAATTCTCCAGATGCAGGAGAGCCTGGACAATATGCGCCAGAATATGATGATGATCCGCCGCCGCAAGGACAATCTTTCAGTGAAAGCCCCGATCGACGGAGAACTCGGACTTCTGGATGTCGAGCTCGGACAGGCCGTAGCGGCCGGCTCCAAAATCGGCCAGATAAACAATCTGGATTCCTACAAGATTGAAGCTCAGATAGATGAGCACTATATCGACCGCGTCACACCGGGCCTCGAGGCTTCCTTCGAGCGTCAGAACGAAAGCTACGCGGCATCCATCCGCAAGGTCTATCCGGAGGTTCGCGAGGGCAAGTTCAAAGCCGATTTCCGCTTCGAAGGCACCCAGCCTGAGAACATCCGCACAGGTCAGACCTACTATCTGAACCTCCAGCTCGGCCAGAGCGCCGAGGCCATCATCATCCCTCGCGGCTCCTTCTATCAGGAGACAGGCGGCAAGTGGATCTATGTCCTCTCCGCCGACGGCAGCAAGGCAGTGAAGAGAAACATCCGCATAGGCCGTCAGAACCCTCAGTATTACGAAGTTCTGGAAGGACTTGATGCCGGAGAGAAGGTCGTCATTTCCGGTTACGACGGATTCGGAGCCAAAGATGAACTTATCATAAAGTAAGCATTCACAATGGGTTATATATTTCATAACTTTCTGAGCACGTTGAAGCATTACAAGGTCTCCAGCCTGCTGAACATACTGGGAATGACCGTGGCGTTCGCTGCTTTCTACGTGATAATGACTCAGGTCAACTACAACTTCAGCTATAACAGGGGCCTGAAGGATGTGGACCAGCTGTATGTCCTCACCTCTCCGTCCTCTTATCAGGGAGGCAAGTACGAAACATTTATGTCCCGTCCTGTAGCCGAGACCGTCATCGCGGAGGCCCCCGGCGTGGAAGTCGGAGGCGTCACCAATCTGCTCTACAACCGGAGCTACTACTTCCTGGAGGATGCCGAAGGAAATCTGAGACCCGTGGAATGCACTCAGCACCAGATGTCCGTAGCGGGATTCAAGACTTTCAGTCCGAAGCTCATTTCAGGAGACATCGAGGATCTCAAAGATGTCTATAAACTCTTCATATCTGAATCCTTTGCCCGCAAACATTCCCTGGAACTGGGGGACAAGATCTATTACAGGAACAGCAAAGACGCAGTCCAGACTGTCGTGGGTGTCTATAAGGACTTCCCGAGAGCCTCTGACCTGAGTCAGGCGGACGTCATAGAGGGCGTCGGAGACCAGAGCCTTGATGATTTTTCGGAGTGGTCCTACTGCTACACGGTGAAGCTGCGCAAGGACGCCGACATAGCGCAGTTCGAGGAAAGCGCATTGAAGTCTGTGGAAAAGGTAGCCCTCGGAGCCGGAGTCGATGCGGAGAGTATGGAGGAAGTCCTGAATGAGTGCAGGGTGCATCTGATACCTTTCAAGGATGTCTATTATTCGAAGGAGCTCCGCAATCCTGTAGGTTTCAGAGGAAACCGCACCTCCGACATCGCTATGCTGTCGGTCGCCATCCTCATCATCCTCATCGCGATGATAAACTTCCTGAACTTCTTCTTCGCGATGGTTCCGGTCCGTCTGAAGTCCGTGAACACGTATAAGATTTTCGGAGTGTCCCGCAGCGCCCTCGTCTGGAACTTCCTTATGGAAGCCGTCGGGCTTGTGGTCATCTCGCTTATTTTCGCCGCTCTGGTGGTATGGGGGTTCCTCAACACCTCAATGGACGGGTTCCTCACTTCCTCCGCACTTCCGGGCGACAACCTCGGAATACTCGGCCTGACAGTCGTGGTCGCATTGGCCGCTGCAGCGGCCGGCAGCATCTATCCGGCGCTGTTTATCACGTCGTTCCAGCCGGCGCTGGCTCTCAAGGGCAATTTCGGCTTCTCGGCTTCCGGCCGCAGGCTGCGCACGGTGCTGATCGGGATGCAGTTCGTGATTTCGACAGCCCTCATCATCTGCGCGATTTT
>CAVCRS010000068.1:0-14599 GCA_963604635.1 Faecalibacillus sp.
CTCCACGACTTTGCCGTCCCAGCGGCCGTCCTCCGCGATTCTGAAGCCTTCCCACGTCTGTCCGTGTTCGAGCCTGCGGGAGCTGAAGCAGTGCCAGCCGGTCTCGCCGCTGTGCACGATAATCGGGAGCGCGATGCTCACGCCGTGCCCGTTCACCGTCGTGATATGCCACTCGTAGGAGTCCAGCACGTGCCCGAACAGGTACTCGTTCATATCGAGATCTGCGGCCGCTGCTGCGGCCAATGTCGTCAGCATCACGCCTACCGTGGCTATTATTTTTTTCAGTCCGCGCATACAGTAATCACATCGTCACGCACTTCGGCGAATCCGCCTTTGACGTGTATTTCGTTATCTTCCCCCTCTGCGGTGGTGTAACGTACACTTCCCTCATCAAGAAGAGTGATGACGGGGGCGTGGTCTTTCAGGACTTCGAAACGGCCCTTGCTTCCGGGCAGTTCCACTGCCTTGAGACCGTCTATGCAGACTTTCGGAGCCTGAGGGAAAAGTACAGTGAGTTTCATTTTATCGGTTTCTGATTCCGGAGTTCGGGCTTTCGTTTCCTGGCTTTCGAAGTCCGGTCCGTGTTCCGGGTTTTAATTTTTCGCTTCAGCGAGCAGTTTCTTACCCTTTTCGATGGCGTCCTCTATGGTGCCCACGCAGAGGAATGCCTGCTCAGGCAGCCAGTCGACTTCTCCGTCGAGTATCATATTGAATCCCTTGATGGTATCTTCTATGTCCACCATAACTCCCGGGATGCCGGTGAATTCCTCGGCGACGAAGAACGGTTGTGAGAGGAATCTCTGGACTCTTCTGGCCCTGTTCACGGTCACCTTGTCCTCGTCGGAGAGTTCATCCATACCCAGAATGGCGATGATGTCCTGAAGCTCCTTGTAGCGCTGCAGAATCTGCTTTACTCTCTGGGCTGTATCGTAATGGTCCTTGCCCACGACGTTCGGGTCGAGAATACGGGAAGTGGATTCGAGAGGATCCACGGCCGGATAGATTCCCAGCTCGGTTATCTTTCGGCTAAGCACGGTCGTGGCGTCCAGATGGGTGAACGTGGTGGCCGGGGCCGGGTCGGTAAGGTCATCTGCAGGCACATATACGGCTTGTACGGATGTGATGGAGCCGTCCTTCGTAGAGGTGATTCGCTCCTGCATCTGGCCCATTTCAGTGGCCAGGGTAGGCTGGTAACCTACGGCCGAAGGCATACGGCCCAGAAGGGCAGATACCTCGGAACCGGCCTGGGTGAAACGGAAGATGTTGTCTATGAAGAAGAGGATATCCTTCGGGCCTTCTCCCGTATGGCTGTCGCGGAAGGATTCCGCGAGGGTAAGGCCGGAGAGGGCCACGGAGCTACGTGCCCCTGGCGGCTCGTTCATCTGGCCGAACACCATTGCGACCTGGGATTTCTTAAGTTCCTCAGTATCAACTTTGCTGAGGTCCCATTCGCCTTTATCCATGCTTTCGCGGAAGGCCTTTCCGTAGCGGATAACTCCGGATTCTATCATTTCGCGCAAAAGGTCGTTACCCTCACGGGTACGCTCTCCTACACCTGCGAAGATGGAGAAGCCGTTATGCTTTTTGGCCACATTGTTTATAAGTTCCTTGATAAGTACGGTCTTGCCTACACCTGCGCCGCCGAAGAGACCGATCTTTCCGCCCTTCAGGTACGGTTCCAGAAGGTCAATGACCTTGATGCCGGTGAAGAGGACTTCCTGGGAGGTCTTGAGGTCTTCGAATTTAGGAGGTTCGCGGTGGATCGGGAGTTCGCCCTTGTGGTCGAAGGAGCTGAGGCCGTCGATCGGGTCTCCGGTGACGTTCATCACGCGGCCGCGAATCTGGGTGCCGGTTGGCATAGAGATGGCGGAGCCGGTGCTGCGGGCTTCCAGGCCCCTCTGAAGGCCGTCAGTAGAGTCCATGGCGACGCAGCGGAGGGTGTCTTCGCCGATGTGCTGCTGGACTTCTATGATGAGTTCGCGTCCGTCCGGACGTGTGACTTTGAGGGCGTCGTGGATTCTCGGGAGTACGAGGCTTTCGTTTTCCTCGGGCACGTCGAAATGCACATCGACTACCGGGCCGATGATCTGTGAAATGTGTCCTGTTATATTAGGCATAACCAACCATTAATTTTAAGAAACTGTCTGTTTCGCTTTCAGTTATTGTATTTCAAACTGTCCGCTCTGCTTTCAGTCTCTGATTTTCTACTAACGGAAGCTGTTTCAATGTATTCTGACAGCTTTCGGTTCTGATTTGCTGCAAAAAAAGTGCAGAAATAGGCCGAAATATAGCGATTTTTTGTCCGAAAAGTAGCATAACTTGTGCATATTTGCCGCCTCCAGGATTAAAATTATCCCCAAAAGTCAAAAAGCCCCGCATTTACTATTGCCTTTTGCCGTCGCAGGAATGGGGAAAAGGTTGGCCGCAAGGCCAAAGGATGTCTAAACGAAGGATTTCGGAGAGACGCCGAACTGCTTCTTGAAGCAGTTCGAGAAATGCGAGAGGGTGGAGAATCCGGTGATGTCCGCTACTTCGGAAATATTGTAGCGGCCCTCGCGCAGAAGTTCCGCCGCGCGGTTCAGCTTGTATGTGCGGAAGAACGTGTTGGGACTTTCGCCCACGAGAGCCTTGATTTTATAATAGAGCTTCGTGCGGCTGACGTGCATAGCCTCGGCTATTCCCATCGTGTTCAGTTCGGGCGAATTGAGCGACTTTTCCATCAGCTCGTAAAGCTGGTTCATAAACTCCCTGTCCATCGGAGAGAGCTGCTCGGAATTAATGGCTGAAGTCTGCGTCGAGGAACCCAGAGAGTGACGGAGGCGGTCCCTGTTCGCCATGAGAGACCTCACGCTCGCTATCAGATAGTCTGGCTCGAAAGGTTTGGTTATGTAAGCGTCCGCGCCGCAGTCCAGACCCTCCACCTGCGAGGAGGTGTTCACCTTGGCGGTGAGCAGAATCACCGGCAGATGGCAGGTATCGGGATTATTCTTTATCTCGCGGCAGAGATCCAGCCCGTCACGCGTGCCGGGCATCATCACGTCACAGATGAGAATGTCCGGATTTGTCGTCTCCATCGCCTCGAGAGCCGTGTCGGCATCGTACTTGTTCACGACCTTGAAGATCGATGAGAAAATGGTCTTCAGGAAACGGGCCATCTCGGTATCATCCTCCACGACGAGAAGCACTGGCTTATCGCCGGCATTCCCGCTCTCGGAGTCGGGTTCGTTCAGAGCGGTGGATGAGATGTTTTTCTGCTGCGCGGCACCTTCTTCGGCACGCTCCTCCTCCGAATATGCCTGCTCGGAGACAGGAATCCTCACCGTGAAGACAGGCCCCGCGCCGCCCGGACGGTTCCGGGCCGAGATGGTGCCGTGATGCAGCTCCACCAGCCTGCGGGAATAGTACAGGCCTATGCCGGTGCCATAGTTTATCTTTCCTCCGGCGGGAGCTGCCTGATAATACCGGAGGAATATCTTCTCGAGGGCGTCCTCCGGGATTTCAGGACCGGAGTTCGCCACGGTAAGTACCATATCACCCCCGTCCGCATCCAGAGAAACCTCTATCCTCCCTCCGCCGCCGGTGAATTTCAAGGCGTTGGAGAAAAGATTCGAAATTATTTTCTCGACCTTGTCCTCATCGAAAAGGAAGATGAACGAATCATCCAGACCCGCGCTTACTATTTCTATACCCTTTTCGTCGGCACCGACTCTGAACGTGTCGAGCAGGTCGGAAACCAGGGCCACCATATCGCAGTAGCGCACGTGCAGGGCCAAAGTGTCATTTTCAAGTTTGCTTATGTCCATAAGCTGGTTTATGTAGCGGAGCAGACGGTTTACATTCCTCGACATAATCTTCAGCAGACGCCGGTTCTCATCTCCTATGCCCGTATCCGCCACCAGCATCTCCAAAGGTCCGCGTATCACCGAAAGAGGTGTGCGCATCTCGTGCGAGACGTTGACGAAAAAGCTCATATTCATATCATTGATATGCTTTTCCGTCTCTGTTTTGCGTCTGGCCTCCTCCTCCGCAACGCGGCTTCTGTGAATACGTATGGCCGATACCGCGAACGCTGAGGCCAGCAGCAGGGACATCAGCGGATAGACCGCCCATTTCATCCACCAGGACAGATACCACGGCGGAGTAACTTCGATCTCTATGGAATCTTCCGCAAGGATGGAGGTATAGTCCGTATTCCAGACGCGCACATAGAAACGGTAACGGCCCGCCGGAAGATTCGAATAGAAGGCGCTCCTGTTGTTCCGGGAATCGATCCATTCGTTCTCGAAGCCGTCGAGGCGATAACTGAAATGCGTGGATGGCCACAGACCGTAATCCACGGTGCTGAAAGATATCCCGACATTCACATCCTCCATCTGCCTCAGGTGCAGGAAGCGGGTTTCATCGATTCTCCCGTCGATTACCTTCGAATTATAGGCGTGCTGAAGACGGTTGTTGATGAACACGTCGTCGAAGATGACAGAAATTTTTCCGGATTCTCCATCTTCAACTCCGCTGACCCAAGTGAGTCCGTGCGTCCCGCCGAAAACCGGATGTCCGTCCGGAAGGAGCGTGGCGGCGGATTCGTTATACTGGTCTCCTCCCGTTCCGTCAGACACGAAGAATCCTATGAACTTGTCCAAGTCCGGGTCATAGCGGTAAAGCCCGTGAAGAGTGGAAAACCAGAGTCTGGAAGAACCGTCCCCGATAATGCCCACAATATCCTTGGACGGCAGTCCCGGAATCTTCTCGATGATTCCGGTATCCCGGCTGTAGCGGAAAAGTCCCTGTCCGCGAGTTCCCATCCATAGGCGGCCTTTCGAGTCGACATAGGAGCAGACCGGAATGAACAGCTTTCCTTCATAAAATTCAGAAATCGGCACCAGCTGCGTTTCGAGGGTACGTTCATCGATAATCACTACGCCGAGATGCACGACGGCGACGGCAAGTTTTCCGCCTCCCATTGGCACGACCTTCTGGCACATCGTGCTGCTCGGCTTCCCGTAACCCACATCCACTGTGGTGACACCCTCACTTCTCTTGTCCACAACAAAGACCTTGTCGCTGTACGAGCCGACCCAAAGTCTTCCGAAACTGTCCTCCGTGATGTCATATAACTGGTTCACCGGTGTCCACCACCTCTTCACGACTTCCGCACTGTTCCCGGAGATCCGGAACTGCACGATGGAAAACGGAGCCGTAGCGTAAACGCAGCCGTCGGAGGAAGCTGTAAGTCTCTGGATCTCGTTCTCATTCCAGAGCCCTTCCGTCTTCATCCTTACTACAGCTCCGTCCGAATAGCGATAGAGGCCATAGCCGTTAGTGTTTATCACCAGACTGCCGTCTGCCATACGGCAGATGCCCGTGACTGATTTGGAACTCAGACTCGCGTTAAGGACGTCATCGTTGTTGAATCTGGTCTTTTTGGCTCTCCGGATACCGAAGCCCTGATCGATGGTCCCCACCCACAGATTCCCGGAGCTGTCCAGCATCGAAGTGGAGAGGATACCGGCCCGACGGTCATCCGTAAGGTCCGAGACCCGGATTTCCGTGAGAGTCCGCCCCTTCGAATCCCATTCGTAGAGCCGAAGAGAATTGGTATAAAGCAGGACTTTGCCATCTTTCGCCCCCAGAATGGTCCTGAGGTCTTTCCCCTCCCTCGACGCAAATCTCGACAGGGACTCCGGAAGGTCTGCGAACGACCCCGTGAAAGTGTCGAAAACTCTCAGTCCCGCCCCATAGACGGACATCCAGATGAATCTCCCGTTCTGCATATACCGTCTGAACACCGCGCCCCCTGACGGGATAACTTCTTCCGACTTGGTACCCTTGTCTATGTCCCACCAATGAAGCCCGGTCCAGTCCGCCAGCCACAGACGGCCCAGAGCGTCCATCGAAAAGAGGCCGAAGGCATTGTCGAGACGCTCCAGTACGGTAAAGGTCCCGCTCTGCCTGTCATACAGCTCTATGCTGTTCTGCGTACAGACCACCATCCGTCCGGAAGGGGTAAGGAAAATGTTTTTTATGAAAGCGGACCCGTTTACGGGAACCGTCTGAAAATCATCCCGTCCGGTATATCTGCATATCCCGTTTATGGTTCCGCACCATACTGTCCCGTCACTGTCCACCGCCAGACATTTGACCTGATTGTCGCTCAGACTGGCCGGGTCATCCGTGTGATACCAGCAGTGGTAATCATAACCGTTATAGCGGTTCACGCCCCTGTCAGTCGCTATCCAGACGCAGCCTTTCCCGTCTTCGGCAAAGGCGTGCACGGAATTGTTCGAAATGGTCCGGGAGATTTCCGCGAATTCCTCGAAATCATAACGAACCTCCGCTTCTTTCGCGCAGGAAAGAAGCAGAAGTCCTGTTATGGCTGCAAGGAGTATATTCCGCATCGTATTCAGTTATTCACTATCGGTGCAAAGTTAGTGATTCGAACGGATTATTTCTTGTAATCTGCGGAATAGGCCTTGATTTCGAAATCTCTGGTCACATGGGAGCTGCCGTTAACGAGAACTCCGGCCCCGGTGGAGGAGAAGCTGATGCCGCCGTCAGGATTGCCGGCGATGACCACCGTACTTCCGGCACAGATGAGGTTCAGATCTTCCCCCTCATAGAAATACGAACCTCCGATGCCCTGTCCCCACGCCGATGCGTCATAACCGTTTATCATCAGTCCTGCGGCCGCGGCATTCTCCTGCACCGAGAAGGTGCCGAGGAAATCGGTTGCGGTCTCATCGACTATCGGTCTGAATACGGCCAAGGTTTCATCACGCGGATCCTTGATTTCTATAATATACATTCTGATGCCTGGCTTTTCGACATAACTGTAAGTGCTCCAGTCGAAGGTGTATACCTTGCTGACTGTGGCAGTCCATACGTTCCAATCTCTCTCCGGAGCCGGTTCCGGAGTCAGCCTGCCGGTATATGCGATGGTGAAGATTGTCCCGTCCTCGAGAATGAGAGTTCCGCTGACGCTGTAGAATTCCTTCTCCGCATCGGAAAGCGAAATCTGCAGCTCGCCGCCCGTCACAGCCTTTGCCGCGGCGGACGCTGTGTCCCCGTCCCCCAGAGTGCAGAACTGCGAGCCTTCGAGATAGGAAAAGCCCCAGCCCGAATCGACCGTTTTGCCTGCCATAAAGCTTCCTGTCCGGACTTCGTCCAATGCCGCAGCGCCGAATGTTCCTTCTCCGAGAGTCTCTGTCTCAGTCACGAACTTGATGATGAGGTATTCCCCTGTTCCGCCGTAGGTGTCATAGTATTCACCTTCCGTGCAGTTCACTCCCTTGCCTCCTATGCTGAGAGTCTGGATATATTTTCCCTCACCGTATGCCGCGGTATGGCTGATGAGATACTGCCTGCAGCAGTCGGTATTCGCGGCTCTGCTGTGCTGAGGGACTCCGGAACCCTTGGCGAAATGTACGTATTCCTCTCCGTCCATAGAGACGGAAAGGGAATTGAGCGCGTTCTGCGCTATTTCTACCGTGCCGTCCAGAGACTTGAGCGCGCCGTTTTCATCTATGACCGCAGCCTGCAGCAGGCTTCCCGCCTGATGTGCCGAAGACGCTCTGTAAGTGCCGTCGAAAGACTCGGCCCCGCGCGGAGCGATAATGCTGAGAAGTCCCCTGTCTGAAGACTTGTCATCATACAGACTGATATCATATTTGAGCAGGGAGCCGTTTATGCTCGAAACGCCGTCAGAGGCAGTCTCAACGAGTTCCGCCGTGCTTACGGAGTAGTGTACTCTGTTCGGAATCACCACTCCTCCTTCCTTCCAGGCCTCTATCTTGCTGCAGGACATCAGAGCCGCGCAGGCGCAGAAGAGCCCCAGAACTGTATTCATATATTTGGTCATAACTGTCATTCGTTTATAATTCATTAATTGTCCGTACCCCAGCCAGGATTCTGGACGATTCTGTCATTTGCTATGATCTCCACTTCCGGATATGGAAGGTATTCGTGCTTACCGCTCCGGAAACCGTAGGACTCGCTCGTATAGGTAGTCTTGTCCACGATGTAGCTTCCGTCGGAAGACTTGCCCTTGAAGAGAGGGACATATTTACCCTGTTCCGGCAGAGTGGTTTTCTGAACGTCTCCCCAGCGGATGACATCAACGATTCTGACCCCTTCCATCCACATCTCGAAACGCTTCTCCTTCTTCACGTTGTCCAGAGTGAGAGCCGTCTTCTCGACTCCCGCCCTCTCCTGAATGTCGTTAAGCGCTTTCAGCCCGGTACCGTCATCGCCCGACACCGCACAGGCCTCGGCGTAAAGCAGCAACACCTCCGCGTAACGCATCCAGCGCGGATTCTTCATCCAGCAGTAGCCGTAACCCTCCGTAGGCACATCGTCCTTGTCCACATGGAACTTCCAGTCGAACCATCCGCAGCAGCCGTAGAGGTAACTGCCCAGAATGCCATTCACGCCGCCGGCAAGAAGGTCGTCCCAGTTCCGCACCCAGGCTTTGAAGCGAGGAGAGCCTTCCTCATTGGCGCGGAAATCATCGATGAATTCCTGACGCGGGTTGAAAAAGCCCCAGCCGAGATTGTAGATGTCGGACGGATATCCATTCAGCCGGTCAGTGCGCGGGCCGTACATATTGGGACCATTCACATAGGCGAACCAGACGTTGGATTTATTGTACACCAGATTGGTTTCATAGATGGTCTCCCTGCAGTTGTCGTATGCTCCGGTGAAGAGCTCGCCCAGGGCGGAAGTCGGGACGAGTCCGTAGAGTCCGGAAGAAATCACCTTGTACAAAGTGGTCTTCGCCCCCGCATAGTCCCCGCTCAGAACCTGCGCCTTGCCCTCAAATGCGAGAGCGACCTCTTTGGTCAGACGGACTGCGGCGTCATCGAGGCCGGACTTGGACGGCAGCGAAGCTGCGGCCGCGTCCAATTCGCTTATGATGAACTTCCACAACTCGGCAGGGTCGCTGTTCGGCTGCCTGTATTCGTCGGAGCCTTTGAAGAGATGGTCGACAAGAGGCGGATTGCCCCAGAGGCTTGCGAGCTGCATATGCGCCCATGCGCGGAATACACGCGCTTCCGCGATGCATCTGTCCTTCGCGGAGGACTCCCCCTGCTCGAACTTGTCGAGAAGGACGTTCGAGTAGTAGATCACCTTGTAGTAGAAAGAGTATAGAGACGGGATGTAAGCGTTGTTCACTTCGAAGCTGTATTCGTTCAGCTGCTCGAAGTTAGCGTTGTCTCCCCGGGTTCCTCCGCCGCTGTATATATCGTCCGAAAGGACATTGAGGAAGCTGTTCTCCATAAACCAAGCGCTAGCTCCGAGTGTGGAATAGACCACGGTTATGGCTGAAAGTGCATCTTCATCGGTAGAATAGTATGTGCTCTCGTCGACAACGCCTTTCTGCTCTATGTCAAGCTGGCTGTCGCAGGAAGTCAGGGCCAAAGCGGCCAGTGCCGCTGCTATAATTATTCTTTTCATATTCCTTGTGCTTTAGAATGAAAGGTTCAGACCGAATACGAGTTTTCTGGTGACAGGGTAGGAACCGCAGTCGATGCCCATACCGGCAGTCGCTCCCATAGAAGCGCTCTCCGGATCGAAGCCGGGATAGCTGGTGAAAGTGAACCAGTTGTCCATAGAGACATAGATACGCAAATTGTCTACGGCGACTTTTCTCGTCAGTTTCGCAGGGAGCGTGTATCCGAGTTGCATCTGCTTGATCTTGAAATAGGAGCCGTCGAAGATAGTGGCGCTTGAGAGATAATATTTATCTTCATCCACACAGCCGGAGCGCGGACGTGATGCGTCGGTGCGGTCCTCTGTCCAGCGGTTGTCGTAGAAAAGCTTCAGATTGTTGCGTTTCTGATAGTCGGACCTGTAGAAGAGCAGCCAGATGTCATTTCCGGCGACTCCGCTTCCGAAGACCGTGAAATCGAAATTCTTATATGACAGATTTATCGTCAGGCCATAGGTGAAGTCCGGTATGGCGCAGCCGATTTCCGTCTTGTCATCTGAAGTGATGGAACCATCGCCGTTTATGTCCTCGAAGATCGGGTTTCCGGTGGCGTTGTCTATCCGGTCGAATTTATATCCGTACATATACCATACCGGCTTCCCTGTCTCGAACATTGTGACTGTCGAGGTGTGATAGCTCTGACCGCCGATTCTGGAAACTGTCGGGTCGAGGTAGGTGACTTTGTTGCGGAGCATCGAAACATTGGCATTGATGCTGTAGCCGAAGTCGCCCAGCCGGTCTTTCCATACCATTTCGGATTCCAGGCCCCAGTTGCGGACCTTTCCGGCATTCATAACCACGCTGGAAGCTCCTGTCTCATAAGGTGGCGTAACACCTATGAGCAGGTCACGGGTGTCCTTTCTGTACCAGTCGAGAGAGAAGGAAAGACGGTCGCGTAAGAACCTTGCGTCGAGACCGAGGTCAATCTGCTCGGAGGTCTCCCACGTGAGATCAGGATTGGCCAGACCCGCAGGGGCTGAGCCGTAAGTGAAAGTCCCCGTGCTGTCGTACTGGTATGACCAGCCACCCACGGTGATGCTGCGCGTGTACGGGTAGCCGCTGAGCACTCCGATGTTTCCGTTGATACCCCAGCTGCCGCGTAGTTTGAGGTATGACAGAGCATTGCGGCTGATGTCGCTCATAAATTCCTCATTGCTGACCGTCCAGCCCGCGGAAACGGAAGGAAAGTAACCCCAGCGGTTTTTGGCCGACAGTTTGGAGGAGTCGAACGCGTCCGCCCGGAACGTTGTCTGGAGCATATATCTGTCTTTCCAGCTCCAGCCCGCGCGCACGAAGTATGACAGACTTGAGCTCTCGCCCGTAATTCCGCTGACGGAATCGTTGCATTCCGTCGTGAGATAGCTGAGATAGCGGAAGTTCGGTTCGTAACTCTTCAGTTCATCTCCGCTTCCGGAAATGTAGTTGGAACTCGAATGTCTGAAGGACATTCCGGCCATAACATTGAAGCTGTGGCCCTTCAGACGGAAAGAGTAGTTCGCGTAGTTGTCCCACTGGTAACTGAGATTGTTCGATATGGTGCCGCTCAGGCTGTATTTGGTGTTGTATTTCTGGGTGTTTATGAAATACGGGAAGGAGTAGCTGGAAGAATTGCTGTAGCCGAGTCTGTAGCCGAACTTGCTGGTGAACACAAAACCCTTCAGCGGCGTGAAATCCGCGAAGAATGAGCCCAGAACGTTCATTCCGCTGTTGCTGGATTCGTATGTGGCGGTCTGCACGAGCGGGTGGGCATCCTCTCCGCCGATGAAATCGGATACGGAATAGTAGTGACCGTCCTTGTTCTTCAGGAGGTTATAGCCTCCTGCAAGCGCTATCTGCATATTGAGAGGCAGGGTGTCCTCCGTATAGTATGCCGGGGTCAGCGGGTCCAGAACGATGGCCGAACCCAGCACCGAGCCATAAGTATTGCTCTCGGAAACGCTGCCGTAGGAGTATTTTTCGATGGAGTTGGTAAGTCCTATCTTGAGCCACGGCTTTACCTGATAGTCGGCGTTCACCTGGGAGGTGAGGCGCTTGTAGAAATCCCTGTCGCCTTTCACCACACCGTCATTATCGAGGTAAGAACCTGCCACGTAGAGGTTTCCGCGTTTGCTTCCGCCCATAAAGCCGACAGTATGCTTCTGATAGATTCCGTTGCCGAAAGTTTCGTCTATCCAGTTGGTATTGGTGTGGCCGTCGTAATAAGTGTTGAGGTCGTCAACAGAGATTTTGCCTCCTTCCACCATATAGTTTATGTATTCCTGGGCCTGCATCATCTCCGGCACGTGTCCTATGGACTCTATGGAATACTGCATGTCGTAGAAAATCTTGCCGTTGCTTTCCCTGGCTCCCGATTTCGTGGTGACAAGGATTACTCCGTTACCCGCCTGTGCTCCGTAGATGGCGGCGGAGGCAGCATCCTTGAGGATTTCCATTGACTCGATATTGTTCGGATCGAGGTAACCTATGTCGCTGACCTGGATACCGTCTACGATATAGAGCGGGCTGATGGCACCCGAGTTCGAGGAATAACCCCTTACTCTGATGCTTCCCGAAGATCCCGGACGGCCCGAGGTGGTGACGACCTGGACACCGCTGGTTTTCCCCGCGAGGGACTGTGCGAGGTTATTGATGGTCCTGTTTTCAAGGTCGGAAGAGCTTACGGAGGCTATGGCTCCTGTGATGTCGGATTTCTTTTGGACACCGTAACCGATTACGATAGTCTCTTCAAGTTGCTGAACATCATCCATGAGGGTGATGGTCATCTCCTTTTCCGCCTTGAGACGCTGTGGGATGAATCCGAGGCTGGATATTTTCAGGTAGCTGCCCGAAGGGGCCTTAATCGTGAAACGGCCGTCGGAATCCGTGATGGTGAAGGTTTTGTTGCCTTCCTGCTCGATGACGACACCGACGAGAGCGGTTCCGCCCGAATCGAGCACTGTGCCGCTGACTTGAATCATCGACGGCTGCGCTGTCGCGCAAAAGCAGGACAGTAGCATCGACACAAGAATTGCCGGCCAGAATTGTTTGTTTGATTTCATAGATTGCTGATTTTCATTATATTGTTTGTATTATTAACGAGGGCGTGTTCTACTTCCCGAAATAGTCTCCGAGAGCCACGAGGCATTTTTTGTAACATTCGGTCCAGAAAGTCCAGTCATGGCCGCCGGACCGCTCTATGTACTTGTGGTCTATATCTTTGTCGCTGAGATATTTGTCAAACTCTACATTAGCATTGTAGAGCCCCTGTATCTGGTCACCCGTTCCGACCTCCATTATGTAATATGGGAAGGATTCTGGGTTCGCGCCTTCCGAAAAAGCCTTCTCTATCACTGATTTGGGAGTCTGGACATAGCCGTTGCCGCTTACTGCGCCACTCATCGAGTAAGCCATACAGAAAGTATCCGGATGCTTGAATGCGTAGAGGGTGGTCCCGTAGCCTCCCATAGAAAGCCCTGCGATAGCGCGGGAGCCGCGGTCAACACGGACTTTATAGTTGGCTTCTATATATGGAATCAATTCTTCGAAGAAGAAATCTTCGTATCTCATACCGTTCAGATATCCGTTTACATAGAAAGCATTGAAGCCGCTGGGCATCACGACGATAAGGTCCGACAGGCTTCCGTTCTTAAGTGCGGAGTCCGTGCTCTGTACCATAGACCCGGAGCTCATCCATGCGAGGTCCCCTTTCTCGTTGTCTCCGGTAAAATCATAACCGTGAAGCAGATATAGTACAGGATAATCCTCCTGTGATTCTTCATACCCGGCAGGCAGGTAGATGGTGTATCGGACAGACCTGCCCAAAATTTCGCTCCGGATAGTTTTACCCATTTCCACCTTGCTTTTCTTATTGACCGTTTCTTCCTGTTCCTGCCCTTCCTGGGCCGGTGCTTTCCCGCAGGATGACAGCAGAGCAAGAACTGCCATAAGTCTGTAGATTGTCTTCATTTGTATTATTGATTATAACGGTTTTAGTGATTCTAAATGAATAATCGGTATAGCGGTTGGGATGTTCTGCAAAAACAGCCGGTGGTTATATTCGGCTATTCGGTCTAAAACAGATTTTTGCCTCCTTGCGTCTCGTTGTGTCTCTTTGTGTCCCTTGTGGCTATTTGTATCTCTATTTGCCTCTCTGGTGCCACTCGATGCCTATTGGGGCATCCCTCTTTGTGAGCCTCGGCGCATCTTAGAAGCCGTATTTTAATTTCATCGAGACAAATTTATAGCAGACCCCGATAACAGACTTTCGGAATTCATCAGAATTATTCCCGAAGTGTTGCCCATTTGTTCAAATATTTTCAAGAATGTTCAAAATAGCAAGAGGTGATTCATAATCAACACCGTAGCCAATCGTATTCTTCTAGACTAGACGACTGCCGCCAAAGCGGAAGAGGAGAAAAAACACAGCTTCGTGCCTTGAGAAACAGGTCACATCCAGAGTAGGGAGAGGATTTCGCTGATTTCACTCCCTGCTGGAAATAAACTCGCGCGATCAGCATTTAACTCCCCGGCCGCGCTGCACGCGTCCAATTGTTTCATTAGCCGCTGCGCTCCGGTCAGATTATGCAACCGTAATCAATTTCCCTCGGCCGATTGCAGCGTCAATTCTGACCCTCGGCCGATACGCTTTGGCAAGTCCCTCGCCAGCAATCCAATTTTCCGGGCCGCTTCGCGTCCAATGCTGTCTCAGAGTCTGTAGAGGTGCCGCAACCAGTCGTCTCACCAAACTCGACGACAACAGAGATATACTTCCGTTTGAAAAGGCCCGGGGTTTGCACACGGAAATAAAATCGGTGTGAAAACAGATACCATTTTCACCCCGGAGAGATAATTTTGAGGCTGCGGGGTGAAAACCACGGGGGTTTACACACCGAAAAAAATTACGTGAGCAGAAAAGACACTTTTACACACGGATGAAGAAACTCCGGCTGACGTACGCTTGCGGACGGAAGCGGCTGTTTCGGAGCACTTAAGGAGCGAACGAAGTGAGCGACTCGGGGGCTTGGGGGATCCGTCCCCCGGTGGATAAAGACGCCTTCGGCGTCTGCTGCCGTTCTTCGACAAAAAAAGACCTCGGTTGACGTTAGTCAATCGAGGTCTTGTCGAAGAACGGCAGCT
>CAVCRS010000069.1:0-14584 GCA_963604635.1 Faecalibacillus sp.
ACTACATCAACCTGCCTAAGACTATTCTCAACCGCTGGACTGGAGAAGGCTCCACAAATTCTCAGCCTCGCTTCGTATTCGACTCAGCGAACGAGAATTACCGCGTTTCCGATCTCTGGCTCGAGAACGGCGCATTTTTGAGAGCGCGCAACGTGCAGCTCGGTTACACCCTTCCTCAGAACCTCACAGGCAAGGTGGGCATCGAGCGTCTCAGACTCTATGTTCAGGCTGAAAACCTCTTCACCCTTACCAAGTACACGGGTTGCGACCCTGAAGTTACCGGCGGCAACTCCGGGTACGGCACTGAAGTCGGCATCGACCGCGGCGTATATCCTCAGGCAAGGACCATTTCCTTCGGTGTCAATCTCACCTTCGGCACCGGTTTCTTAGTAAAATAATTAAGCCGTAAAAGAATATGAAAAAGATATTTTACCTTCTTTGTGCAGCCGTTACGATCCTCACGACCTCTTGCGGCAAAGACTTCATCACGGCGAAACACAACTCCTCAGAGCCTATCGACGAGTACTTCATCAACGAAAGCCGTATGTACGAGTCTCTGGTGGCAGCATACGATCCGCTTCACTGGTTCGATTACTTCTATCAGTATTGCGACCTCAAGCTCGTTTCGGACATTATGGCCGACGACATCTATTGCGGCGGTTCCAACGAAGGCGACCAGGCTGTTCTGGTAAAGACCCATTATTATACAGCCACCCCTACTGATGAGCTCAACACTATCTGGACTATCTGCTACTCCGGCGTTAACCGCGCCTGTGTGGTTCTGGAACACGTTTCAGACGTTCCGGGAATGTCCGAGGAGACCAAGAATCTCTACAGGGCAGAGGCAATGGTTCTGCGTGCCTACTATTACAACTGGCTCTGGAAGTTCTGGGGCAATGTTCCTTACTATGAGGAGAACCTCACTTCCCCTTACACCTGCGCACAGCTCGGACACGATGAGGTTTATGCAGGAATCGTAAAGACCATCGAGGACGCCCTCGCACTGAACGTCCTGCCTATGAAGGCTGACGGCGGAAATGAAGGTCGCGTAACCAAGGCTATGGCCTATATGCTTTATGCTGACGTGGTTATGTACCAGAATGACAATTCCCGCTACCAGCAGGCTCTCAGCTATATGAAGGAAATCATCGACTCCGGCCAGTACGCCCTCGTGGATGACTTCGCAAGCATCTGGGAAGAAAGCGGAGAATGGAACAAGGAGTCCATCTGGGAGATTAACTACATGTCCGAAGGCGGTGTACGCAGCTGGGATTCTCCTATCGCCGTCGGCGGAGGTGTTTATCCTGTCCTCATCGGTATCCCTGGAGCTTCGGTTGATTTCGCTGACGGTTGGGGCTTCGGCGGCGTAGCCAAGAGCGCTTACGAAATGTATGACGATACCGATATCCGTCGTGACGGAAGTATTGTCAATATCGAGACCTATGTCACTTCAGCCGGCACCCTGGAGACCTGCGTTCCACGCTGGGAGACTGAAGGCTACTATCTGCTGAAATACATTGCACGCAAGAACGGCAACCACGGTTATCTGGGTTCAGATACATTGAACTACGGAAACAACTCCCGCATCTACCGTTTCTCTGAGACTCTTCTGAACGCGGCCGAACTTTCAGTTCTGCTCGGTTCAGACGGCAGCGCCTATCTCAAGCAGGTTCGCGACCGCGCGAAGTGCCAGGATACCGGCACATCCCGTGATGACATCATCCAGGAGCGCCGCAAGGAGTTCCTGGGAGAAGGCAAGCGCTACTGGGATCTCGTACGTTCAGGTCTTGCGTCCTCCACTCTCAAGGCTTCGAACCACGCCTTCCGCCAGAACGATTGGACGGAGTCCAAGAAATACTGGCCTATCCCTCAGACTGAAATGGACAAGGATCCTAATCTGGTACAGAATGAATATTAATCGAGTCGGATTATGAAAAGTACACTTAAATATACAGTCCTCGCCGCTGCGGCGCTTGTCGCCGCAAGCTGCAGCATAGACTATGTGGAGCCTGACCAGAACCTTCTTCCTCAGGCATCCTCACTCACTCCGAAGATCACCGTCGATCAGGAGACCAATATGGTCACTTTCGAAGTGGAGGACACGGGAGTGGTTCCGCTCTGGATCTTCGGCAGCGAGAAAATCGACGGCAAAGCATCCAAGAAATACGCTTACGCACAGAACGGCGTGACGCTGCGCATCCGCGACGCGGGTCAACACAGCGTAGAGCTCAAGGCATACAATGCCAACGGCATCTCCCAGGGTTCACAGATCGTGACTTTCTCCCTGGACAACACCTACAGGGATCCGTTCGACGCCACTCCTTATATGAAGGCTATCGCCAATACCTGGGCCTGGGATTCTGAGAACGCAGGCCACTTCGGCTGCGGCGAGTCCGGTACAGTGGGCACCAACTGGTGGTCAGCCGGCGCCAACGAGAAGGCAGACTGGAGTCTCTATGACGACACTGTGACCTTCACAGCCGACGGACAGTACACCTACAATCCCGGCGACGGTCAGGTATTCGTAAACTACGCCTCCGGCTACAAGAGCGAATACCTCATCACCGATGCAGTCGACTATGTGGCTCCTATCGACGAGTTCACCTGCAGCTACACCATCGAGAACAACTGGAACGACGCCGGCATCGAGGAGATCTTCCTCGTGCTCCCTGAAGGCAAGAACCTTTCCTACATTCCTAACCCTGAGGCTCTTACCAATCCTCGTTACCAGTTCATCGAGACCACTACCTCCAAGATCAAGAAGAACCTCGCTCTCGTTATCGACAACGGTTCCATCGCCTGGCATTACAGCTTCGTGCCGTTCGTAAAGCAGGCAGGTCCTGAGGAGATTCTCGCAGGTACTACCGCTGAAGGAAAGGCCTGGGTTATGGATTCAGCCACCAAGGGCCACCTTGCCTGCGGTCCATCCCTCGCAGATCCGTCCAGCTGGTGGTCAGCAGGCGCTTATGAGAAGGAAGGCAGCGGTATGTATGACGATGTTCTCACATTCTATCCTGACGGAACCTACAAGTTCAGCCCGGGTGAAGACGGCCTCATCTACATCAACAAGGAAGTTACCGCAGCAGGTGACGGCACCATCCACGCGGAGGATGTTTCGATTGCCTGGGAAGAGCAGACCAGCACCTATACCTTCGACGGTGAAATCCTCACCTTCCCTGCAGGTACGGTTATCGGTTACGTTCCTTCCGATGATATGTTCAACAACCCTTACCTCCACGTTACCGAGATCACCGAAACCAGCCTCACCATCGTTTACGAAGCAGGCTGCAGCTGGCAGTGGAAGTTCCGTCCGCGTGACTACGAGGCTCCAAGCGTAACCTTCGGCGGACAGCCTCTCAACGGCCAGCTCGACATCGCCCTCACGAAGGGCCAGAGCATCGCAGTGACAGGCATCGACCTCGCCACCACCTGGATCGACCCTGACTACTTCACAGCCGACGGCAGCAACCTCAAGTTCAAATCTGAGGACGGTGACTACCGCATAATGTACGCCGACAACTGGATCAAGGCCATGCCTGTAGTGAATGACAATCTCGCAACCTACGAGAACGGCAAGGCTCTCTGGGCCATCGGTACCGGCATCGGCAAGCCGAACAAGGCTGGCGCGCCGGGCTGGAACACAGGCAATATGGACCTTCCTCTCGCGAAGTCCGGCAACACCTACACCCTTACAGGTGAGGTAGTCGCAGGCGAATCCTTCAAGATCTTCGGCCAGGCGAACTGGGACCCCGCGTGGAAATATGAGAACTACGGTAAAGTAGAGCTCGGTGATGTAGCTTATCTGGGCGGCGGAGCTGACGGCGGCGACAGCGGAAACATCATCATCAAGACCGGCGTGGAAGGCTTCTACACCTTCACCTTCGTTGACAACGACGGAACTCTGGATGTAAGCGTCAAGCCTTACACAGGTCCTGTCCAGACATACTACGACATCGAGGGAGCTACCAACCTCTGGAGAAGCACCAATATCACTATGGGATACTGGTACGCCAACTCCGGCTGGAGCCCGATCGACAATCCAGAGTTCGAATGGACAGATGAAGCCAAGAAGAACTGCAAGATCGTTCTTCCTGCAGAAGTCGGCGGAGCCGAGTGGCAGGGACAGACCATATTCAAGACCGAAATCCCGGCAAGCGCATCGAAGACTTATGACTTCTGCACTACCTTCCATTGCACCACGGCCTGCACGATTACTCTCAAGATCGCCTGGCTCGACAATGACGCAGACAACTTCATGGTCTATGACAACGCCATCGAAATTCCTGAAGATGAGGACTTCGTCATCAAGAAGGAAAACCTGATTCCAAACTGCGATTACGACAAGGTTGTAGTATTCTTCGACTTCGGCCGTACTGCCGGCGGCAGCGTCATCACTCTGACTGACACCTGCTTCCAGGAGCACCAGGAAAAGTAAGTGATAATGAAATACGTACTTTACCTATTATCCATTCTGGCTCTTACCGCTTCCTCCTGTGAAAAGGGAGGAAGCGGCGAGGAGCCGGTTTCACGTAACCTTTCCGCATCCGTAACGGAGATCTCCACGGACCACAAGAAATCGACTCAGGCCATCTCCGTGACAGCCGACTGCGACTGGGGCGTAAGCAGCGCCGACAAGAGCTGGTGCACCGTTTCGCCTTCAGGCGGAATGGCCGGTACCACAACAGTGACCGTGAACATCACAGAGAATACCGGAAAGGCAGAAAGGGAGACCGCAGTGAATTTCTACTACGGCACCCAGACACTCTCCGTTCCGGTGAAGCAGGCGGCCCCTCCGAAGGAGGAAGTCGATACCAGCATCAAGGCTCCGGAAGGCTACACCCTCGTCTGGAACGACGAGTTCAACTCTGACAAAGTGGACACCCAGAAATGGCGTTTCGAGAACTGGGCTCCCGGCTATGTGAACAACGAGCTCCAGAGATATGTCGCAGGAGGCGTTCTGAACGGAAATTACACCGCCTACACAGAAGACGGCATCCTGAAGATCAAGGCGATGAAAGTCGACGGGCAGGTGATTTCCGCCAGAATGAACACCCGCGCCTCGTGGAAGTACGGCTATATGGAGGCCCGCATAAACCTGCCTAAGGGAAAGGGAACCTGGCCTGCATTCTGGATGATGCCGAATGACCAGTCCGACGGCTGGCCGAAGTGCGGCGAGATAGACATTATGGAGGAGGTCGGATACCATCCGAACTACACTTCTTCGTCCATCCACACCCAGAGCTACAACCATACGATAAACACCCAGAAGACCAAGGAAGTCTATACGAAGAACGCCGAGGGCGAATTCCACGTCTATGCGCTCGAGTGGACTCCTGATGAGATCAAGTCCTATGTGGACGGCAAGCAGTTCTTCTCTTTCAAGAACGACGGCAAAGGCAATGTAAGCACCTGGCCTTTCAACAAAGCCTTCTACATCACTCTGAACCTCGCCTGGGGCGGTTCCTGGGGCGGAGCGCAGGGCGTGGACGAGACAGTTCTTCCCGCAATAATGCAGGTCGACTACGTCCGCGTATTCCAGAAAGATTAAACATCTGACTCTCAATAAAAAAGGCGACCTTCACAGGCCGCCTTTTTCCGATTAGGATTAGGTTTCAGTTACGTTTAAGATAGTACAGTTTAATAGTAAAGTTAAAAATCGTAAAGTTCAGATTAAATGACGTTTAGTAGAATTATATTATAAAGTATTACCTGATAGTCAGTTTATACCGCCAGCTGGTCGCAGATGGCGTCGGCGATGAGCCGGTGTCCTTTGGCATTCGGATGGATGCCGTCCTCGCAGTAGAACTCCCTGAAATCCTTGCGGCTGAGGAAAGGCGAAGTGATGTCCAGAAGCGGCACGCCGAGACGGTTGGAGAGCTTGAAAACTTCAAGATTATACATCTCGTGCCAACTCGTTATCGACTCCGTAGTGCCTCCGAGCCAGACGATCACATTCTCCTTCTGCTCCTCCGTCATATTCCTCGTGAAATGCCCGAAATACATCGCAGGATCCAGCGGCGTGAGCGAGAGCATCACAGGCTTCGAGCCCGACTTGCGCACTTTATCCACGATGCAGGTGTAAATCTCCGAAAACAGCTTCAGAGGGGTGCGCGGCTCGTGATGCGCGAACGGGTCGGCGGCTATCGCCGTCCAATCGAAATCGCTGTCGTTCCCCCCATATTCCAGGAAAGTATAGTCATACTCCCCCACCTGCTTCAGATGCCTGTCCACGATGCCAGTTCCTATGGAGATGGTGCTTCCGAACTTGCCGTAATTGTCTATGTCCACACCGAGCCTCTGCCCGGCCTGGGAGGTGAAATTACTGTCCAGAAACATATATCTTACGTTATTTGCGATAGAACGGGCGGAATCTATGATAACGCCCTTGAGTACAGAGTCTCCGAATGCGATAGCCTTTTTCATAACCGTAACTGTTTTGAAAATTTACTTCTTCGTTTTTTCCGATGGCAAAATTAGGAAAGGCGCAAGGCTCGGGGAAGGAATAGTGACTTGGGACTAAAGAAAGTGACGAAATAGGCGTTTTTGGGAGTAAAATGCGATATTTGGGATTAAAAAATAAGTTTTCTATCTTTGTCCCATCATCCCTGTGACAAAAAGATTAAAGATTATGAACGGAATTCCAAGAACTCTCAAGACTATGAAGGCCCAGGTGCTCCATTTCGTGGCCCTGCCCCTCTTTTTCCTGTTCTTCATCGTCCTCTACGGACCGGTGGGAGATCCCGAACTCCTGCAGGTCGGAAAGGGGAATCCGTACTATTTCAACGCCACGATGATGACCTGCATCATCCTCGGGGTCATCACGGGAATGCGCATAGGCTTCCATTTCATCTGGCGGAGCAAGCCCCTCGCCATAGGCTGGTACATAGGCTGGTGCGTGGGAGAACTCATACTTATGGCCCTTTTCTGCGGCCTGTACATCTGCCTCAGGAGCCGCGCCGAAATCCCCTACTTCTTCGCCGTGGGAAGGTGCTTCAGTATGATTTCACTTGTGCTGATCTATCCATATTCCATAATATGCCTGCTTCTTATGCTGATAGGAATGACCCAGGACTCCAAACAGATCGAGGAGGAGAATTCCCTCGTGCGCTTCCAGGATGAGAACGGACGGCTGAAGCTAGTGATCAGCCCGAACACCATACTCTTCCTCGCTTCGGAGGAAAACTACGTCAGAATCCACTACACCGAGGGCGAGAAAGTGAAGGAATATCTTCTCCGGACATCTATGAAAGCCCTGGAGCCTCTCTGCGCCAAGCACGGGCTGGTGCGCTGCCAGAGGTCATTCTTCATAAATCCGAAGCACGTAAAAGTACTCCGCAAGGATAAGGAAGGCCTCATCCTCGCGGAGCTTGACAGCACTGACAGAGAGATTCCGGTATCACGCAGATACTACGAAGAGCTCTCCAGCAGGTTATGAAGTTATACTTCTTCCCGCCCGGAGAAGGGGCGGAATCTAACCGTTGTTCAGACAGCTGAGGACATAGCGCATCTCGCGCTCAGGGTCCTTCTTCAGCTCATCACGCAGATTCTCATCGTGGAAATCCGTGAGGTACTTGATGTACCAATCGACAAGGGCATCGGAGAACACGCCTTTGGAGGTGTAGATTTCACGGTCTTTGGCGAGTTCAGCCGCGGCCCCCACACAGCTTCCCGGAAGCTGCTCCAGGGATTCCTGGATCTTCTGCTGGCTAGCATCGTGGATATTCACGCCGAGGCCCACATAGGTCTTCTCCGCAACTGCCAGGGCGTCAGGCATTTCGAAGCCGTGACGGGCTGCGCAGCAAAGGGCGGCCATAAGCAGGTATGTATCGGCGAAGCAGTCTGAAGCCCTCCATTCGAAAGTCTGCTTATCAGAGAAATCACGGTCATTGGCCGTCTCGGCCGGATTGCATTTGGCGGCCATATCGATCGGCTTCAGCCAGCCGAGAGGAACTCTGACGAGCGCGCTGCGGTTCGAGAAGGACCAGCAGAGCGATGTCGGAGCCTCCTGGTGAGGCACCAGACGCATAAACGACAGCGGATGAGGATTGCCGAACGCAGGGAGCGAGGTGCCGGCGTCCATATAGCCGGCGATGGCCTTGCGGCACTCGTCTGTAAGCTCTCCGCCACGGGTCATCATCGACTTGCCGTCGCGGGTGAACTTGCAGTGGACGTGCATACCGGAACCGGCCTTGCCGGAAGTGATCTTCGGAGCGAAGGTCAGCTGGACATTGTACTGGTAAGCGAGCTGGCGCATAATCCATTTGGCCACAACCAGCTGGTCTGCAGCATCTTCGATATTGACCGGCAGGAACTCGATTTCGTTCTGCTCGTAGCTCTTGCCGTCCTTCGTGAAGTTGCCCACCTCGGAGTGGCCGTACTTTATCTGACCGCCGGCCTGGGCGATGAGCTTCATCGCCTCGATGCGGAAATCGGTGAATTTGTTGAACGGGGCGCTCTCGTGATAGCCCTTCTGGTCAGCTACCGGATAGAGATCCTCCTCGTCGGAGATGATGTAGTACTCGAGTTCTCCCATAGTTTCCATAGTCATTCCGGCAGTGGCCTTGAAGGCCTCGTGGGCCTTGTGAAGTATGTATTCAGGCGAACTCTCGAAAGGCTGGCCGTCGCGGTCGAAGTAGGAGCAGAGGATATCGACAGTAGGATATTCCGTGAACGGATTCACGAAAGCCGTCCTGTATTTCGGCATCACGTAGAGGTCGCTCTTGCCCGCCTCGATGAACGGGAAGAGGCTTGAGCCGTCCACGCGCTCGCCTGCCGCGAGAATGTTTTCGAGATGCTCCTCGCTGTGGATCACAAAGTTCAGGGTCTTGAGCCTGCCGTCCCATCCGCAGTAATGGAAGTTGATGAATTCCACTTCGTTGTCCACACAGTACTTGATTATGTCTTCGCGCGTGAACTCGGAAGAAGGTTTTTTCAGGTACCGAACGATGAGGTTCGGGTTCATAGAAATGTGCTTTTCCATATATTTATAAAACAATGGGGAATCTGATTGTTATCTCATTAACTTTTTGTATTTGAAGCGCTTCGGTTCGCTGTCGCCGAGCCTGAGCTTTCTGTTCTCCTCATACTCGGAGTAGCTTCCCTCGAAGAAATAAACCTTCGAGTCGCCCTCGAAAGCCAGAATGTGGGTGGCGATGCGGTCGAGGAACCAGCGGTCGTGGGAAACCACGACGGCGCAGCCCGCGAAGCCGTCCAGACCGTCCTCGAGAGCGCGTATGGTATTCACGTCCACGTCATTGGTAGGTTCATCCAGAAGGAGCACATTGCCCTCGTCCTTGAGCGTGAGGGCCAGATGCAGGCGGTTTCTCTCGCCTCCGGAGAGCACTCCGCAGAGCTTCTCCTGGTCGGCACCCGAGAAATTGAAGCGGCTCACCCAGGATCGCGCGTTTATGTCGCGCCCGCCCAGGCGCACCCACTCGGAATTGCCCGCAATCGTCTCATATACAGTCTTGTCCGAATCGATGCTCTTGTGCTGCTGATCCACATAGGAGATCTTCGCAGTCTCCCCTATCTCGATGGTTCCGCTGTCCGGCTGCTCGATGCCCATAATGAGGCGGAAGAGCGTAGTCTTGCCCGCTCCGTTCGGGCCGATCACGCCCACGATTCCCGCAGGCGGCAGCACGAAGTCGAGATGCTCGAAAAGGAGCTTGTCGCCATAGGACTTGCTGACATCGTGGAACTCAATGACTTTGTTTCCGAGATGCGGTCCGTTCGGGATATATATTTCGAGCCTCGACTCTTTCTCCTTGGAGTCGGCGGAAGCCATCTTCTCGTAAGCTCCCAGACGGGCCTTCTGCTTCGCCTGACGGGCTTTCGGGGCCATTCTGACCCACTCGAGCTCGCGTTCGAGAGTCTTTCTTCGCTTGCTTTCCTGCTTCTCCTCCTGAGCCAGACGCAGACTCTTCTGCTCCAGCCAGGAAGAGTAATTTCCCTTCCACGGAATCCCCTCTCCCCTGTCGAGTTCCAGAATCCAGCCCGCGACATTGTCGAGGAAATACCGGTCGTGGGTCACGGCGATGACCGTGCCCTTGTACTGGTGCAGATGCGCTTCGAGCCACTGGATACTCTCAGTATCAAGGTGGTTCGTAGGCTCGTCGAGCAGCAGCACGTCCGGCTCGCGCAGAAGCAGACGGCACAGGGCCACTCTTCTGCGCTCGCCGCCCGAAAGGGTCGAGACGAGCGCGTCATCAGGCGGACACTGCAGCGCGTCCATCGCCTGCTCGAGCTTCGAATCGATGTCCCAGCCGCCCACGTGGTCGATTTTCTCCGTGAGTTCGCCCTGACGGACAATGAGGTCGTTCATTTCATCGTCACTCATCGGCTCGCAGAACTTCCGGTTCACTTCCTCATATTCGTGCAGGAGTTCCATAACTTCGCTTACGCCCTCCTCGACCACCTCGCGGACAGTCTTGGAAGGGTCCATCTGGGGCTCCTGTTCCAGATAGCCCACGGTATAGCCGGGGGCCCATACGACTTCGCCGCGGTAGGATTTCTCCACGCCGGCGATGATTTTCAGAAGGGTCGATTTTCCGGAACCGTTCAGACCGATGATGCCGATCTTGGCTCCATAAAAGAAGGAAAGGTAGATATCCTTGAGGATCACCCGGTTATTGTGCGGAAGGACCTTCCCCACTCCCGCCATCGAGAATATTATCTTTTCGTCTGCCATACTGATGCTGGTGTATTTTCCTTGTAGAATGTCTTGAAATGACGTTCAGATTGGCCGGCTTGCGCAGACGCAAGCCGTGCCGGTAAAATCAAAGTCCTGAACTAGTAATAACGGTAGAAGAGTGCGATGGATTCCATTCCGCCGAAGAGCTGCTTCAGGAGGTAACTCTCGTTCGGAGAGTGGATTGTGTCGCGCTCGAGGCCGAATCCCATCAGCAGCGGGTCTATGCCCAGAATCTTCTGGACCTCGGCGAGAACGGCGATGCTGCCGCCGCCTCGGCTAGGAACAGGTTCGATGCCGTAAACCTCTGTAATGGCGCGCGATGCGGCCTTGTATGCCGGCGAGTCGATCGGAATGAGGAAGCCGTCGCCGCCCTCGCATTCCTTAACCTCGACAGTGACGCAGCGCGGTGCGATGGATTTGAAATAGCGGGCGAAAAGCGGAGTGATTTCACTGCTTAACTGATTCGGTACCAGGCGCATTGAGATCTTCGCGTGAGCCTCGGAAGGGATGACGGTCTTAGCGCCCTCGCCGGTGTAGCCGCCCCAGATGCCGCAGACATCCAGACACGGACGGATTCCCGTGCGCTCGAGGGTCGTGTAGGACTTCTCGCCGCGCAGAGCCTTCACGCCGATGGACTTCTTGTATTCCTCTATGTCGAACGGGGCCTTGCCGAGCATATCGCGGTCCTTGCGCGAGAGCCTTACGACCTTGTCATAGAATCCCGGGACATTCACCTTGCCGTCAGGAGTGTGCAGCGAAGCGATCATCTCGCAGAGGACGGTGATAGGATTGGCCACCGCGCCGCCGTAATGTCCGGAGTGCAGATCCTTGTCCGGACCCGTGACCTTGACTTCGAGGTAGCTTAGGCCGCGCATTCCGCAGTTTATGGACGGAACGTTCTCGCCGAGCATCGTGGTGTCGGACACCAGGCACACGTCCGCGGCGAGCTTCTCTTTATTCTCGCGGATCCACTGCGGGAGCGACGGGCTGCCGATCTCCTCCTCGCCCTCGAACATAAATTTCACGTTGTGGCGCAGCTGCCCAGTTCTGAGCAGGAACTCGAAGGCCTTGATGTGCATAAAGAGCTGGCCCTTGTCGTCGTTGGCGCCGCGGCACCAGATGGCGCCGTCGTGGATGACCGGCTCGAACGGGTCGCTGTCCCATTTCTCGAGCGGCTCGACCGGCTGCACGTCATAATGTCCGTAAACGAGCACGGTGCTGTAGGACGGATCCACGGTCTTGCGGCCGAAGACTACAGGGTTGCCCGCGGACGGGTAAACCCCGGCCTCGTCGGCTCCGGCTTCGCGCAGAAGCTCCGCGATCCTTTCGGCGCAGCGCTGCATATCTGCCCTGTTCTCAGCCTTTGCCGAGATGGACGGAATTCTGAGGATGGAGAAGAGTTCTTCGAAGAATCTTTCCTTATTCTGTTCAATATATTCCTTCATAATGTTATAAATTTTGTGGCTGCAGGGGAGGTTCTTTATAATTTTTTAAAGAAGTTGCCCGCATCGGCTGCGAATATACGGATAAATATTGTAACTTTGATGCGTTGCGGCAGTTGTTTTTGCCGACTCGCGGCAACGGATTTAAAACTTGATTATTATGAAGAAAAGCACACGGTTCATCTCACTCGCGGCACTTGCAGTGCTCGGAGCGGCAGGCTGCGGCCAGACACAGGGGCAGACGCAGGAACAGACCAGCGAAAACGCTGTCATAGAAAACATTATGGCCAGACGTTCCATACGCAGATACAAGGATCAGAGCGTCGAGCGCGAGAAGCTCCAGCAGATCGCGGTGTGCGGCGTGAACGCTCCGAACGGAATGAACCGGCAGACCTGGGAGGTGCGCATCGTGGACAGCAAGGCGGCCATAGACTCCGTGACCGCCGTCTTCACGGCGGCCAATCCTGAAATGGTCAGCCGGGATGAGAATTTCAAGAATATGTTCCGCAATGCCCCGGCAGTCATCGCCATAGCGGTTCCGGAGGGTGACAGCGGCCTGAACGCCGGACTTATGGCAGAGAATATGATTCTCGCCGCCCAGTCCCTCGGGCTCGGCACCTGCTGTCTCGGAGGCCCTGTAGCCTTCCTCAAGACCAGCCCTGACGCCGCCTGGTTCCTCGAGGGTCTGAAATTCAGCGAGGGGTACGAACTCTGCCTGATGATAGCGGTGGGCTACCCTGACGAGAGCCCGGAGGCCAAACCGAGAGACCTCGGCAAGATTCAATTTGTAGAGTGGTAAGTGACTCAAAAAAATAACTTGGTACGTCTGCTCGTCTTTTTGGTCTAAATTTATCTGTTCATCAGTCGTGTACTCCAGTACACTCCTTCTTCACAAACAAATTTATCCTCAAAAATCCTTTACAAACTACACCGACTAATTTTTTCATCATCACTAATGAGATATTTAAGAGAAATACTTGACGGATATTACAAGGATGAGCTCCGCGAAATGGGCAGGGCTCTGGGGCTTGGAGAGTTCAAACTCACCTCGAAAAAGTCCTTTATGGTGGAGGAGATAGCCGGCGCCATCCTGAATTCTCCGGAGAGATGGCTCCGCCAGCTCACCGAGCCTGACCTCTATATGCTCAAAAGAGGCGTCGATGCCGGAAGGGAGCAGACGGTAGAGATGGACTTCAGCCCCATTCCGAGCGCCCTGGAGCACATCAATGTCATAGAAATGAGCTATCCCGAAGATCCCGGGGAGCACTTCGCCGTCGTACCTGACGTTTACGATGCCATCCGCGGAAAGGTCGATGAAGTCATTGCGCAGAAGACTCAGGACGGCAGCTTCCATCTGGACAGGCTGATTCTGAGCATTCTGAACATCTATGGGATGGTTCCGTTCAAGATTTTTCTGGAGACCCTCGCAGAGATCCGCGACACGGCCGGCTACGGCGACATCCGGATTGAAACCCTGTCCGAGTCGAGCCTTCTGATGGCTTCGCGCGTATTCCACAAGAATCAGCTGTATCTTTCCACCCCGTATATGAGCGAGCCGGAACTGATACTGAAGCTGCGCAGGAAGAACCGGAGCCCGAAAGGAAGCCGTTATGCGAAGATCGACGTGCAGAGAGCCATAGAGGCGGGAGAGAATATGCCGTTCGGCACCTACGGCATCAAGAGCCCGGAGGGGCAGGCGGTGCTCGAAATGCTCCGGGCTCTCGGATACACTCAGGAGCAGAGCCTTGCGGAGCTGCACGACATCTGGCTGAACGCCCAATACCCGATGCTCGACCAGGCTACCTCGATGCTGTTCGCCTCAGTGGAGGAGGTGGTGGACGCCGTCGGCAAGTTCGAACAGTACGAGGATTGCGTGAAAGTCATCGCCGACTACGCGAACAGCATCCCGAAATGGGTACTGCGCGGCTTCAGCGCCAATGAAACGGGGCTTCTCAAGGTCGATATCGAGGTGGAGGAAAGCGAGCGGGAAGAAGTTTCCGCCGGCATCCCGGACTATCTGAGGCACGCGATGCCGCAGCCCGACACCGCCACGGACATCTCGAAGTACGGCATCGCCATCAAGCGCGTCGGCCTGAACGACCCCTGCCCGTGCGGCAGCGGACTCACCTACGGCCGCTGCCACGGCAAGCACGTGAACTGAAAAAACTGATGAAGACTAAAAAGAGATTTTTAGTCATTTTTTATGTGAAGGGGGAGAAGCGTCTGGCGGTCTCCTCGACTGTAAGTTCCTGATACTCTTCGGCGTTTTCTGATGCGAACGCCTCCTCCGCTGCTTTCAGGATTGATTTTACGTTTTCTTCAAACTTGGCCTTGTTCTTCTCAACGCTGCCTTTCCAGACGAAGGTGTATTTGTTCGCCACAGACTCTGTCTTCGTCCCGTCTATGTACTGAACCTTAAGACTTACGAACCCTTCCTCGTTGAGAAGCTGGG
>CAVCRS010000070.1:0-13752 GCA_963604635.1 Faecalibacillus sp.
TTATGATGAGTTCTAGAGATTGCGGACATTACGTCGAATTGCCTGTCCCTGAGGACGCTCAGAGAATCGCAGCGGGTCAGAAATGCAGCGTGGTGAAGCTCGTGAGCGGCACCGGGCGCTTCGCATTCGCGCTCGAGGAGCATTCGCAGCTCTCGCTCTGCATCGTGATCCTGCCGGGCGAGGACGTGAGCGTCGATATCGTCGCGGATATGCTCGGCAAGGGCGCGCAGGCCAGACTCTCAGGTGTTTACGTCTGCCGCGGCAGCCAAAAGGCAGAGATTCGCACGCAGGTGAACCATCGCGTCGCAGAGTGCACTTCGCATCAGCTTTTCAAGGGCGTGGCCGCCGAGGCGTCCAATACCGTATTCTCCGGCCGCATTACCGTGGCCCCGGGGGCGGACCTCACCCAGGCCTTTCAGGAAAACCACAATCTGCTGCTTTCGGATACCGCCTGTGCGGAAACCCGTCCGCAGCTGGAAATCTATACCGATGATGTGGCCTGCTCGCACGGCGCCACTCTGGGCCGGCTCAATCTCGAGGAGCAGTTCTATATGCGCTCCCGCGGTATCCCGGAGGAAGAGGCTAAAGTGCTGCAGATGATTTCCTTCCTCGCTCCCGCCCTGAGTTTCTGCGGGGAGGCTTCCCCAGAATATGCCGAAGCTGTGGAGGCGGCTGTAAGGGCTTTATAGCTTATGGTCACCTTTCCGAACGTCAAGATCAATCTCGGTCTGAGTATTCTCCGCAAGCGCGCGGACGGGTATCACGACCTGGAGACCCTTTTCGTGCCCTGCAATGACTCTCAGGACTGTCTGGAGATAATCCCCGCCGACAGATATTCCGAGACTGCGGCCTCGCTCTTCTCCCGTTTCGGAGCCTTCAAACCCGCTTCCGGCTATCCGGCCGTGGTTCAGGGGATAAGTGAAGACGGACGGGTGATGGTCACCATTGGACGAGCTGAGGGAGTCCACTGGGATCCCCTTAAAGATTTGACCGTCAGGGCTTACTATGCTCTTGCTGAGGACTTCACCCTGCCTTCCGTGAAGATTTTCCTCGAGAAGCGCTCGCCTGTGGGCGCTGGGCTTGGCGGCGGGAGCGCCGATGCGGCTTTCGCGCTCAGGATGCTCTCGGAGATGTTCGGACTGGGATTGGATGAAGTCCGGCTTGCGGAATATGCCGCGAAGCTGGGAAGCGACTGCCCGTTCTTCGTGTATAACCGCCCGATGTTCGGGGAGGGTCGCGGAGAGGTGCTTTCTGATTATGCGCTTCCTCTGGACGGCTTCAGTATCAGGCTTTTCATTCCGGAGGGAATCTCCATCAGCACCCGCGAGGCGTATGCGGGCATCACTCCGCGCGAGCGCCGCACGGACTCTCTTCCCGCGCTTCGGGATGTGCTGAGTCTGCCGGTGCGGGAGTGGCGCGGGAAGCTCGTGAACGATTTCGAGGAGCCGATTTTCGCCTCCCATCCGTCTCTTGCCGCCCTCAAGGCCTCCATATACGAGCGCGGAGCCGTCTATGCCGCGATGTCCGGCAGCGGCTCCGCCCTCTTCGGCCTCTTCCCGAGATAGCTTTTCCGGAGTCGGGTATAAATAAATAAAAGAGGAGCCCGGGGTCGGACTCCTCTCGTCATAGTAAAAGTTACTCAGTGTCAGAAGTTACGTTTTTGCCTTATCAGATAGAAGGCTGTGTCAATTGATGAGTAGCCTGTCCAGGCTTACTCGACCCCCGGCGTCTGGAAATTTATGTCCGGCGCCTGAGAGGCAGGCAGAGAAGTTTTTCCCGTGCAGTAATCGAAGTAAACCGTCTTCTCGCCTGTGAAAGTAATAAACCGTATCTTAAGTTTAACAGTTTCCCCCTTTGTGTCCGGGAGAGAGTTCAGGTCGAATGCCGCGATGCCGTTGCATCGCGTCGAATCGTAAACCGTAGCCACATCGTCACACGCATCGTGTCTGAGTTCCAGCAGGTATGGGTCGCCGCTGTCCACTCCGCCCACCAGATTGATCTTGTGCGTCTTGTTCACATCGCCCCAATAGCCGCTGAATACCAGTGTGATATAGCCGTCCTCGATGATATTCGCCCAGCTGTTCACAATCTCCACCGGGGCAGTGCCGTAAACCTCGTCATCCCTGTCCCCCTGGCTCGCGGCTATCTGCTTGGTCAGAACCTTGTCGAGCCTGAAGACATCCACCGACTTGTCGAAAGCGATTCCGTCGGAAGAAGCAGGGACTTCATCCCTCTCAGTATAGCTCACGAGCGCGCGGAACTGCTCATTGCCGTATGCGGAATCCGAAATCCCGTGAGGCCTGAGCGTAGTCTTGTCATCCAGCTGGAAATAAAGTGTACCGCTTGCGGTGTGCTTTACCGTCACGAGGGCGTTATAGAAAAGATCGACATCACCGGCGTCATCGAAGGCGGTGCAGGAGCTCAGCCCCAGCAGGGATGTGATCAGAAGTGTGAATATCAGAAATGTCTTTTTCATCGTTTGATCTCCTTTTTTCGCCCATAAAATGACGGAGCCGGCAAAATACTGCACGGAAATCTGACTTTTTTGCGATATTTGTGAACATTGATAACAAATACGCAACCTTATGAAAAGAATTCTGCCTCTTATTCTCCTCACACTCAGCCTGGTAGCCTGTTCGCAGCGGCTCTCCGAGAAAAAAGCGATGGATTTCCTCTATGACTCTATGTCGATAGCCGATATAGGCGACTACGATGAGGATTTCTACCGCGCCAACGTGAAAATGTCCCTTCTCGCCCGCGAGGAGCTGTCCTGGGGCAAGGAAGTGCCCGAGGACCTCTTCCTGCATTTCGTGCTTCCTGTCCGCATAAACAACGAGCACCTGGATTCTTTCCGTATAGTCTGGTACGAGTCCCTGAAACAGAGGGTTCAGGGAATGAATATGCACGATGCGGCCCTGGAGGTGAACCACTGGTGCCACGAGAGGGTGAGCTATGTCGGGAGTGACGCCCGCACCTCGTCTCCGCTCGCGACCATCCTCAACGCCGAAGGACGCTGCGGGGAAGAGTCCGTATTGGCCGTGGCCGCGATGCGCACGGTGGGCATTCCTGCGCGCCAGGTCTATACTCCGCGCTGGGCGCACACCGATGACAACCACGCCTGGGTGGAAGTCTGGATCGACGGCAAATGGTCGTTCCTGGGTGCCTGCGAGCCTGAGCCTGAGCTGAATATGGCCTGGTTCAACGAGCCCGCTTCGCGTGCAATGCTGATGCACACTCTGGTGTTCGGCGACTACCGCGGACCGGAGGACGTGATCCGCAGAACCCACTCGTTCACGGAGATCAATGTCATCGGGAACTATGCTCAGACCCAGAAGAATACCGTGACGGTGACGGATGCCGACGGCAATGCGGTCGAGGGTGCCAGGGTGGAATTCTGCATATACAACTATGCTGAAATGTACCCGGCTGTGGCGCTGACTACTGACAGCAACGGTCAGGCGTCCCTGCATACCGGAAAGGGCGATATGTTCGTATGGGTCAGCCGCGAAGGATGCTACGGTCTCGGGATGCTGAGTCCGGCTCAGACCGAAATCACAGTGGTTCTGAATCATACGGACGCTGACTCCTTTATCGCGAATTATGATGTGGAGCCTCCTGTACCCGGAAAGATTCCTTATGAAGTGGATGAGCAGGCCGTGGCCCGGAACAAGGTGCGCCTCGCCTATGAGGATTCGCTCAGGCACGCATATATGGCCACCTTCGCGGATGCGGACAAGGCCAGGGCCTGCCTGGACCGGGATGATGACGAAAGCGTTGCCGATGTAGTGGCCGCCCGCGGAAACTGGGAGGAGGTCGTGAAGTTCCTGAACGGAACCGACCGCAAGGATGCAGCCCTCAAGATGCTCAGAAGCGTGAGCCGCAAGGATCTGCGCGACACTCCGGCCCGCGTGCTGGATGATGCCCTGCAGACGGCCGCAAGCGAAGAGGATTATGTTCTCGGCCCGAGAATCAACAACGAGTTCCTGCAGCCTTATCATACTGCCATCAGGGAGGCCATCGGAGAGGAGAATCTGAGCGCGGAGCAGGTCATAGCCTGGGTTCGCGAAAATATAGAAATCGCTGACGACCTCAACCCGAGGCGTCTTCAGATGACCCCGGCGGGTGTTGTCAAGGTCCGCAAGGCCGATTCACGTTCTTTCGACAACTTTATGGTGGCGGCCCTCAGGACTTACGGAATTCCGGCCCGAATGGACGTGCTCACCGGCAAGCCTCAGCTGCTCAGCGAGGGTGTCTGGATGCCGATCGGCCGCAGCGAAGATGTGGCTGCAGCTCCTAAGGGCTGGCTCACAATGTCTTACACCCGCAGCGGAGATGCTCCTGAGGATCCTGAGTACTACAGGCATTTCACTCTGTCCCGCATCGAGAACGGACGCCGCAAACTTCTGGAGTTCGACGGCGGCGATGCCACCGAACTGGGTGCCGATGCCCGTGCATCTTCTTTCCGCAAGCCTTTCGCCCTCGATGAGGGAACCTATATGCTCACCACCGGCAGCCGCACTGCAAGCGGAAAGACCCTCGCGCAGCTGACAGTTTTCACAATCAAGGCCGGCGAGACTACGGATATCTGTCTGAATATGAGGCAGTCCGTGGAGGATATCAGCGTCATCGGAAGTATGGATCCGGAGATGAAGTATCTGACGCTTTCGGGTGAAAAGACTTCCATTCTGAGCACCGCCGGGCGCGGATTTTTCCTCGTGGCTGTCATAGGCTCATCCGATGAACCGAGCCGCCACGCTCTCGGTGACCTTTCAGCCCTGAACGGCTGGGACCGTCCGGTTCTGCTGCTCAGCCCGGACAGCGCCGATGCAGCGAAGCTGAAACTCCCAGGAAATGTGAACATTCCGAAGCTGTACTACGGAATTGACGCTGACGGAAGCGTGAAGGATATGCTCAGCGGCGGGGAGGAGTCACGTCTGCCTGTAATCGCCATCTGCGACAGCTTCGGACGGGTGGTCTACCGCACCGGCGGCTACAACACCTCCCTCGGCTCGCAGCTCACCTCCATCATCGGGAAACTTCAGTAACTCCTAAAAAAACAACGACAAGAGGAGTCCGACCCCGGGCTCCTCTTTTTGCGTCCAGGTGGGGACAAAATCGGCTGAAAAATTCCCAACCTGGATTTGGCTGGTGCCTCTGAAGTGTGTCCGGCGGGGGTGGTGTTTTCAGGTTGGGACATTTTGGGCTGAAAAATCCCCAACCTGGATTCCAGAAAGAAGGAATACGATTCCAGAAAGTGTCATTTGATAGAAATTTTGGGATAGGCTGTCGAAATTGTTTTTAACTTCGCATTGTATTCCGGAATGCTCCGGAAGAAGATAATTAACGAAACACTAATTAAAACTAACCGTATGAGAAAATGTCTTACTATGGTTTTGCTGCTTGTCCTGAGCGTCACGGCGCTGGCTCAGCAACACTCTGTCAAAGGCAATGTAGTTGACTCTCAGGGAGCTCCGGTCATCGGCCTGACTGTCATAGAGAAAGGCACCACGAACGGAGCCTCTACAGATGCCAGCGGCGACTACATCATCAATGTTTCTTCCCCATCAGCTGCGCTCCAATTCGAGGCCCTCGGCTACAAGACTGTAATCGAGCAGGTTAACGGCCGCAGCGTTATCAATGTCACAGTCGAAGAAGACGCCATCGCCCTCGATGCCGTCGTAGCGATCGGTTACGGAACAGCCCGCAAGAAAGACCTTACCACGGCCGTTTCCACAGTTTCCAACGAAGAGATGGCCCTCCGTCCTGTCAATGAGGCTTCAGGCTTCATCCAGGGCAAGGTGGCCGGCGTCACCGTCCAGCAGACCAGCGGTCTGCCGGGAGCCGGTATGACCGTGCGCGTCAGAGGCGCCTCCTCCATCGCATCTTCGAACGACCCTCTCTACGTAGTGGACGGCGTTCCTGTAGGTACAGGTAACTATGCCATCGCATACCTCTCCCCTCAGGACATCGAGACTATGCAGATCCTCAAGGATGCATCCTCCGCTGCCATCTACGGCTCCCGCGCCGCGAACGGCGTAGTGCTCATCACCACCAAATCCGGCAAGAAGAGCCGCGGTCCGCAGATTTCCTTCAACGCTTCGGTCGGCCTCGCCAATGTCGCCAAGACCTATGACGTGCTGAACGTGGACGAGTACCGCGAGCTTATGCAGGAGATCGGAACGGTCACCGTACCGGAAGGTCTCAAGGATGAAACCGACTGGTTCAAGGAGACTTACCAGACCGGCATCAACCAGAACTACCAGCTCTCCGTTTCGAACGCCACCGACAAGAGCCGCTACTACATCAGCGGCGGTTACATCGATGAGCAGGGCGTGCTTCCTGTCGCCTACAACAAGCGTGTCAATGTCAAGGCGAACTTCGACTCCGACCTCTACAAGTGGATAAATGTCGGCGCTGACGTGGCCTTCTCCCACTACAAGAACAACGGCATCATCTCCGGAACCGGTTCCAACCGCGCCGGCGTGGTCCTCTCGGTCATCAACACCCCGACCTACGCCAAGCCGTGGAGCGAGACGAACCCGAACCAGTACTGGACCGAGTTCTACGGCGCGAACCTCACGACTCCTTCGGAGAACCTCGCCCGCACCGAGAACAACTACAGCCAGACCGACCGACTGATCCTCACCGGACACGCCACCGTCAGGTTCACCCCGAAATTCCAGTTCAAGTCCACAGTGACGATGGACCGCAGATGGGTGCACAGCTACAGCTTCCTCGACCCTATCAAGACTTCCTACGGACGCACCCAGCACGGCGAGGCGTCTTCCACCAGAAGCGACGATATGAGAATGGTCTATGACAACATCTTCACCTATAACAACACCTGGGCGGGCAAGCACAACTTCGAGGCGATGGGCGGTACTTCCGCGACCACATCCCTCTGGGAGAACCTCAGCGGCTCGCGCAGCTATTTCTCTCCTGACTACAACAACGTCCTCTTCGGCATCAACGGAGGTAACAAGGGCGGTCTGAGAGGCCAGAGCCAGGGTTACTCCAAGTGGGCGATCATGTCCTACCTCGCGCGAGTATCCTATAACTACGACAGCCGTTACTACCTTACGGCCAATGTGCGTGCGGACGGTTCCTCGAAACTTGCCCCTGGTCACCGCTGGGGTGTATTCCCTTCAGTGTCTGCAGCGTGGAGAATCAGCGGCGAAGACTTTATGCAGGGCGTAAGCTGGATCAGCGACCTCAAACTGCGCGCCGGCTGGGGCCAGCAGGGTAACCAGTCAGGTCTCGACGACTACGCCTGGGTACAGATGTACTCGACCAACTATTCGGATTGGACGCAGTCCGCGAATGCCGATGCAGTGCCTACACTCGGCTCGAAGAGCAACATCGGCAACAAGGACCTCACCTGGGAGACTACGTCCCAGGCCAATGTCGGAGTGGACTGGTCGATGTTCAGAGGACGTCTCGGAGTGACCTTCGACGCGTACTACAAATATACGACGAACCTCCTTATGAGCGTTCCGCTGCCTTCTCCTAACCCTTCGATTTACCGCAACGAGGGCGAGATGTCGAACTGGGGTCTCGAACTTGCGATCAATTCTGTGAACATCGACAGAAATGACTGGAGATGGACCACCGACTTCAACATCTCGATGAACCGCAATCGCCTCGAGAAACTCACTCTCCAGCAGGTTTACTACTACACCACGACCTCCGATGCTCTGAGCGGGTACTTGGTAAGAATGACCCCTGGCAAGCCGCTTTCCTGCTTCTGGGGCTATACAGCGCAGGGCGTGGATCCTGAGACCGGTATGGTGATTTATGAGGACCTGAACGGCGACGGCAAGATCAACGTTTCCGACAAGCATTACATCGGCGACGCCAATCCTTGGTTCACTGCCGGCATGACCAACACCGTCAGCTGGAAGGGCCTGAGCCTGAGCTTCCTGCTCACTTCTTCCGTCGGCAATGACATCTACAACGCCTCGAAGATCGAAATGATCGGTATGTACACCGGAGCGAACCAGATCAAGGACGCAGTCCGCAGATGGAGAGTTCCGGGACAGGTTACCGACATCCCTAAGGCTGGCGAGCTGTACAACCTCAAGTCTTCCACCCGCTGGGTCGAGGATGGCTCCTACCTCAAGGTCAAGAACATAACCCTCGCCTACAACTTCACTCATCCGGATCTCAGGAGAGCGAACATCTCGAGCATACGTCCTTACATCACCCTGGACAATATGATCACCCTCACCAAGTACACCGGCTACGACCCTGAAATGAGCCAATATACTTCGGCTACGAATACCGGAATCGACTGGGGTACATATCCTTGCGTTAAGACCGTGCTTTTCGGAGTAAATGTTGAATTCTAAAAAACGGCTTGTAATTATGAAGAGAATATATATTTTGACGATTCTTTCCCTTCTTGCAGTTTCCTGCAATCTGGATCTTTATCCTGTGACAAGCTACAATGAAGGAAATGTGACGGTGGAGGACGAGACCGGTTCAGAGTCCCAGTATTCCACCAGAGCGGATATGGAGGGCCTTCGCAACTCCATCTACCAGTCCTGGGTCAAGGACATCCAGGAAAAGGGTTATCTCGACTGGCTGGTCTATGGCGAGTGTCGCGCTGACAACGCCTACGGCGGAAACCCTTCCACGGTAGAACTGATGGCCATTGAGGCCAACAAGCAGGACGGCGAGAACCTTAACGTCCAGAGAGACTGGAACTGGTATCTCGAGCAGGTCAGCAATTGCAACAACATCATCTGCAATATCGACCGCATCAATGATTCGGATTCCGACATGACTGACAAGGAATGTGCGCAGTGGAAGTCCGAGGCATACTGCTGGAGGGCCTGGAATCTCTTTCAGATGTCACAGCTCTGGGGCGATATTCCGCTCGTGAACACCATTCCGCCGGCAATCACCGCAGAGAACATCGAGGAGGTCTATAGCGCCTACTATCCTGCACGCACATCCCGCGAGGAGGTCTATAAGCAGATTATCTCCGAGCTCGAGTACGCCTGCGAGAACGCTCCGGACATGGACCCAACGAACAAGATGCTCTTCACCAAGGGTTTCGCCCACGGCATGCTCGCGAGAATCTATGCCGAGGAGACCTGCCGCGACTGGTCCAAAGTGGCCGAGCACTGCGCTGCAGTCGAGGCTATGGGCTACAAGCTCGTCGATGACTACGGCTCTATGTGGGCTTATGATGACAATGACGCCACCCGCAACACCTCCGAATCCATCTTCGAGGTTACATATACCAGAAGCAACGGCAACTGGGTATGGATGATGTTCCACCGCAACGCCTACAACCCTGACGACAGCTACTCCTGGATCAAGTGGATCACTCCTTCCCGCGACCTCATCTCCGCTTACGAGAAGGAGGGCGACACCGAGAGAATGAACGCCTGCATCGTTGAGGACGAGGCCATCTGGTCCAACTATTATCCTGGGAACAAGTATAAGTTCATGCACAAGGTGCCTACTAACGCCAGCAGCATCATTCTTATGCGTCTCGGAGAAATTTATCTCCTTCATGCTGAGGCTCTTGCTGAAACAGGCGATTTCGCCGGAGCTACAGCATATGTAAACAAGATCAGAACCCGCGCCGGCCTGAAGGAGGTTTCAGTGCCTACTTCGAAGGATGCCGCGATCGACGTCATTCTCCACGAGAGAAGACTTGAGCTCGCATTCGAAGGCTTCCGCTTCTTCGATCTTCTGCGCCACGGCTTCGACAGGGCAAAGGCCATCCACGATGCCATGCCTCAGCAGGACAGCTACTGGCAGGAGAGACTCCCGCTCACCGAGGAGACCGTGCTGATGCCGATTCCTCAGACAGCGATGGACAACAACCCGAGCCTTACGGCCAATCCAGGATATTAATGGAAACTCAGCCGGACGTCCTGCCGGACAGGACGTCCAATGACCCTGAACGATTATGTTAGTGAAAATCAAACATTTGCTTATTCCCCTCATCTTCGCCCTGCCATTGGCCTGCGGCCACGGCAAGGGAAGCGAACCTGTGACTCCTGTGGAACCGGACGAGCCGGAGGAGACCGTGAGCGACATCACCACCTATATCACGACGGCGGATGCCACCCAGCTCTTCGTGACCCGAACTTCGGATTTCACCAAAGCGGGCAGCATGAGTCCGAACCAGGTGAAATTCGCCGAGGACCCTACTGCTCCCCAGGTGGACGGTTTCGGACTGGCTGTAACGACGGCTTCCTGTTACAACCTCCTCAAGATGTCGAAGGATGACCGCACGAAGTTCCTCACCGACCTCTTCTCGAAGACCGAAGGTGTGGGGTCGAGCCTTATCCGCGTCAGCATAGGAGCTTCGGACTTCTGCCTGAAGGATGAATACACCTGGTGCGATACGAAGGGACTGGAGAACTTCGGCGTTCCGAATGAGGACAAGACATATCTCTTCCCGATTCTGAAGGAGATATATGCCATAAATCCTGACGTGAAGATCATCGGTTCTCCGTGGTCCTGTCCCAAGTGGATGAAGGGCGGAAAATACGGCTATGCCGGCTTTGACACTTCAGTTCTGGAGACGAGCTACGACTCCTGGACCAGCGGCCGTCTGAAGCCGTCCTGCTACAAGGACTACGCGACTTATTTCGTGAAATGGATTCAGGCAATGCGCGCCGAAGGCTTCAATATCTATGCGATCACGATGCAGAACGAGCCTCTGAACCACGGCAACTCGATGTCGATGTATATGCCGTGGGAGGACCAGAGGGACTTCATCAAGGTCCTCGGCCCTGCGATGAAGGATGCCGGACTGTCGGACGTGAAGATCCTGCTTTTCGACCATAACTACAATTATGACGGAAAGGCTGACCAGAAGAGCTATCCTCTGAACATCTATGCCGACACAGAGGCCTCCCAGTGGGCTGCAGGCTCAGCCTGGCACAACTACGGCGGCAGCGTGACCGAGCTGGACAACATCGTTGCTGCGGCTCCGGACAAGGACATCTATTTCACGGAGGCTTCCATCGGAACCTGGAACTACAAGTTCTCCTCCTGCCTTCTGAACGACTTCTCATCCATCTTCCTCGGCACGCTTTCGCGCGGAGGAAAGGGCGTGACCCTCTGGAACCTTATGCTCGACGAGAAGAATTCTCCTCACAGCCCTCACAGCGGAGCCTGCTCGACCTGTTGGGGAGGAGTCACCATCCAAACTTCCGACTACCGTACCATAACCCGCAATACCCACTGGTACAATGTGGCCCACGCGAGCGCGGTGGTGAAGCCGGGAGCACGCCGGATGACCGTCTCCAACTATAAGGCCCCTGACGGTGTCGAACTTCAGATGTTCAAGAATACCGACGGTACTATCGGAGTTCTGGTCTGCAACAAATCCACCGAAGCTCAGACCATCGTATTCGGCGCCGCGAACTACACGGCTACGATGAAGATTCCGGCACAGTGTCTTGCTTCTTCCATTTGGAAGGATAAATAATAGTTTAAATTAGTTTGTAAAAATATGAAACTGAATATTATAACTCTTGCAGCCTTCAGTGTGGCAGCCCTTGCGGCGCTGTCCTGCACGGAGACTCCGACTTTCGAAAAGGCCGACAAGGGTCCTGAAATGAAGGTTAACTCATATACAGAATCCACGTATATGGGTGCCCAGGTCAGCGTGAATGTGAATCTGACCGATGCCGACTTCGATCTCTCCACCGTCAAGGCCTATCTTTATTACGGCGAGACAGAGGTCGCAAACACCACCGTAAGAACCAGGGAGCAGGGCGACTACACCGTCACCCTCCAGGCTCCTCTGCTCGCTGATGTGTCTGACGGTGTGGCCCAGCTCAAACTTGTCAGCCAGAATGTGGGCCTCGGAATCACCGAGCAGACCCTCGATGTGGCTCTGCAGCGTCCGAACTTCGATGAGGTGTATCTGAAGACCGAGGACGGCACTACCTATACTCTCGCCAAGACTGCGGACTACTGCTATGCCCTCAAGGCGAACTTCCCTTCCTATGTGAACGGAAACCTCGTTACCCCTGCATTCGGCAGCGACCGGCAGGTGATCACCCTCGGCTGGGACGGCTCCGCCCTGTCTTCATCGACGGCCGAGCTCATCCCGTTCGGAGCGAGCGTCGCCGGAACCTATACAGTTTCGGTGAACCTCCTCACTCTGAAGGCTTCCCCTACTGACGGAACCACCGACGAGGCCATCACATCCTGCGTAAATCTCACAAAGGGACAGACAATGGACTTCGGCAATATCGTGAATGTCGAGAGCTGGAACTTCGACCCTGACTTCTTCACTGTGAATACTGAAACCAAGAAGGTCGCCTTCAATGCAGTCGATGGCCTCTACAAGATGGATTACGACTCCGAGAACCAGTGGATCAAGGTGGAGCCTATGAAGGACGAAAACAACACCCAGACCCTCTCAGAGGACGGTTCAGGTGCCGTGTGGGTAATCGGTTCAGGCTTCGGAAAGCCGACGATCGGCCCGAGTTGGAACACCACCGACGGCGCTTATCCTATGGCCCAGGTTTCCGACAAGGTATATCAGTTCACCCTCGCGGCTCCAAGTCAGCTGTCGCTCTCCGGTTCCGAGATCAAGTTCTTCGGCCAGAAGGGCTGGGACAAAGAGTTCACGAAGTCGAACTACTCCTCCATCAAGCTCGAGCCGGCATTCACGATGACTGATTCCGGAAACATCAAGGTCGCTGACGTGGCCGCAGGTACAGGCTATCAGATCACCCTCGACCTGACCGGCGGTATCAATGCCGCGAAGGTATCCTACAAGGAGGTTGAGGTGGCTGAAAGCGGACTCGACATCACCATAAACGGCGTTAAGGCCACCAAGATGTCCTCTACCGTCTATAAGGTTATGGCGGTCAAGGTCGAGCAGGGCAGCATCATTTCCTACAGCGGAATCGACAACCCTCTCTCCTGGACATTCGACCGCGACAACTTCACTCTCACGGCGCAGGGTCTCCAGTTCAACTCCATCACAGGATACTATTCCTTCGAGCTGAACATCAAGGACCAGTATGTAGTGGTACGTCACGTGAAGGAGGACGGAAAGTGCGCAACCTATGCCGATGAGGGCGCGATCACCTTTATGGGCTGGGGCGTAGGCTTCCCTATGATGGCGAACCAGTACGGCTTCGAGAACGGTCTGCTCACCACTATCGCCCAGATAGAGAAGGGTGTTTACCAGTTCACCGGTGTCGCAGTCGCAGACGAGGCTGACACGACTATGGTCGGCAACTGCTGGAGAACGGACTACCTGTCCTTCAAGTTCTTCGGCCAGGCCGGATGGGGCGTCGAATACAAGACGGTAACTCTTACCGACGAGGCGGCGAAGTACCTCAAGCAGGACGGCAATATGTCCCTCGCTGACGGCGTAACCCTCGAGGCCGGCGCGACCTACAGGATGACTGTCACCGACTGTACGGCACTGGATTCCGACAGCAAGTTCAACTGTACGGTCGACTTCAGAAAACTGTAGCGCTTGCAGTCTGCAGCAACAATAAGGGAGCCCGGCTGGATTTCAGTCGGGCTCCTTTGGTTATATGTTTAATTATCAATATGTTGTTTGGCCGTCACGGCTTTACAATTCATTCTTTACGTCGCTCACGATCTGACCGTCGAAGAGGGCGATGGTCCTCTGGGCGTAGGTGGCGTCCTTCTGGGAGTGGGTCACCATAACGATGGTGGTACCCTCGTGATTCAGTTCGGTAAGCATCTCCATAACCTCCTTGCCGTTCTTGGAGTCGAGGTTACCGGTAG